>VGPU01000002.1 GCA_016882525.1 Cyanobacteria bacterium M_surface_10_m2_119 | reverse complement strand
GGGGGAGATCCGGTGACCGCCGCGGTCTGGAACGGCCGGATCGGTGCCTGCCAGTTCCACCCGGAGAAGTCCTCCCATCAAGGGGAGGCGATCCTGCGCCGCTGGCTGGCCTGGCTGGAGCCGCAGAGTTCACAGCCATGAGCCTGCGGCTCAGCGGCGGCCGCCGGCTTCAGAGTCCTCCGGGCCACACGGCCCGGCCCACCCCCGCACGGGTGCGGCTGGCGGTGATGAACATCCTGGCCCCACGCCTGGCGGGCTGCCGCTGGCTCGACCTCTGCTGCGGCAGCGGTGTGATGGCCTGTGAGGCCCTGCAGCGGGGGGCGGCCTCCGTGGTGGCGGTGGACCAGGACCGGCGCATGGCCGCCGTGGCCCGGGCGAATCTCGAGGCGGTGCAAGCCGGCTTGAACCGAACGGCGCAGGTGCAGGTGCACGCGAGCACGGTGGAACTTTGGCTGCGGCGCCCGGCCGGGGAGAGCTTCGATCTGATCTACGCCGATCCGCCCTACGCCGCAGGGATCTACGGGGCGATCAGCGCGCTCGTGGCCTCGGGGGGGTGGCTGGCGGCTGATGGACTGCTGGTCCTGGAATGCGCCACAGGATCGCCCCCCGATGTGCCCGGTTGCTGGGAGCTGGCGGAGCAACGCCGCTACGGCACCACCTCACTGCTACTGCTCAGCCAGACAAGGCAGAGCCGCTGACCCAGACCCCTCAACGACGCCGGACCAGGACAGCGGCTGCCGGGGCAGGATTCAGCCGTCGAGCAGGGAACCACGGCGGTACTGGTTCCAGGCGGCGACGAACAGACCGAGCAGGGTCACGGGAATCAGACCGAGCACGATGCCGCAGAGCAGAGGTTCGATCATGGGTGGGCCGACGCATCGATCAGGGCACAATTGTTCCACGTCAGAGCTCCGCTGGCACCCGCTGTTCACAACGGCGGCCTGCAGCCCTTCCTTACCGTGACGCGCTCCGCTGCCCGCCTGTGACCGGTCCCCTCAGCTCCAGCGGCACGACACCCGCCGCGCCCCCGATCTCCCGCGGGCTGGTGGCCGGGCTGGTGCTGGCCGCGGCGAGCGCCTGCATCGTGGTGGTGCTGCTGGTGCTGCCCTGGGCCCATCAGGACCCCTACACCCGCCAGACCCTGGAACTGCAGGGGTCGGTGGAGCACGGCGCCCTGCTGTTTCGGCTCAACTGCGCCGGCTGTCACGGCATCGCCGCCCAGGGCCTGGTGGGGCCCGACCTGCACGGTGTGGCCGAACGCAAGAACCAGCGTCAGTTGATCCAACAGGTGGTGAGCGGCCGCACCCCGCCGATGCCCCGCTTCCAGCCCGAGCCCCAGGCCATGGCTGACCTGCTGGCCTACCTCAACGGCCTGGTCTGACGGTGGCGTCCCGCCCGGCGCCCTCCCAGGCCAGCTCCGCTGGTGAACCTGACCATCGGCAAGCTGCCGTGCCGCTGGTGGTGGTGCTGGTGGAGCCGGCAGGTCCCCTGAATGTGGGCAGCGTGGCCCGGCTCTGCGCCAATTTCGGCGTGGCGGAGCTGCGGCTGGTGGCCCCCCGCTGCGACCACCTGGGTGAGGAAGCCCGGCGCATGGCGGTGCATGGTGGGGCGCTCCTGGAGCAAGGGCGCCTTTTCCCCACCCTCTCTGCGGCCCTGGCCGACTGCCGGCGGGTGGTGGCCAGCAGTGGACGCCGCCAGGGGGAACCCCTGCCCCTGCTGTCCCCCCCTGCCGCGCTCCGCTGGCTGGGGCAGTCGTCCGAGGCGGAATCGACGGGAAAGGCAGGGCCGCCAGCCCCCAGGGCCCTGGTCTTCGGCCGGGAGGACCGGGGGCTGAGCAACGAGGAGCTGCTGCAGGCGGGGCGACTGGTGACCATTGACACGGCCCCCGCCAGGGCCCAGCAGCAGGCCTATGGCTCCCTCAACCTGGCCCAGGCTGCCGCGATCCTGCTGCACCAATGGCACGAGCGCGACCACCCCCAGCCTCGGGAACCTGAGACCGCCCAGGGGCTGGCAGCCGCAACGGAAGCCAGCGCTGCTGCCCCCGAACCCTGCGCCAGGGGCCCCCTGGAAGCCCTCCTGGGCGATGCGGAGGACCTGCTGCTGGAGGTGGGCTTTCTCTACCCCCACACGGCCGCCGCCCGCATGGCCAAGCTGCGGGCCCTGCTGCAGCGCGCCCAGCCTGGCAGCGAGGAGGTGGCGCTGCTGCGGGGCATGGTGCGCCAGCTGCGCTGGGCCAGCAGCCGGCGCCGGGCCGACCCTGGTCAGACCCCTTAGCGTCGGGGGCACTGCAACCCAGGTGCCTTGACCGCCGGTCGCCCTCCCCGTTCTCCCCGCAGCCGCTGGGGCCAACCCCTCAGGCTCTTGCTGCGACTGGCCGTGATGGGGGTCGGCCTGGGAGTGGTGGCCGGCACGGGCCTGCGCCTGCTCGCTCCCCACCTGGCCCAGGGAGCCAGCGAGGCCCCCGGCAAGGATGCGGCCCTGGCCGCACGGGGCAAGGGTTCCGGCTCCCTGCCCCTGGGGCGCTTCGAGCCCCGCAACGAGCTCACCGCCCTCAGCGCCCGTTGGCGCCAGCTGGCGGCCGCCCAGAAGGATCTCAAGGCCACTGCTTTTCTGCTGGTCCTCGACGACGGGCGCTATGCCCAGCTCGATGCCGACCTGCCGATGCCGGCGGCGAGTTCGATCAAGACGCCGATCCTGCTGGCCGGCCTCGAAGATCTCGACAGCGGCAAACTGCGCTGGAACCAGCCGATCCAGCTCACCAAGGAGCTCGTGGGGGGCGGCGCCGGCTGGATGGCCAACAAGCCGGTCGGCACCCGCTTCCCTTTCTTTGAAGCGGCCACCGAGATGATCCGGGTGAGCGACAACAGCGCCACCAACCTGCTGATCAAGCAGCTGGGAGGCAAGACCACCCTCAATGCCCGTTTCCAGGCGATAGGCCTCACCGCCACCGTAGTGAACAACTGGCTCCCCGATCTCGATGGCACGAACACCACCAGCGCCCGCGATCTGGCCCGCTCGATCGCCCTCGTGGACACCGGCGAGGTGCTCAGCCCCCGGGCCCGCGACCTCTTCCGGGAAATCATGGGCACCTCCCGCACCAACACCCTGATCCCCCTGGGTCTGCTCCAGGGCCTGGGCAAGGACAGCGCGGATCCCGACAGCGAGCTGCTCAGCTACGGGATCACCGTCTACAACAAAACGGGTGACATCGGCATCGCCTACGCCGATGGGGCCCTGATTCACCTGCCCAACGGTCAGCGCGCCGTGGCGGCCTTTCTGGTGAAGGGCCCCTTCAACGACATTCGATCCACCAACCTGATCCGGGCCATGGCTGGTGCCACCGCCCAGACCCTGGTGGGCCGCCGATGACATCCTCCAGCTTCCGACCGATGCTGCTGCCTTTCCTCTCTGCCGCGGCCGCCATTCCCCTGCTGACCACAGCCCTGCCCGGCAGGGCCCAGGCAGCCCCTGCGGCAACCACGCCAGCCGCCGCCACGCCTGCGCCAGCCCCGGCCGTGGTGTTGCGACGCCAGACGGTGGCTCCCCTCCCCGGCGGCCTCGATCCGGTGCTGGTCGTCAACGACAACAACCCGGAACTGATCCGGGGCCCCGGCATCCTGCTCTCCACCTTCCCGGCCGCGGGCCGGGGTGTGCCGGCGGCCCATCTCGATGTGGCCCTCGACGGCCGCTTCGACCTCTTCAGCCACCACGTGTTCGCCGGCAAGCCGGAAACCTTCGACTCCACCCTCTGGCTGGCGGTGGTGGCCCAGCCCCGGGGTAACCGCCCCGTGAACCTGCGGCTGCTGGGGGGATCCACCGCTCTCTCCCAGTCGCTCGATCCGGCCATGGCCGGCGCCCCCTTCCTGCCCCTGCCCCCGCTGCTGGCCGAGAGCACCAGCCCGGCCTGGTCGGGCCCGGGCAGCCGCGTGGCCACCGAGCTGCTGATGCGCCGCTCCAGTCCGGAACTGCCCGGCAGCTGGACCCTCGCCCCCGGCCAGCCCACCACCCTGCTGATGCTGCCCCTGCCGGTGCGCGGTCTCGATCCCCTGCTCAACGGCCGCAACCTGCAGCTGCGCCTGCAGAGCGACGGCCCCCTCAGCCTGGCGACCCTCGCCGCCTTCGGCCCGAACACCAGCCCGCCGCCGCCGGCCACCTGGAGCCAGCTGCTCGATGGCGACCTCAGCCCCAAGGAACACCAGCCCACCCCCCGCGGGGCCAGCGGCCGGATGGTGTACTCGCGCGTGAGCGGGGTGCAGATCGGCAGCGTGTGGCGCGGCACGATCACCGATCCCGGCCAGCGGTGGCTGAGCGCCGCGGCGGCCCCGATTTCCTGGCCGATCGCCTCCCTGGAGCGCGGCACCCTGGGAACCGCCAAGGTGCAGACCGCTGAGCTCAAGGCCTTCTATCCCGGCACCGCCTGGGCCGCCCACGGCAACTACGGCGTGGAATACGACCTCACGATCCCCCTGCGCAACACCGGCAGCAGCCCGGTGCAGCTGCAACTGGCCCTGGAATCTCCCCTCAAGGCCGATCAGCCCCAGGGCGGCCTGCGCTTCAACGTCAAGCCCGCCCAGGCGGTGATGTTCCGCGGACCGGTGGAGGTGAGCGGTCTCGACGGCCCCGGCGGCCGGCCCTCCTCGCGGCGGCGGTTCCATCTGGTGCAGCGGGCCGGCGACCAGAGCCCGCCGCTGGGCACCGTGAGCCTGGCGCCCGGAGCCACCCGCCAGCTGCGGGTGCGGCTGATCTACCCCGCCGATGCCACCCCACCCCAGGTGCTCAGCCTGCTGCCGGTGCCCGCTCCCGCCCCTTCGGCGCCCCAGGGGACGGCCCGCCAGTGAGAGCGTCTGTGAAAGAATCCGCCCCTGTGCCCGCTCCCAGCCAGTGACACCAGCCCGCAAGCGCAGGGTCTTCCCCTTCACCGCCATCGTGGGCCAGGAGGAGATGAAACTGGCCCTGCTGCTGAACGTGATCGATCCGCGCATCGGCGGCGTGATGATCATGGGTGACCGGGGCACGGGCAAGAGCACCACGATCCGGGCCCTGGCCGATCTCCTGCCCGAGATCGACGTGGTGGCGGGCGACCCCTACAACAGCTCCCCCAGCGACCCGGACCTGCAGAGCAGCGAAGTGCGTCAGCGGGCCGAGCACGGCGAGCAGCTGCCGATCGAGCAGCGCCAGGTGCCGATGGTGGACCTGCCCCTGGGTGCCACGGAAGACCGCCTCTGCGGCACGATCGACATCGAGAAGGCCCTGAGCGAGGGCGTGCGGGCGTTTGAACCCGGCCTGCTGGCCAAGGCCAACCGCGGCCTGCTCTACGTGGATGAGGTAAACCTGCTCGACGACCACCTCGTCGACGTGCTGCTCGATTCGGCCGCCTCCGGCTGGAACACCGTGGAGCGCGAGGGCGTGAGCGTGCGCCACCCGGCCCGCTTCGTGCTGATCGGCTCTGGCAACCCGGAGGAGGGCGAACTGCGCCCGCAGCTGCTGGATCGCTTCGGCATGAGCGTGGAGGTGCGCACCGTGCGCGATCCCGAACTGCGCGTGCAGGTGGTGGATCAGCGCACGGCGTTTGACAACGACCCCGACAGCTTCAACAACGCGGTACAGGGCAACCAGGACGCCCTGCAGGCCCGGGTGGTGGAGGCCCAGCAGCGGCTCCCCCAGGTGCAGATCGACGATGACCTGCGCATCCGCATCTCCGCCATCTGCGGTGAGCTGGATGTGGATGGCCTGCGCGGTGACATCGTCACCAACCGCGCCGCCCGCGCCCTGGCCTCCTTTGAGGGTCGCACCGAAGTGTCGGAAGACGACGTGGCCCGCGTGGCCGCCTGCTGCCTGCGCCACCGCCTGCGCAAGGATCCCCTCGAGCAGATCGATTCGGGCGATCGGGTGGTGAAGGTGTTCTGCAAGGTGTTCGAGCGCGGCGAACCGAGCGACCGCAGCGCCTTCGAACTGGCCCTGGCGGCCTGATGCGACCCGGGGAACGGATGGGGTTCCCCTGATGCGCATCCTCGGCATCGACCCTGGCCTGGCCCGGGTGGGCTATGGGGTGATTGAGATCGAGCCGGCCAGCCGCGCCCAGCGGCTGCTGGACTGCGGCATCATCCGCACCGATCCGGGGCAGAGCGAAGGCGCCCGGATGGTGGAGATCGCCCGCGACCTGCGGCTGTTGGTGCGCACCTGGCGGCCCCAGCTGGCGGTGGTGGAAAAGTTCTTCTTCTATCGCTCCAGCACCACGATCGCCGTCGTGCAGGCCCGCGGCGTGCTGCTGATGACCCTGGCCCGCCTGGGGGTGGAGATCGCCGAATTCCCCCCCATGCAGATCAAGCAGGCCCTCACCGGCAATGGCCATGCCGACAAGGACGACGTGCTGGCGGCGGTGATGCGGGAGCTCGGCCTGGAGCAGCCGCCCCGACCCGACGATGCCGCCGATGCCCTGGCCGCAGCCCTCACCGGCTGGTTTCAGCGATGAGCCAGGAGCCACCAGCCACCGAGCGGCGCACCCGGAAGAGGGAGCTGCGCCAGCACTACCGGTGCATGCGCCGCGAGGGGCAACCCGCCGTGAATCAGCAGCTGCGCGCCCAGGTGGCGGCACTGCTGGGCTCCCTGCCGGGCAGCGGCCGGGTGGGGCTCTACGTGCCCCTGCCGGGGGAGGCCGACCTGCTCCCCCTGGCTTCCGCCCTGCCCCGGCTGCGCCCAGGACTCGCCCTGCCGGCCGTGAACGGGGGCCAGCTCCACTACCTCCCCTGGCAGCCAGGCGACCCCCTGGCTGCCGATGCCTGTGGCATCCCTGCCCCCAGCGGCACCGGCCCGGCTCTCCCCGCCGCAGCGATCGACCTGCTGCTGATCCCGGCCCTGGCGATCGATCACCGGGGGATCCGGCTGGGCTACGGCGGCGGCTGGTACGACCGCTTGCGCAGCCAGGCGCCCTGGCGCCAGGTGCCCACCCTGGCCGTGCTGCCGCGGGCCTGCCTGGCCGAGAGCCTGCCCCGCGATCCCTGGGATATCCCCCTGCAGGGCTGGGTGAACGAGCTGGGCACCACCTGGCTGGCAACCTCCGAGCAGCGCTGAAGACGCCGCTGTGAACAAGGCTTGCCACCCTCCCCGCAGGCGGCGCAGATTTGCGAAGATCCCAGCAGCGCTGCTGCGTCGCCCTTGAATCTGTCGTCCTCCCCTGCCGCCCCCGCCCCCTCGGCTGCTGATCGGGTGCTGGCTGCCGAGCTCGAAGCCCGGGGTGACGCCCACGATGCCCTCTCCCTGATGGTGAGCACGGTGGTGCGGATGGTGCAGGCCGGCAAATCCCGGGAGAGCCGCTGGCAGGACCGCTGACCTTTCCCCCTGCTCACCTGCTGCCGACGATGCGACTGCATTTCTGTCTGAGCCTGGCTGCCGCTGGAGCGCTGGCCGTACTGCCATCAGGTCCCGCCCGCAGCCACGCCCTGGAAAGCAGCCTCGAACGCCTCTCCGCCCTCAACCAGGCGTTCAAGGGGGAACTGCTCCTCCAGAGCCGTTTCGGCAATGGTGAACCGGCCCAGGAGGCAACCGTGCGCCTGATCCCCCCTGGCGGCGGCGACCCGATCGAGCTGGGCCGCACCGACACCAGCGGCAGCCTGCGCTTCACCCTGCCCCGCCAGGCCGAGGCCGACTGGGAGGTGCAGGTGGATGCGGGCCCCGGCCACCGCGACTACCTCGAACTGGCCGAATCGACGGATGCTGCCGGCGCCTCTTCCCCCAGTCCGTCCAGTGCCATGGCGAACCCGGCGCGCACGCCGGGCTGGCTGCGCGAACGCTCTCCTCTGCTGGGAACCGGCCTGCTGCTGGGTCTCAGCCTGAGCGCGGCCGGGGTGCTGGCCTGGCGGCAGCGGAGCCGTTGAGACGATCTCTGGCCCCATCCCCCGCCCCGTTCATTCCCCAATCGTTCCGCACAAGGACGTCTCACCCGATGGCCGCTCCCGACTCCATCGCCACCGGCAGTGAGGCCTTAGACCGGATCGTTGAACGGCTGGCCGGCACCGCCGATCCCAAACGCCGCTACGAATACGTGCTTTGGCTGGCCAAGAAGCTGGAGCCGCTGCCGGAGGAGTTTCGCAACGATGCCTTCAAGGTGAAGGGGTGCGTCTCCCAGGTGTATGTGGTGGGACAGCTGGTGGATGGCCACCTGCACTGGCGGGGTGATTCCGACGCGGCGATCACCAAGGGCCTGCTGGCCCTGCTGATCGAGGGGATGGAGGGGTTGAACCCGGAGCAGGCTGCCGCCATCGATCCAGCCTTCATCGCCGCCACCGGGCTGCAGGCCAGCCTCACTCCCTCGCGAGCCAATGGCTTCCTCAACATCCTGCGGATGATGCAGGCCCAGGCCCAGGCGCTGGCGGCCTGAGCGGCCGGCCGGCGACGCACCGATTTCTAGGATCGGCGCACTGCTCACCCCCAGCGCATGACCATCGGCATCGGCTTGCTCGGCCTCGGAACGGTGGGGGCAGGCGTGGCCGGCATCCTGGGTACCCCGGAGGGGCGCCATCCCCTGGTGGCCGAGCTGGAACTGCGGCGGGTCGCCGTGCGTGATCTGCAACGGCCGCGGCCCGTGCCCCTGGCCGCCGACCTGCTCACCACCGATCCCCAGGCCGTGGTCGACGACCCGTCGGTCGACATCGTGGTGGAGGTGATGGGAGGCCTTGAGCCGGCCCGCTCCCTGATCCTGCGGGCGATTGCCGCCGGCAAGCCCGTGGTCACCGCCAACAAGGCCGTGATCGCCCGCTACGGCGAGGAGATCGCCGCCGCCGCCGCCGCCGCCGCCCAGGGGGTGTACGTGCTGCTGGAGGCGGCCGTGGGTGGCGGCATCCCGATCATCGAGCCCCTCAAGCAGTCGCTCGGAGCCAACCGCATCGAGCGGGTGAGCGGCATCATCAACGGAACGACCAACTACATCCTCAGCCGCATGGCGGCGGAGGGGGCCGACTACGGAGCTGTGCTGGCAGATGCCCAGCGTCTCGGCTATGCCGAGGCCGACCCGGCGGCCGACGTGCAGGGCGGAGACGCCGCTGACAAGATCACCATCCTGACGGCCCTGGCCTACGGCGGGGCCGTTCCCCGTGCCGCAATCCCCACCGAGGGCATCGACCGGCTCGACAGCCGGGATGTGGCCTATGCCGACAAGCTGGGTTTCGTGGTGAAACTGCTGGCCGTCTCCCAGCGCATCGCCGGCGAGGGTTCAGGCGCCAGCACCTCTGCAGGCAGTGACTCCGAGCGCAGTGACGGCTCCACCCAGTGGCTCGATGTGCACGTGCACCCCACCCTGGTGCCGCGCAGCCATCCCCTGGCCGGAGTGAACGGGGTGAACAACGCCATCCTGGTGGAAGGCGATCCGGTGGGCCAGGTCATGTTCTATGGCCCAGGGGCTGGAGCGGGGCCCACCGCATCAGCGGTGGTGGCCGACATCCTCAACATCGCCGGCATCCGCCAGGCCTGCGGCCAGGCCCAGGGGGCCGGCCTCGATCCCCTGCTGGCCGCCGGCAGCTGGCGCCAATGCCGCCTGGTTGACAGCCAGCACACCAGCCATCGCAACTACGTGCGCCTGCGGGCCAGCGACCAGCCCGGCGTGATTGGCAGGATCGGCAGCTGCTTCGGCGACGCCGGCGTCTCCATCCAGTCGATCGTGCAGTTCGAAGCGGCGGGTGAGGCTGCCGAAATCGTCGTGATCACCCACGAGGTGCTGGAGGCGCGCTTCCGCCAGGCCCTGGAGGCCATCGACGCCCTGCCCGAGGTGCAGGGCGTCGAAGCCTGCCTGCGCACCCTCTGAGCTGCGGGCCCTCAGGCCCCCTAACCCGGGCAGCTGATCGCCGCCATCAGATCGGCAAATCCCCATGCACTGGCGCCATGGGCCTGCCAGGCGTCACAGTGGTGGGAGATCGAAAGCAATTCTTAAGGTCCCTGCCCAGCTGGCCATCGCCATTTCTCTCCGACAGGCCGCCCGGCCATCTCTGCCTTCACGACCCATGACCGCCCTCACCTGCGCCAGCTCCACGCCCCCACCCAGCCAGGGGGACTGCGTCCGGCTCGAGGCTGATGACCACCTGTATCAGGTGATCGGCGTCGACGACCGCCAGAACCGCTGCTGGCTCCGCCGCTGGCCCCTGGCCCGCCAAGGCTCCGAGGTGTTTGAAATTTCCCTGCAGCACGTGCGTCCCGAGCGGCCCCATCGCCCTTGAATGGCGGCCATCTCCATTCCCTGATTCCGTTGTTCCGGCCGCTGAGGCTGTCGATCACCCTGCTGATCCTCGGCGGATGGTTGCTTCAGGGCTGCCAGCCCTCCCGCCCCCCTGGAAAGCTGGTGGTGGGCACCCGCAGCCGCATTGATTCGGTCGACCCGGCGCAGACCTACAGCATCGGCGCGATGCAGGTGCTCAGCGCCCTCGGTGACACCCTCTACACGATCGGAGCCGACGGCCGTCCGCGCCCCCAGCTGGCCACGGCCCTCCCCCGTCTCAGCGCCGATGGCACCCGGGCCCGCATCCCCCTGAGAGCCGGGGTTCGCTTTCACGACGGCACGCCTTTCGATGCCGCCGCCATGGTGTTCACCCTCGAGCGCTTCATAGCGATCGGCAAGCTCAGCTACCTGCTGGGCGACCGGGTTCGGGCGGTGCGCAGGGTGGCACCGCTGGAGCTGGAACTGGAGCTGAAGCGGCCCTACAGCCCCCTGCCCCAGCTGCTCAGCGCCGTCAATCTCACCCCCCTCTCCCCCACCGCCTACCGGCAGCACCGCAAGGGCTTTCTGAACAACCGCTTCGTGGGCACGGGCCCCTACCAGCTCAGCTTCTACAGCACCCAGCAGCAGCGCCTCGTGCCCTTCGCCGGCTACTGGGGCCGCCGGCCCGCCAACAGCGGCATCGACCTGGTCACCCTCAGCAACTCCACCGCCCTCTACGGCGCCCTGCGCAGCGGCGAGATCGACGTGCTGCTCTCCACCAGCATCGAGGGCGACCAGCAGAGCTCCCTGCAGGCCCTGGCCCAGCGGGGCGAACTGCGCGAGGGCTCGGGCCCGGCGCTGGAGATCGGCTATCTCACCCTGCTCACCGACCGCCCCCCCTTCAACGACCAACGCCTGCGCCTGGCGGTCGCCCACAGCCTCGATCGGCCGACCATCAGCGCCCGGGTGACCCGCGACCTGCGCCCGCCCCTGCGCGATCTGGTGCCGCCCACCCTGCCCGGCTCCGATCCGGAGGCCTGGCCCGCCTACGACCCCGACCGGGCACGGGCGCTCTACCGCCAGGCGGGCTACTGCGACGGGAGCCGGCTCACACTGCCGCTCACCTTCCGCTCCAACATCCCCGCCGACCGCCTCTTCGCCCTCACCTGGCAGGCCCAGCTGCGCCGCGACCTCGGCGACTGCGTGACCCTGGAGATCACCGGCATGGAGGCCACCACGGCCTACCGCCAGCTGGGCGATGGCAACTTCCCGATGATCCTGCTCGACTGGATGGGGGACTTCCCCGATGCCGACAACTACCTCAGCCCCCTGCTCGACTGCGACCAGGCTGCGGGAGACCGCTGCCTGGCGGGCGCCAGTGCGGCCAGCGGCAGCTTCTGGACTGCCCCGGGGCTGGTGAACGATCTGCAGCGCAGCAGCCGCATCGCCGGCCCCGCACGCACGGCGCTGCTGCGGCAGGTGCAGCGCCGCACGGCGGCCGCCAGCCCCTACCTGCCGCTCTGGCTGGTGGCGCCGCGGGCCTGGGCCCGCCCGCACGTGAGCCAGTTGCGCTTCGACGGCTCGGGCCGCCTGATCCTGCGCGACCTCAGCCTGCAGCCCCGGACGGGGACGGTGAAGCCATGAGCCGCCGCCGCGCCCTGCTGCGCTACCTGGCCGCCCGGCTGGCCCTGGCGCCGCTGATGCTCTGGCTGATCGCCAGCCTGGTGTTCCTGCTGCTACGGGTGGCCCCCGGCGACCCGATCGATGCCCTGCTGGGCACCCGGGCTCCGGAGGCGGCCCGGGCCGCCCTGCGCAGTCAACTGGGGCTGGATCGCCCTCTGCTGGTGCAATACGGGCAGTTCCTGGCCGATCTGCTGCACGGCAACCTGGGCGCCTCCCTCACCAACCAGGAGCCGGTGACGGCGATCATCGGCACCAGCCTGCCGGCCAGCCTGGAGCTGGGGCTGACGGCCCTCCTGCTGGCGGCCGTGCTCGGGCTGGCGGTGGGCTTCAGCGGCATCGCCCGGCCAGAGGGCCGCCTTGACCTGGCAGGCCGGCTCTACGGAATCGGCACCTACGCCCTGCCGCCGTTCTGGGCCGCGATGGTGGTGCAGCTGGTCTTCGCCGTCTGGCTGGGCTGGCTGCCCGTGGGAGGGCGCTTTCCGCCCACGCTGCTGCCACCGACCGGCAGCGGCTTCTATCTGCTGGACAGCCTGCGGGCCGGCAGCTGGCAGCAGCTGAGCGGCACCCTGCGCCATCTGGCGCTGCCCGCCGGCACCCTGGCACTGCTGCTCAGCGGCATCTTCACCAACGCCCTGCGCCTCAACCTCCGCCGGGCCCTGGCCTCCGACTACGTGGAAGCGGCCCGCAGCCGGGGCATCGGCGAGCGCCAGGTGGTGCTGCGCCATGCCCTGCCCAATGCCCTGCTGCCCGTGCTCACGATCACCGGCATCACCGTGGCCTCGCTGATCGGCGGCGCCCTGCTGATCGAGGTCACCTACTCCTGGCCGGGCATCGCCGCCCGCCTGCAGGAGGCGATCGCCCAGCGCGACTATCCGCTGGTGCAGGGCATCGTGGTGGTCGTGGCCGCTCTGGTGGTGCTGGTCACCGTCAGCGTGGATCTGCTGGTGGCCCTGCTCGACCCCCGCGTGCGCTTCTAGGGCGGCTCCAGCTAGCGGGCCGTCGGCGGGGGAGGCAGGCGCCCATACCAGCGCCGGGCAGCGGCCGGATCGAGCACGTAGGCCGTCACCGCACCATGGTCGCGGCGCTGGGCGCTGAGCAGGGCCGGATGCCGGCCCGACTCCAGAAACTCCAGGGTGAGCTGAAGCAACAGCTCCTGCACCCGCTCCGGCTGCTCCCCCACGAGCTCCTCCCCGAGGCGGAAGAGGGCCTGGTCATCGCCCTGCAGCCGTACGGGGGAGAAGTGGCTGGCGCCGTCCACCAGCACCAAGCGGCTGCGGGGATGGGCACTGCTGGCCAGCAGCGAGAGCTGCTCCTGCACCGGAGGCGTCACCAGGTCGAGGCTGCCCCCCACCATCATCACGGGTACCGGCAGAGGTGCCAGCCCCTGCTCGGGCCAGAGCAAACTGCCGAAGGCGTTGAAAGTCACCACGCCCTGCAGGGGAAGGCCGGCCACCTGAGCGGGCGCCGCGGGGGCCACGGGCAGGGCGCGATCCCCATCTCCCGTCACCGACGGCAGCTGACACTGCAGCAGCCGCGAGAGGTTGGTGAGTGGCAGGGCCACCAGGGCCCTGGTGCAGCGCTGGCCCAGCCCAGCCTCGGGGACCAGACCGGACGCCATCAGGGCCGCCAGTCCCCCAAGGGAGTGGCCGATCAGCACCACCCCCTCACCGCGCTCGACCTGCAGGCCATCCCCGAGGGCAGTGTCTCCCTCCCCTGGCAGAGCAGCCAGACGCCGCTCCTGGAGGGCCACCAGCACCGCCTGCAGATCGGCCAGCCGCTCCGGCACCGACTCTGCCCCCGGCGGCGGTCCCTCCCCCACTAGGGAGGCCCGCACGGCCTGGGCGTCACTGCCGGGATGCTCCACCACCAACACCGGCCAGCCCCGCTCCGCCAGGGCTGCCGCCAGCCAGCCGAGCTGACTGCTGCTGCCCCCCAGCCCAGGCAGCAGCAGCAGCCAGGGGCCCGGGCGTCGGCGCTGGCGACTCACCCACACCTCCAGGGGCAGGGGCGTTGGCCGGTGGGCGACAGGGAGCTGAAGCCGCAGGGGGGTGAGGGCCGCCAAGCGGCCCGTCGCCGGCAGCAGCGAGCGCGACTGACGCCGCGGCAAGGGCTGGCGGCGCAGCAGGGCAACCGCATCGCTCTGGTGCTGCAACTGATCACGCCAGTGGGAGGCGAGGGCCAGCAGCGCATCCACCTGGAGGGTGAGACGCTGCTGGGGCAGGGCTCGCAGGAGCTGCAGGCTGGTCACCTCGCTCTGTTGCCGGAAGAGCTGCTGGAGGGTGCCGAGCAACGCCGGGGCGGTGTTCTCGCCCTCCGCGCCCTGGAGCAGGCCACCCACCTGGCGCAGCATCTGCTCACCGGTCCAGCTGTTGAGCAGCTCCATGCCGAAGCTGCGATCACGCAGCAGCGGGGCGTTCAACAGGCGGATCAGCCCCTGGCGCGACTGGGGATCGAGCAGGTTGAGCCAGATGGCCTGGTGGCCGCCCTGCTGGGTGGGGTTGCGGCTCCAGGCCTCCAGCTCCGCCAGGTCGATCGGCAGGGTCAGCCGATCGAACTGCACCACCAGCTCCTGCGCCGCCCGTGCCGGGGGCGACCCCACAGCGGGAAGGAGCACCAGCAGACTGGCGAGCCATGCGGACAGGCGGCGGCGGTTTGGCAAAGGCCGATCAGGAACAGTCAGGCAGCCGCCCAGGGAGGCTGAGCTGGTGGTTCCAGTTTCCCTCGCCGCTGCGGGAGGTGGTGCTGGTGCGGCTGATCGGCTCGATCGGTGCCGGCGGTGTGCTCTACCTCACCCCGCTGGTGTTCCACCTGGAGGCCTTCAGTGCCTCGAATGTGACCCAGGGGCTGGCTCTGGCGGCCCTGGCGGGCACCCTGGGCCGGTTTGTGAGCGGGGTGCTGCTCGACCGGGGGCTGAACTGCAGGGTGCCGGTTCTGCTGGCCTGTGGCATGGCCCTGCTGGCCGACAGCACCCTGGTGGCTGCCCGGGAGGTGCCCGGGTACATCCAGGGGCAGCTGCTGCTCGGCGTTGCCATGGGCCTGTACTGGCCTGCGATCGAACTGGCCATCCCCCTGGCCTGTGCCAGCGGAGCGCGGCCGATTCCCTCGGCGCGGGGGTATGCCCTGGCGCGCACGGCGGATGCCGCCGGCATCGCCGCCGGCGCCCTGCTCGGCGCCCTGCTCGCCGCCGCTGACCATCTGCGGGCGATCTATGCGATCGACATGGCCTGCCTGGCGGTGATGACCGCCCTGCTGCTGCGGCGCCCCCTTCCCGATCCGCCCCCCCGCAACCCAGCGGAGGGATCAGATGCCTGGCGCTCCTGGCTGCCGCCCCTGTTGCCCGTGCTGGCCATCACCCTGCTGGCCACAGCCCTGCCGGCCCTGATGCAGAGCGCGCTGCCCCTGGATCTGGTGCGGGGCGGCCTGGAGCGGGCTGCCATGCCGGAGAGCCTGGGGGCCCTGTTGATCGGCCTGCAACTGGGGCTGCTGCTGGTGCTGCAATGGCCGGTGGGTCAGGCCCTGGCCCGGCGCCCGGTGGCCGTGGGCCTGAGCCTCAGCCTGGCCTGCTTCGCAGCGGGTACCGCAGGGCTGGCCTTCTCGGCCCTCACCCACCTGGGCCTGTGGGTGGTGGTGGTGGCCCAGATCCCCCTGGCCCTGGGCATGGCCGCCTTCCTCCCCACGGCCACAGAAGCCGTGATCCAGCTCACACCCACCGAGCATCGGGGCGTGGCCATGGCGCTGTTCTCCCAGTGCTTTGCCCTCAGCGCCCTGCTGGCCCCGCCCCTGGCGGGGATGGCATTGGATGCCCAGCAGCACGGGGGGGGATTCTGGATTCTGCTCACCCTGCTCTGTCTGGCAGGCTTCAACCTCAGCAGGCGGCTCAGGCCTGGGACGACTCCCGCTTGAGCCAGGCCTCATGGGGCAGGGGCTCGGTGCCGTATTCCCAGTCGTCGTAGTCGGGATCGTTGCGAATCTGCTGGTGCAACTCCTTCTGCACCTCGAAGTCGTGGGGATGCTCCACCGCAGCGGTTTCAGCCGTGTTGGGGGCGTCGGGGGAAGCGCTCATGGCTGGCTGGGAAACTGCTCCGATTTTCGCTGGTCAGGGCCCCGCTGCCGGGTGCCGCCATCGAGCGCAACGCGATGGGGCGCCGCCGGATGACACGTCTCTCCGTTGACAGGGGTCCCCGATGTCACGAATCTCAGCAAAAGAGACGGTTGTTACGGAACAGCGCCAAGCGATCCTTCACGTTGACTATATCGCGGGTTCAGTACAAGCCCTTGACCACCATCCAATCCAATCGGCTGAGGAGTGTCCTGGGCTCCGGGGAGCTAGCGATCCGCTTCCAGCCCATCGTCTCCCTCAAACAGAAACGGATGATTGGTCTAGAGGCCCTCGCCCGACCGGAGAGGATGGACGTGGGCCGGGCTTTTGCCATGGCCCAGGCAACAGGCTGCCTGCTCGAGCTCGACCGGCTCTGTCGCCAGACAGCACTCGTGGGATATGCGGAGCTGCTCACTCGAGTTGAGCCATCGGCAAGCCCCCTGCTGTTTCTCAACTTCGAGGCCTCCGTGATCGACGACGGGGCGGTGGGCTCGGGCGCCTTGCGAGAGGCCACCCGCTCTGCTGGGGTGGATCCGACCAACGTGGTTCTGGAAATCAATGAAAGCCTGGTGCGCAACCGCCATGCCCTGCGCCGTTTTGTCGAGGATCACCGCCAGCATGGTTTCCTCATCGCTCTCGACGATCTGGGAGCAGGCCACAGCAACCTGGCCCGGATCGCCGAACTGCGCCCCCAGATCATCAAGCTCGACCGCAGCCTGATCAGCGGCCTCGATCGGGACTTCGTCCAGCAGGAAACGGTGAAATCCCTTGCCCGATTGGGACAGTCCATCGGCGCCCTGGTGCTGGCGGAGGGGGTGGAGACCCTGGAGGAGGTGAACGTCTGCGCCGTCCACGGGATCGATCTGTTCCAGGGCTTCGTGTTCAGCCGCCCCCGACCCGCCGAGCAACTGTCTCTCGAACCGCAGGCCCAGGATCCCCTACTGCACGCTGCGGCCCGAGATCTGCGTGCCCAGGCCGTCCGCCGACTCCAGGAGCGTCGGGGGATCAGTCGGCAGCTGGAGAACCTCGCCGCCCAGGGCAGACAGGCCCTCATGGACCACACCGCCGACCAGTTCGAGCGGGTTCTGGCCTCTCTGGTCGAGCAAACCTCGGCAGTGGAAGCGGTTTACCTCCTGGACCATCAGGGCCAGCAACTCGGCCGAACGCACCTGGGGACGGAAAGTGAGGTGGTGCCCAACCGACTGTTCGCTCCCTCCAGTCACGGCACCGACCATTCCTGCAAGGACTATTTCTTCAGCCTGATGGATACGGGGATGGAACAGTTCACCACTGACAGTTACATCAGCTTGGCGACGGGAAATGTATGCCGCACCGTCTCGATGGCGGTGAACCACAGCGAGGGAAGCACCTACGTGCTCTGCCTGGATATCAACACCCAGCGCTGAAGACGAGGGGCCCCGAGCGGGACGGGACCCTCAGACCAAGAAGCCCTCAGACGTTGAACAGAAACTCCATCACATCGCCCTCGGCCACCACGTACTCCTTGCCTTCGGCCCGCAGCCAGCCCTTGTTGCGCGCTTCGGCCAGGGAGCCGGCCTCCAGCAGCTGCTGGTAGCCGATGGTCTGGGCACGGATGAAGCCGCGCTCGAAATCGGTGTGGATCACGCCGGCCGCCTGGGGAGCGGTCATGCCGGCCTTGATGGTCCAGGCGCGGGTTTCCTTCTCGCCGGTGGTGAAATAGGTGCGCAGACCCAGCAGGCTGTAGGTGGCCCGGATCAGGCTCTGCAGCCCGCCTTCCTCCACCCCAAGGCCCACCAGGAACTCGGCGCGATCCTCCTCCGGCAGTTCGATCAGCTCGGCTTCCACCTGGGCGCTGATCCGCACCGTGCCGGCGCCTTCCTTCTCGGCCAGGGCCGCCACCTCCTCGCAGTAGGCGTTGCCGCTGGCGAGATCGTCTTCGCTCACGTTGGTGGCGTAGATGATCGACTTGGCGGTGAGCAGCCCCAGGGGCTTGATCATCGCGGCCTCCTCCTCGCTGAGGGCCACGCCGCGGGCGGCGCCGCCGGCCTCCAGGGCCGCCTGGATGCGCTCGAGGGCGGCATCCTCGACCTGGGCCTCCTTGCTGGTGCGCACCTGCTTCTTCAGCCGCTCGCGCCGCTTCTCCACCTGGGCCAGATCCGCCAGCCCCAGCTCCAGGTTGATCACCTCGGCGTCGCGGGCCGGCCCCACCGAGCCACTCACGTGAATCACATCGTCGTTCTCGAAGCAGCGCACCACGTGCACGATCGCGTCGACTTCGCGGATGTTGGCCAGGAACTTGTTGCCCAGCCCCTCTCCCTGGCTGGCCCCCTTCACCAGGCCGGCGATGTCAACGAACTCCACCCGGGTGGGCACGATCTCCTTGCTGGCGCTGAGCTCAGCCAGCTGATCCAGCCGGGGATCGGGCACCGCCACCACGCCCGAATTGGGCTCGATGGTGCAGAAGGGATAGTTGGCGGCCTCTGCCTGGGCGTTGGCCACCAGGGCGTTGAACAGGGTCGACTTACCCACGTTGGGCAGCCCGACGATTCCGGCTTTGAGCATCCCTGGAATCTACGGGGCACCCGCAGTTGGGCCCCCCAGCCGCGAGACTGGACTGCAACGGCACCCAGGTCGATTCCCAGTCTCGTTCCACCCGGTCTCAGACCGCCACAGGCGCCGGCAGCGGTGCCACAGGCCCCTGCGGGCCCTACCGCTGCGCCTGCTTCCCGGATCACTCCAGCCGCCGGAGCGCCTGTTCCCCTCTGGCGCCGGCGGCGGATCTGGCTGGGGGCCCTCGCAGCGGCCTTCATCGTGGGGGGCGTGGGGTTCTGGCAGCGCCAGCGCGCGGCCAGCCAGGCTGATCTCAGTCCCTACACGGTGCTGGCCGACTCCGGCAGCCTGCCCGGGGTGGTCACCGCCAGCGGCGAACTGGAGGCGGAACAGCGGGTGAACGTGAGCCCGAAGCGCCAGGGGGTCCTGCAGGAGCTGTATGTGGAAGAGGGGGATCTGGTGCGCCGCGGACAGCCCCTTGCCCGCATGGACAGCGACGACCTGCGGGAGCGCATTGGAGAACTGCGGGCCCAGCTGCTCTCGGCAGAGGCCCAGCTCACCCGCAGCCGCAGTGAACTGGAGCGAAACGAGCGGCTCTATCGCCAGAACGCGATCAGCCTCAGTGACTACAACGCCGTGCGCAGCACCTTTCAGGTGGATGAGATGGCGGTGAAGGCGGCCAGGCAGCGGCTTGAGGCCCGGCTGGTGGAGCAGGCCGACCTCACGATCCGTGCCCCCTTCGATGGCGTGGTCACCCAGCGCTTCGCTGACCCGGGCGCCTTTGTGACCCCGACGACGACGGCGGCCGCGGTGGCCGGCGCCACCAGTTCCTCGATCGTCGAGCTCTCCCAGGGGCTGGAGGTGGTGGCCAAGGTGCCGGAGAGCGACATCGGCCGGATCCGCCTCGGTCAGGAGGCGAGCGTGCGGGTGGATGCCTTCCCCGACCGGCGCTTCCCGGCCCGCGTCAAGCGGATCACGCCGCGGGCCGTGAAGCTGAACAACGTCACCTCCTTCGACGTCTTCCTGCAGTTCACGGTGCCGCAACCCGATCTCCGCATCGGCATGACGGCGGATGTGGGCTTCCAGACCGGCCAGATCCAGGCCCGCACCCTCGTGCCCACGGTGGCCATCGTCACCGAGGCCGGCAAGCCCGGCGTGCTGCTGGTGGGGAAGGATCGCAAACCCCGCTTCCAGCCCGTGGAGCTCGGCGTGAGCAGCGGCAAGAACACCGAGATCCTCTCGGGCCTGGAGCCCGGTACCCGCGTCTTCATCGACCTGCCCCCCTGGGCCAGCCGTCGCCCCTGAACACATGGGCTGCAGCCGGCCCGTCTCAGCCCGCCTCTCAGCCGGTGGCGGCCAGAAAGCGGCGGGCGGCCTCCACGATGCGTCCGGAGGCCTGGCCATCGCCGAAGGGGTTGTGGGCCCGGGCCATGGCGTCATACGCCGCCAGATCGGTGAGCAGGGTGCTTGCCTCGGCGACGATGTCGGCCGTGGCGGTGCCGATCAGCTTGGCCGTGCCGGCGCTCACGGCCTCCGGCCGCTCGGTGGTGCGGCGCAGCACCAGCACCGGCTTGCCCAGGGACGGGGCCTCCTCCTGCAGGCCGCCGGAATCGGTGAGCACCAGGGTGCAGCCGCGCATCGCCGCCACCAGCTGGTCGTAGTCGAGCGGCTCGGTGAGGAAGGCGCGCGGGTGGTTGCCCAGCAGCGCCTGCAGCGGCTCGCGCACGGTGGGGTTGCGGTGCAGGGGCAGCAGCAGGGCCGTGTCGGGAAACCGCTCCAGCAGCTGCAGGAAGCCCTGGCCGATCTCGCCCAGCCGCTCACCCCAGTTCTCGCGCCGGTGCACGGTCGCCAGGATCACCCGCTGGCTCGCCCAATCCAACCCAGGCTGCTCGTAGACAGGGGCCTGCTCGGCCATCTGCAGCAGCGCATCAATCACCGTGTTTCCTGTGGTGAGCACCGTGCCGATCACCCCCGAGGCCCGGCAGTTGGCGGCCGACACATCCGTGGGCGCGAAGTGCAGCTGGGCCACCTGGGAGATCAGCCGGCGGTTGGCCTCCTCCGGGAAGGGATCGAACAGGTTGTCGGTGCGCAGCCCCGCCTCCACATGGCCCACCGGGATCTGCTCGTAGAAGGCCGCCAGGGCCGAGGCGAAGGCGGTGGTGGTGTCGCCCTGCACCAGCACCAGATCGGGCCGGTGGGCGGCGAACTCCTCTTTCAGGCCCTGCAAGGCTGCGCAGGTGATGTGGGTGAGGGTCTGCTTGGGCGCCATCAGCGCCAGGTCGTGGTCAGCCTGGAGACCGAACAGCTCCATCACCTGGCTCACCATCTCGAGGTGCTGGCCGGTGAGCACCACGCGGGTGCGGAAGTCGGGGGCGGCCTGGAAGGCGCGGATCACCGGCGCCAGCTTGATCGCTTCCGGCCGGGTGCCGAGCACGATCGTGACCAGGGGCAAGGGCACCACGAAGGCGGCGAGTGGGCGGATCCTACGGAGCCCCACCAGGGCTGACAGATGCGGGCGGGGCAGCGAAGCTGGGGAGATTCCGGCGGTTGACCATGACGACCTCGCCCTTTCCCCCGTCTCCCCTGCCGCCGGCCCCCTTCCCCGCCGGCGCGGGGGCTGGCCTGCCCCTGCCGCCCCCGGCCAGTGCTGCCCCCAGCCCCGCCGCCACTCCGGCCGCCACGCCAACCGCCCCCCCCAGCGCCGACCTCGGTCCCCTGCCGGCCAACCTCGAGGCGATCGTGCGCCTGGCCAATGAGCGCAACTTCTCCGACGTGCACCTCGGAGTCGGGGAGGAGCCGCGCTACCGCGGCAGGGGAGAGATGCTGCGCACCGGCTGGCCGGTCACGGACCAGGCCACCTTCAACGGCTGGATGCGCGAGATGCTCAGCCCGGCGGAGGTGGATAACTTCCTGCGCGACAAGGAATACGACGGTTCCCACGCCTTCCCCTTCGTGCGGGTGCGGATCAACCTGATGGATTCCCTGCGCGGCCCGGCCATGGTGCTGCGCCTGATTCCCCAGAAGATTGCCACCTTGGAGGATCTCAATCTGCCGGAGGTGCTCAAGGAGATCTGCGGCCGGCCCAAGGGCATGATCCTGGTCACGGGGCCCACCGGATCCGGCAAGAGCACCACGCTCGCGGCCATGATCGACTGGATCAACTCCAACATGAGCCGCCACATCCTCACGATTGAGGATCCGACGGAGTTTGTGCATGAGAGCCGCCAGTCGCTGATCCGCCACCGGGAGGTGGGGCAGCACACCAAGGTCTTCCACAACGCCCTGCGCGCCGCCCTGCGGGAAGACCCGGACGTGATCCTGATCGGGGAGATCCGCGACCAGGAAACCGTCGCAACGGCGATTGAGGCCTCGCAGACAGGTCACCTGGTGTTCGGAACCCTGCACACCAACTCCGCCGTGAAGACCGTGGAACGGGTGCTGGGCATGTATCCACCGACGGAGCAGGACAGCGTGCGCAGGGCCGTCTCCGAAACGTTGCTCGCCGTGGTGGCCCAGGGCCTGCTCAAGACCACCGACGGCAAGCGCTGCGCCTACCACGACATCCTGATCAACACCGATGCCTGCAAGGACTACATCCAGCGGGGTGAACTCGATGAAATCGAGGAGATCATGAACCGCAGCGCCTTTGATGGCATGCAGACGGCCAACCAGGCGTTGCTGAAGCTGGTGCAGGACGGCCGGGTGGAGGCGGAGGACGCCCTGGCCCAGAGCCTCAAGCCCAACGAACTGGCCCAGGCCCTGCGCGGTCGCACCTGAGGGCTGGCGCCGGCTGGCGGTGCCTCAACGCAGGGCCAGCCGGCTGATCAGCACAACCGCCAGGCCCAGGGACAGGCCCAGCATGGCCAGGCGTCCATTCCAGATCTCGGCCTGGGGAGTGAAGCCCCGCCGCCAGGCATTGAGCTCGCTGGAACTCACGGGCTCGACCTCAGGCTGCGGCCCGGTCTGCTGGGTGGGGTGCGCGGGGGCCATGGCGGGGGCGGCGCAGTGGGTGGATCCGAAGCCTAAGCGGATTAAAAAAGCGCCTGCGTTTCGTAAAGCCGACCCGCCTGATCCAGGGGCAGGCGGGCAGCCACCCCGAGATCGAAGGCCGACCGCACCCCGGCCTCCAGCCGCCGGCAGGCCGCCACCCCGATCATGGCGGCGTTATCGGTGCAGTAGGCGAGCGGGGCTACCCGCCACTGCAGCTTCTCCCGCCCACAGCGGGCCTCCAGCAGCGTCCGCAACCTGCGGTTGGCGGCCACCCCACCCACCAGCACCAGGGTGCGCAGTCCCTGGTCACGGGCACAGCGGCAGCTGCGCTCCACGAGCACCTCCGCCACCACCTGTTCGAAGCTGGCCGCCAGGTCGGCCACCGGCAGCGGCTCACCGCTCTCCTGCTGGCGCTGCTCCAGAGCCCGCACCTCGCGGAGCATGGCCGTCTTGAGGCCGCTGAAGCTGAAGTCATAGGGATGAAAACCACCCCCCGGCAACGAGATCCTTCCCTTGGGGAGAGCGAATCGCGAGGGGTCGCCCCCCGCGGCTGCGGCCTGTATGGCTGGCCCTCCCGGATAACCCAGTCCCAGCAGGCGGGCCACCTTGTCAAAGGCTTCGCCCGCCGCATCGTCGTGGCTGCGGCCGATGCGGCTGAAGTGCCCCGGAGCATCCACCCGCACCAGCTCGGTGTGCCCCCCGCTCACCAGCAGCACCAGGTAGGGGCCCTCCGGCAGCGGCTCCCCCAGCTGCACCGAGGCCAGATGACCTTCGAGGTGGTGGATGCCGAGGAAAGGCTTGTCATGCAGCCGGGCCAGGGTGCGGCCCGTCACGGAGGCCACCAGCAACGCCCCCACCAGCCCCGGCGCCACCGTGGCGGCCACCGCGTCCACCGCCGCCACCGGTAGGCCGCTCTGCCCGCAGACCTGCTCGATCAACTGGGGCAGGGCCTCCACATGGCGGCGGGAGGCGATCTCGGGCACCACGCCACCCCAGCGCGCATGCTCCTCCACCTGGGAGGCCACGGCGCTGGCGAGCACGGTCGAACCCCGCACAATCGCCGCGGCCGACTCGTCACAACTTGTTTCGAGGGCCAGAACCGTTGCCATGTGCTCGCTGGAGCGCCCCTACTGTCCGCTGGTGACATCCTGCACCGCGATGCGCCGTCTTTTCCCCCGCCTGTGCGCGGTTCTGCTCTCCGCCTTCCTGCTCTTCGGCTTTGCACCCGTCGCCAAGGCAGACGCATCGGTTGCCGGCCTCACCCCCTGCGCCGAAAGCCCCCGCTTCCAACAGCGCGCGGCCACTGCCAAGACCGACCAGGCCAAGGCCCGTTTCGAGATGTACAGCCAGGCCCTCTGCGGCACCGATGGCCTGCCCCACCTGATCGTGGACGGCCGCTGGAGTCACGCCGGTGACTTCATCATTCCTGGCATCGCCTTCCTCTACATCGCCGGCTGCATCGGCTGGGCTGGCCGCTCCTACCTGATCGCGATCCGCGGCAGCAAGGACGCCACCATGAAGGAAATTCAGATTGATCTTCCCCTCGCCTTCAAGAGCACCCTGGGCGCTGCCACGTGGCCCCTGGCTGCCTTCGGTGAACTGTCCGGCCGGAAGCTGACCGAAGCCGACGACAAGATCACGGTCTCTCCCCGCTGATCTCCCGGTTCAGCGCCCTCCAGGCTATCTGTCCCTCCGCCAATCTTTCGATGAAAAAGTTCCTCACCACCGCTCCGGTTTTCTCGGCGATCTGGTTCACCATCACCGCCGGCATCCTGATCGAGTTCAACCGCTTCTTCCCCGACCTGCTCTTCCACCCGATGTGACGGAGCACTCTGGCTTCGGCCCCCTCTGGGGCCATTTTTTTTGCGGCCCCTCGAGGGCCGTTTTTTGTGGGCTGAGCCGGGCCGGGTCTGCGCCGGCTGCTCCTCAACCCCCAGAGAGCTCCTGCCGCCGCTCAGGCCAGCTCCATCAGTCCCTCCAGCTCGGCTAGGGCCTGCTGGAGATCGCCGTTCACCAGGGCCGCGTCGAATTCGGCCTCCGCCGCCAGCTCCACCCGTGCGCGCTCCAGACGCCGCTGAATCGCCTCCTCGCTATCGGTGCCGCGGCCACGGATGCGCCGCTCCAGCTCGGCCAGGCTCGGGGGCTTGATGAACAGCTGGAATCCCGCCGGGAAGCTGCGCCGCACTTGCCGGGCCCCCTCCAGCTCGATCTCCAGCAGCACGGGCCGACCGGCGGCGAGCTGGGTCTCCACCGGCTGCCGCGGGGTGCCATAGAGGTTGCCGGCAAATTCAGCCCACTCCAGGAAACCGCCCTCGGCCACCTGCTCTTCGAAGCGCTCGCGGCTGAGGAAGAAGTAGCTCTGGCCCTCCACCTCCCCCTGGCGCGGAGCGCGGGTGGTGGCCGACACCGAGAGCCAGATCTGCGGATGACGCTCGAGCAGCTGGCCCACCAGCGTTCCCTTGCCGACGCCACTGGGGCCGGTGATCACGGTGAGGCGAGCCATCGCAGCATCGGCGGTCGGGCTGCAGAGTAGGGGCCCCCACGGAGCCCCCAGCGCAGGCGATGGCGAGGCTGCAGCCGATGGACCTCACCAGCCTGCGGGCCGTGCTGGCGGAATGGCGGCCCCTGCTGGTGCCCAGCCGCTTCGAGAAGGTGCAGCAGGGCAGCAGCCACAGCCTGCAAGTGGCGCTGCGCCACCTGAACGGGGTGCAGTGGCTGGAGCTCTGCTGGCAGGCCGAGGCGGCCCGGGTGCACGCCATCGCGCCGCCCCCGCGGCAGGGAGAGGGCAGCACCCTGGCCCAGCAACTGCAGCACGGTCTGCGGGGCCTGGCCCTCACCGGCTTCAGCCAACCGGGCTGGGAGCGGGTGGTGCTGCTCGACTTCGCCCGACGGCCGGGCGAGCCGCTGGAGAAGCAGCTGGTGATCGAGCTGATGGGCCGGCACAGCAACCTGTTCCTGCTCGATGCCGATGGGCGGGTGGTCACGCTGGCGCGCCAGGTGAAGGCCAGCCAGTCGCGGCTGCGGCCGATCGGCACGGGCGATCCTTACCTGCCGCCGCCGCCGCTGGCCGGGGAGCCCCCCCGCCTGGAGGAGGCCTTCACCGACTGGCAGCGACGTCTGCTGCTGCTGCCCCTGCCCCTGGGCCTCGCCCTGCGGGACGCTTACCAGGGGGTGAGCCCGGCCCTGGCCAGCCAGCTGGTGCCCGAAGCCTGGCTCAGCGTGCCCGTTCAGGAGCTGGGCGCGGAGCAGTGGCAGCGGCTCTGGCAGGCCTGGCGCACCTGGCTCACGGCCCTGGAGTCCGAGCAGTTCAGCTGGCACGCCGGCGCCGGGGGGACCTACTGCTGCTGGGCCAGTCCCCAGGTCGGGCCGGCTCAGGCCCCGGGCAGCGGCCCCCTGGCCATCAACCGGGCCCTCGCCGCCCTCGCCGATCGGCTTCTGGCCGAGCGCCAGTGGGTGGAGCAACGGCAGCAGCTGGCGCAGCAGCTGCAGCGGCTGGCGGAGCGGGAGGGCCGGCAGGTGGCGGAGCAGGAGCAGCTGCTGGCGGCCACGGCCGGCACTGAAGCCCTGCAGCAGCAGGCCGACACCCTCCTCAGCCAGCGCCAGCCCAGCCGGCAGTGCATCGATGAAGCCCAGGCCCTCTACCGGCGGGCCCGCAAACTGCGGCGGGCAGTCGGCGCCATCACCCCCCGGCTGGAGCTCCACCGCCAGCAGCTGGGTGCCATCGAGGCGAGCCTCACCTACCTGGAGCAGGCCGAGAGCCTTGATCAGCTGGAGGCGATCCGCGAGGAGCTTGAGGAACTGCTGGGCCGCAGCAGTCGCCAGGCGCGGCGGCAGCGACCGGCAACGGCTGCCGCCGAAGGCAAGCCCGCGCCGCTGGAGCTCCACACCAGGGCCGGTGTGCCCCTGCAGGTGGGCCGCAACCACCGCCAGAACGAGTGGATCGCCTTCCGCCAGGCCCGCCGCGGCGATCTCTGGTTCCATGCCCAGGAGCTGCCGGGGAGCCACGTGGTGCTCAAGCGGTCGACGATGCCCACCGACGAGGCTGACCTGCAGTGCGCCGCCGATCTGGCCGCCCACTTCAGCCGGGGGCGCGCCAACGGGCGGGTGCCGGTGGTGATGGTGCCGGTCGACGAGCTGCAGCGCATTCCAGGGGCGGCCCCGGGAACGGTGCGCCATCGCGGCGGCACGGTGCTGTGGGGCGTGCCGGAACGGGCCCTTAGCCTGCTGGCAGCGCAGCAACCATGAGCACCTCTCTCCCGGAACCGCCGCCGCCGATCCGCATCGCCCCGAAGCCGGATCCGGATGCCTTCCCCGGCGAGGTGGAGATGAGCCTGGTCGATCACCTCGAGGAGCTGCGCCGGCGCATCCTGCGCAGCCTGCTGGTGGTGGTGATCTCCGCCGCCGGCTGCCTGGTGGTGGTGAAACCTCTGGTGCGCCTGCTGGAGATGCCCGCCGATGGGATCCGCTTTCTGCAGCTGGCGCCCGGCGAGTTTCTGTTCGTGTCCCTGAAGGTGGCTGGCTACGCCGGCCTCAGCCTGGCCCTGCCCTGGGTGCTCTACGAAATCCTGGCCTTCGTGCTCCCTGGCCTCAGCCGCCGGGAGCGCCGGCTGGTGGCGCCTGCAGTGGCGGGATCTGCCGTGCTCTTCGCCGCCGGCCTGGCCTTTGCCTGGTGGGCCCTCGTGCCGGCCGCCCTGCGCTTTCTGGTCAGCTACGGGGCCGACGTGGTGGAGCCGAGCTGGTCGATCGAGCGCTATCTCGACTTCGTGTTGCTGCTGATGGTGGCCACAGCCCTGGCTTTCCAGCTGCCGGTGCTGCAGCTGATCCTGGGGGCCCTTGGGCTGATCCGGGCCCGCACGATGCTCTCGGCCTGGCGCTGGGTGCTGCTCACGGCCGCGATCGCCGGGGCGGTGCTCACCCCTTCCACCGATCCGGTGACGATGCTGCTGCTCGGCGGGGCGATCACCGCCCTCTATCTGGTGGGCGTGGGCCTGGTGGCGCTCACGGAGCAACTGCGACCTGCCACGGGTGCCGAAGCGTCCTGAGACCGATCAGGAGGCGCCTCGGGTCACACGCACCCTTGCGCGGACCAGCTCAGAGGATGTACTCACCAAGCCGATCCGGGGGGATCTCGAGGGGTAGTCCCATGGCGCGGCCGAGGCGCGGTTTGTCTGCTGTGGTCTCCAGCCAGTGGCGCACCTGGGTGGCAACCCCCATGCCGTTGAGCAGGCCGGCCACCTCCTCGAGCTTGGCCTGGTAACCCTCGGCGGTGAGGGGAAAGGACTGCTGCTCCAGATAGGCCCACATCACCTGCAGGTAGAGCCGTCCGCGGCGCTGCACCAGATGCAGGTCATAGGAGGCCTGCCAGCGGCGCTGCAGCAGGGCCTGGATCTCGGCGCCACTGAGAGGAGCCGGAGGTGGCTGGTGGAGAAGGTCAGGGTCCACGGAGTCGTGCAGCCGACAGGGGGCACTGGGATGGGTGGCGGGGGTAGGCCGGACTGCGGATCAGGATCCTGGGGTGGGGACCGGACCTAGCAGCAAATCGAGCCCAGCGCAGGTCGTCAGTCTGGAGCACAACAGCTTGTTGCAGTGGCCTGGGGAGCCCCGGCCCAGCTGTCGGAGCGGGTGGGGCAGGCCTTAATGTGGCCGCCACGTTGCACCGGCTACACCGGCACGTCGTACATGACCCAGATCCCAGCCAGCGCGAGTGGTGATGTGCCCGGAATGGGTCGTCGGCAGTTCATGAATCTGCTCACCTTCGGGTCGGTGACCGGCGTTGCCCTCGGCGCCCTCTACCCGGTGGTGAACTACTTCATTCCGCCCAAGGCAGCCGGCTCCGGCGGCGGCACCACCGCCAAGGACGAGCTCGGCAACGCCGTGACCGCCAGCGGCTGGCTGGCAACCCACCGCGAGGGCGACCGCAGCCTGGTGCAGGGCCTGAAGGGCGATCCCACCTACCTGATCGTGGAGGGCGAGGACGCCATCGGCAGCTACGGCATCAATGCGATCTGCACCCACCTGGGCTGCGTGGTGCCCTGGAACGCGGCGTCGAACAAGTTCATGTGCCCCTGCCACGGCTCCCAGTACGACGCCACCGGCAAGGTGGTGCGCGGCCCGGCTCCCCTGTCCCTGGCCCTGGCCCATGTGTCCGTGGAAAACGACAACGTGTTCGTGAGCCAGTGGACCGAGACCGACTTCCGCACCGGCGACAAGCCCTGGTGGGCCTGATCCGACAGCTCCTGCCTTTCCCGTCGACCCGTTCCCGCCCGTGATGCGCCGCTCCCTCTCCTCCCTGCTTGGCTCCCTGATCGGCACCAGCCTGGCCCTGGCCGTCGTTCTCGGCGCGGCCAGCCCCAGCTGGGCCTATCCCTTCTGGGCGCAGCAGAACTACGCCAGCCCCCGCGAGGCCACCGGCAAGATCGTCTGCGCCAACTGCCACCTGGCCAAGAAAGCCACCCGGGTGGAAGTGCCCCAGGCCATCTTCCCCGACACGGTCTTCAAGGCCGTGGTGGAAATTCCTTACGACACCTCGGTGCAGCAGGTGGCGGGTGACGGCAGCCCCACCGGCCTGAACGTGGGTGCGGTGGTCATGCTCCCCGAGGGCTTCACCCTCGCTCCCCAGGACCGGCTGAGCGACGAGCTCAAGGAGGAGACCGCCGGCATCTTCTACAGCCAGTACTCCGACGACCAGCCCAACATCCTGCTGGTGGGCCCCATTCCTGGTGACCAACACCAGGAGATCGTCTTCCCGGTGCTCTCCCCCGATCCGGCGACCGACAGCTCCATCCATTTCGGCAAGTTCCAGCTGCACGTGGGTGGCAACCGGGGCCGGGGCCAGGTGTACCCCACCGGTGAAAAGAGCAACAACGGTGTGTTCACCGCCCCCGCCGCCGGCACGGTTTCGGCCATCACCCCGGCTGATGCAGGTGCCACCGTGGTGGAGATCACCACCGAGGACGGCAACAAGGTGAGCGAGTCGGTGCCCGCCGGCCCGACCGTGACGGTGGCCGTGGGTGATGCGGTGGCCGCCGGCGCTGCCCTCACCAACGACCCGAACGTGGGTGGCTTTGGGCAGATCGATGCTGAGATCGTGCTGCAGAACCCCGTTCGCATCTACGGCCTGCTCGCTTTCTTCGCCGCCATCGCCCTGGCCCAGATCATGCTGGTCCTGAAGAAGCGCCAGGTCGAGAAGGTGCAGGCCGCCGAAGGGCTGGTCTGAACGCTTCAGGCTCCCTCGCCAGGGTGGGATTGTTGGTGTCCTTGCGACCAGCGGTCTCCCCAGGCCAGCCGTGGCCACAATCCCCTTGACTGCTCTCAACGGTTTGCCGCTGCTCTCCGCCTTCACCTCTCCAGGGCCCCTGGTTTTCCAGCTGGGCCCTGTTTCCTTGCGTTGGTACGGGCTGCTGATCGCCCTGGCGGTGCTCGTGGGGCTGGCCCTGGCCACCCGCCTGGGCAAGAGCCGCGGCATCGACCCAGCCCTGATCGCCGACCTGTTGCCCCTGCTGGTACTCGGTTCGGTGATCGGAGCCCGGCTGTATTACGTGGCCCTGGAATGGCGCCAATACGCCGCCAACCCCAGTGATGCTCTGGCGATCTGGCGCGGTGGCATCGCCATTCACGGGGCCCTGATCGGCGGGGTGCTCACCACGGTCCTCTACTGCCGCTGGCGGCGCCTGCCGTTCTGGTCGCTGCTGGATGTGCTGGTGCCTGCCGTGGCCCTGGGTCAGGCCATCGGCCGCTGGGGCAACTTCTTCAACTCCGAGGCCTTCGGGCTGCCCACCCAGCTCCCCTGGAAGCTGCAGATCCCCGCAGCCAACCGCCCCCCTGAATTCCTGGAGCAGCTCTACTTCCATCCCACCTTCCTCTACGAGTCGATCTGGAACCTCGGGGTGTGTGCCCTGCTGCTGCTGCTGTTCCGGGCGGGCTCGCGCGGAAGGATCCGGCTCCCGGCCGGGGCCCTCAGCTGCATCTATCTGATGGCCTACAGCAGTGGCCGCGTCTGGATCGAGGGCCTGCGGATCGACCCCCTCTGCCTGTTCTCCCAGCCCCCCTTCTGCGAAGGCGGCATTCGCATGGCCCAGCTGGTGAGCCTGCTGCTGATCGTCCTCGGCGGGCTCGGCCTGTGGTGGCTCTATGGCCGGCAGCGCCAGCTGCCCGATCCCGCTGGAGTGAGCCGTTGAACCCGCTCAATTCCACCCCAACGCCACCGCCCGGGGAGGGGAGCACAGCCCCGTCGCGCGGAAGCGTCGCGATCGTGGGAGCGGGCCCCGGCGCCCCCGACCTGCTCACCCTGCGCGCGGCCCGGCTGATTGGCGAGGCAGAGGTGCTGGTGTGGACCGATTCGCTGGTGAATCCCCAGATCGCCGCCCTGGCCCCGGCCACCTGCGAGCAGATCCGCACGAGCACCCTCATCCTGGAAGCGGTCCTCGAGGTCATCCTCGAGCGGGCAACCGCCGGCCAGCGGGTGGTGCGTCTGCATGACGGCGACCCCTGCCTCTATGGCGCCCTGGCCGAGCAGATCTGCCGCCTGGCCGATGCCGGCATCGAGGTGGAGGTGGTGCCGGGCATCAGCGCCTACCAGGCCACCGCCGCCGCCCTCAACGCCGAGCTCACCATCCCCGGGCTGGTGCAGACGATCGTGCTCAGCCGCACCGGTGGCCGCACCGGTGTACCGGAAACCGAATCCCTGGAGCGGCTCGCCGCCCTGCGGGCCTCCCTCTGCCTCTACCTCTCCGCCCGCCACGTGGAGGAGGTTCAGGCCGAGCTGCTGCGCCACTACCCCGCCGACACTCCAGTGGCGATCGGCTACCGGGTGAGCTGGCCGGATCAATGGCTCACCGTGGTGCCCCTGAGCCAGATGGCCCAGGTGAGCCGGGAGCGCAAGCTGATCCGCACCACCCTCTATGTGGTGAGCCCAGCCCTGGCCGGGCCCGCTCAGGCCCGATCCAAGCTCTATTCCGCCAGCCACCAGCACCTGTTCCGCGTTGGGGCTCCAGAGGACGGCCCTCAGCCGACGGGCGCGGCGGTGGCCTGAGGCGAGGCCGTGGCGCCGGAGCCGGCCTCCTCTCCGGTGCCATAGAGCTCCCGCGCCAGTCGCTGGCGATCAAAGGCGCACCCCAGGCGCTGGGCGATCGCCTCGAGATCGCGGGCGGCATTGCCCAGGCAGCAGGTGCCCCCGGGGGAGGGGGTCACATTGAACACGAGCCCCGGCAGGGCCGGGATGCTGGCCTCCCCGAGCATCAGCTTGCGGTTCACCTTGTCGATCAACTGGGGGCGCACGCCGCCGTAGCCCTCGGCAAAGCGCAGATCGTCAAGCCGCATCCCCGGCACGATCTTGCGGGCATCGGCCAGAAACAGGCGCCGCCTGAGCCAGGGCACTTCAAACAGCAGGTTCTTGAAGATGTAGTTGCGGATGTCGGCAATGCGGAAGAGCTGCCAAAACACCGCCAGCACCGCCCAATCCAGCCGCAGCACCTTGAGGAACTCCCAGAAGGAGGCCGGCTTGTAGCGCTCCAGCAACGGCAGCAGCAGGGCCGTGGGGCCGAAGCGGGTCTTCCCCGGAGCACGCACATCGGGATCGCCGTGGATGGCGGCGAAGGGCAGCTTGTCGTTCTGCACGGTGTAGACCTTGCCCTTCAGCAGATCCGGCGTGAAGTAGAAGCTGCCGGCCACCGGCAGGCAGGAGTACTCCAGACCAAAACCCATCTGCTGGGCCATCAGCAGGCTGTGGGCACCGGCGTTCACCACCACGTGGCGCGCCAGCACCTCGGTGGGTGCCACCGCCGTGCCATCGGCGGCCAGACCGGCACTGCAACCGGAGGTGGGGGCCAGCCGCACCCGGAACAGCTCCCCCTCCGGGATGATCTGCTGCACGCTGGTACCCATCAGCAGATCGAGCCGGCGAGGGGACTGGCCCTCATCTGCACTTCCCTGGCTTTCGTCGATCGCCGCGCGGGCCTGCGCCACAAACGATTCGGCCAGCTCCTCGTAGTCGACGGCGGTGTAGGTGCTGCGGATGCCGATGGCCACCAGCTCCTCGGACCGCAGCCGACCATCGACCAGGGCCACGTTCGGCTCCCACTCGGCGATCTGCTCCTTTTCCAGCAACTCCATCGCCGGGAAGTGGGGCGAGAAGCCCGCGAAGCGCTCCCTCAGGAAGGCGCACTCCTGCTCGCCCACCGCCAGCACCATCTTCGGGGTGCGGAACACACACCGCTCCCGCTCCGCCGGCTCCAGCAGCTCGGCGTAATGCACGATCATCTCGGCCGTGCGCTTCACCTTGACGGCCTTCTCGAGCGTGTAGTTGGTCTCGATATCGCCGCAGTGGATCGTCTGGCTGTTGTTGGTGGCCTTCGAGTTCACCCGTGCCAACTGGTCGTAGCGCTCCACCAGGGCGATGCGGCCCAGATCCGTGTAGCGGGCCAGCTCAAACAGCAGGGCGCTGCCGCACACCCCACCACCCACAATCAGCACGTCCAGAGGCCCCTGCGCCGGGGGGACGGCGACGGCCGCACCAGTGGGGGAGGCTGTGCTCACAGCGTTGGACTGCTTAAGGGACCACCCCCATCGTGGCGGATCACCGGCGCCAGCAGCGGTGAGGGGACAGGCGATGGATTAAGCTCGTGGAACGTCAGCCGCGGCAGCGCAGCGGGCGACACGGGCGATTAGCACAGCGGTAGCGCACTTCCTTCACACGGAAGGGGTCACTGGTTCGAATCCAGTATCGCCCACTTTGATTCGATTCAGACTCAGGTCTGTCTTCTTCGCTTTCAGCCACCAGCCCTGGGTGGTTCGCAAATCAGCTCAGCCAGTTCATCTGGCCAGACTGGTCGATCTGCATACGTTGCATGGGCAGATCAGCAGTTTCGGGGCACAATGAACAGCAGCTTCGGCCTCGCCAGCCTGAACGCCCAGCCCGTGAGTGCCGACCTGATCCCCGAACTGCAACGTCTCGGCCAACGGCTGGAGCAAGCGCGTGAATCCCAGGGGTTAAGCAGGGAGCAGCAGGCCGAGCGCCTGCGCATGGGCACTGAGCAACTGCGGGCGCTGGAACAGGGCGACCGTGCAGAGCTCCCGGAAGCCGTGTTTGTGGTGGCGCAGGCCCGCCGCGTGGCGGCAAGCCTGGGGGTGAACATCGACGCCGAGATCTCTGCATTGCGCGGCAACGCCGCCTTCCAGGCTTCGCCGAGCCGCCCGCCCCAAGCCCCCCCCACGTCAACCCCAGCGGCAGCGGGCTCGTCCATCTCCGTGCCCCCAGCTCCACCAGCGGCGGCACCGACAGCTCGAGGACGGGGACCGCTCCTGCTGGCAGCCGCGGCTGCCCTCGCCCTGGCTGGCGGCGGCCTGCTGCTGCGGTTCGGCAACACCCTCACGTCGCCGCCCCTCCAGCCCACCGCGCCACTGCTCCAGCCCTCGCCAACGGCGGAGGGAAACGCGGCGTCCACCGGCAACCCGTCAACAGGCGGGGGATCCGAGCTGGTGCTGCGGGCCCTGCAGCCCAGCTGGCTGGAGGTTCGCAGCGCGCAAGGCGACGTGCTGTTCCGGGGCACCCTGCAGGGAGAACGACGCTTCCCCCTCAACCGTGAATTGCGGGTGCTGGCGGGAGGCCCCGATCTGGTCACCGCCAGTGCTCCCGGCCAACGCGGGCAGGTGCTGGGGCCGATCGAAGCGGTGCGCTGGCGGAGCTTCAGGCCGTCAGTCCCGCAGGCTCCGGCACCCTGAGGCTGAGACCACTGCTCTCCACCACCACGTCATGGCAGGAGCGCAGGCTCCAGCGCTCGAGGCTGAGGTCGATGGGCGGCTCACCGGGGGCGGCGGTGGCGGGCACCAGCTCCACCTCGAGCCCCCGGTGGGCGATGGGCTGACCTCCCGCTTGCGGCAGGGCCCGCACCCGCAGGGCCTCGATCACCGCAGCGGGGCGGCGATCGAGGGCGGCCGCCAGGCGCAGCAGCAGGGCCATGGCGCTCACGGTACGGCGCTGCTCGCGACCGGTGATCAGTTGCCAGGCCTCATGACGTTTCTTGGGGAGACTGCGGCGGTGGTAGCGGGCAATGGCGGCGACCATCAGGTGCTCGGTCTGGGAGTAGCCCAGCAGTTCGCCATGGCGAATCAGGTACCAGCTGTGCTTGTGGTAGGCGGAGATGTTGATGCTCTGACCGCAGGTGTGCAGCTGGGCGGCAGCCCAGAGGAGCGCCCGTCCTTCGCCGGAATCGTCGTGGAGCAGGCCGCGGGTCTGGTCGTAGAGGCTGAGGGCATGGCAGGCCACCCGGTCGGCCCGCTCGAGATCGACCCCGAAACGCCGCGCCAGGTGCAGCACCGTGCGCTCGCGGATGGTGCTCTGGAAGGAGAAGCGATCCCCCAGCAGCTGGTTGCGCAGCATCCAGTCGACGATCAGACCTTCCCGCAGGGCCCGATCGCACACCACCAGATCCCGAGCGCCGAGCATGGCCATGGCGGTCTGGAGAATCAGGGCGCCCGGCACGATGATTTCGGCCCGGCGATCGTTGATCGGCGGCAGGGCCCGGCGCTGCTCCGGCGTCATCGCCAGCAGCCGGGCCAGGAGCTGGTCGATCCGCTCCTTGCTGAGCCGGTACCCCTGCAACTTCAGGGGGGTGCTCTCCTCTTCGGCGGCGGCCAGGGCCGCCAGGGCCATCGCCGTGCCGCTGGTGCCCACCAGCTGGGGGGTCTCCCCCGGCCGCAGCGCCCGTTTGAGCTCGGCAACCGCTGGATCCAGGGCCCCCTGGATGTAGGCCTGCAGAAAGCCCCGCCGCTCCGGCGGCAGGGGGTCGACCTGGCAGAACTCGCGCTGCAGGCGCACCGCCCCGATCCGGGTGCTGGTGAGGGCGCGGGCATCGGACCCATCGGCCAACACCAGCTCCGTGGAGCCACCGCCGATGTCGATGATCATGTGGGGGCGCTCTCCGAAGGCCATGCCCGAGAGCACGCCCAGATAGATCAGACGGGCCTCCTCCGGTCCACTCACCAGGTCCACATCCAGGCCGAGCTGGTCCTGGAGGGCCTGCAGGAACTCCCGCCCGTTGGGGGCCTCCCGCACGGCGCTGGTGGCGGCCGTCACGATCTGTTCAACGCCGTAGCTCTGGGCCAGCTGGCAGTCGTGGCGCAGGGTGCGGAAGGCGCGCTCGATCGCCTCGGGGCTGAGGTCGCCGCTCTCGGGATCCCGCTCCCCCAGGCGGGTCGTGTCCTTCTCCGCCAGCAACACCGAGAAGGTGCGCAGCTGTTCGTCCACCTCGGCGATCAGCAGGTGGATGGAGTTGGTTCCCAGATCAATCGCCGCCACCCGCCGCCGGCCGGCCTGCAGGGGAGTGGGAGCCTGAACCACGGGCCGGCAGGGCTGGGCGGCGCCACTTTGCCACCGCCCGGCGCCCCCTAGCCTGCGCCGCAACGGGATGCAGGCATGGGCGGCAGCACGGTGAAGGGCCCCGGCACCGCCCGCTGGCGGGCCTGGCTGGAACTGGTGCGCTGGCACAAGCCCAGCGGGCGGTTGATCCTGCTGATTCCCGCTGGATGGAGCCTCTGGCTGCTCCCCGAGGCACCACCACCGGTCCCCTTGCTGGGCTGGATCGTGCTCGGCGGCCTGGCGGTGAGCGCGGCCGGCTGCATCGCCAACGACCTCTGGGACCGGCGGATCGACCCCCAGGTGGAGCGCACCCGCACTCGCCCCCTGGCCAGTGGCCGGGTGAGCCGGATGGAGGCGTGGGTGCTGCTGGCGCTCTGCCTGCTGGCGGCCCTGGCGGTGGTGCTGTGGGGCCTGCCGCCGGAGCACCGCGGCCTCTGCCTGCTGCTGGCCCTGGCCTGCCTGCCCCTGGTGCTGCTCTATCCCTCGGCCAAGCGCTGGTTCGGCTACCCCCAGCTGGTGCTGGCCCTCTGCTGGGGCTTCGCCGTGCTCATTCCCTGGGCGGCCGCCACCGGCTCGCTGGCTGGGGGCTGGCCGCTGGCCCTCACCTGGCTGGCCGTGGTGCTCTGGACCTTCGGCTTCGACACGGTGTACGCGATGGCCGATCGTGACGACGACCGCCGCATCGGGGTGCGCAGCAGTGCCCTCAGCCTGGGCAGCCGGGCCGGACTGGCGGTGACCATCTGCTACGGAGCGGCCGTGCTCGCCCTGGGCACGGCGGCGGGGCTGCGGGGCCTCCTGCCCCTCGGCTGGCTCGTGGGGCTGATCGCCGGCGGAGCGATGGTGCGCCAGGGCTGGCTGCTGCAGCGCCAGTCCGCCGGACCCGCGAGCCGCTACGCGCGCCATTTCAGCCGGCAGGTGTGGCTCGGATCCCTGCTGCTGCTGGCCCTGATCGTCGGGCGACTGCCATGAGAAGCGCCCTGCCCTGGCCAAGGCCCCTGCGCCCCGGCGATCGGGTGCAGCTGGCCGCCACCAGCTCGGCCCTCGAGGGCCGCGAGGCCATCGACCGCCTCGAGGCCGGCATGGCCGTGCTGGAGGGATGGGGTCTGGTGGTGGAGCGCCAGCCCCTGCAGGAGCGCCAGTGGGGGTATCTCGCCGGCCGGGATGGCGAACGGGGGGCCGACCTGGCCGCCACCGCCCCCCTGCTGGCCTGCCTGCGCGGGGGCTGGGGGGCGGCCCGGCTGCTCGAAGGCGCCCCACCCCTGCCGGCCCGCTGGCTGCTGGGCTTCAGCGACGTCACCTCCCTGCTCTGGGCCCAGGTGGCCCAGGGGCAGGGGGGGGCTATCCACGGCCCCCTGGTCACCACCCTGGCGGCGGAGCCGGCCTGGAGCCAGGAGCGCCTGCGCCAGCTGCTCTTCGGCGAGCGCCTTGCCCCGCTCCACGGCCAGGGCTGGGGAGGCGGGGGCGCCAGCGGGCCCCTGCTGGTGGCCAATCTCACCGTGGCCACCCACCTGCTCGGCACCCCCCATCTCCCCGATCTGCGCGGGGCGATCCTCGTGCTCGAGGACATCGGTGAGGCCCCTTACCGGATCGACCGCATGCTCACCCACTGGCGGCTGGCGGGTGCCCTGGGCCAGCTGGCCGGCATCGGCTTCGGCGACTTCAACGGCTGCGACGACGACGCAAGCGACGACGCGGCGGGGAACAGCGCCGACGGGGATCCAGCCCAGGCCCATCGCCGCCTGGAGCATGTGCTGCGGGATCGCACCGCCGATCTGGGCATTCCCCTGGTGGCGGGCCTGGCCGTGGGGCACCGCTGCGGCAATGCCGCCCTGCCCCTGGGGGTGGAGGCCCGGCTCGACGGCCAGAGCGGCACCCTGGAGCTGCTGGGCTGAGCGCCCGGCTGGCGTCAGCCCCGGGCTGCCAGCACCGCCGCGGCGATCGTGAGGTCGAACGGGGTGGTGAGCTTGATGTTGGAGGGCGGCGCCTGCAGCACCTGCACCGGCCAGCCCAACAACTCGAAGAGCGCGGCATCGTCGGTGACGCTCCAGCCCTCGGCCTCCGCCCTGGAATGGGCCTGCCGCAGGCGCTCAACGGGAAAACCCTGGGGGGTCTGGGCCGCCCACAGGCCGGCCCGATCGGGCGTGGCGGTGATGGTGCCGGCCCCGTCCACCTGCTTGATCGTGTCGGTGACGGGGGTGGCGGCAATCACCGCCTGGCCCGCCTGCACCGCCGCCGCGCAGCGCTCCAGCAGCTCCGGCTCCACCAGGCAGCGGGCGCCGTCGTGGATCAGCACCCCATCGGCATCGGCCGGCAGGGCGGCCAGCCCCCGGCTCACCGACTCCTGGCGCGTGTCGCCCCCCAGAATCCACTCCACCGGGCGATCCGGCTGGGCCGCGGCCACGATCGCGGCGATCGGCTCGGCATCCACCGGCTGGCCGACGATGCCGATCCAGCGGATCACCGGGCTGGCAAGGGCCGCCTCCAGGGTCCAGGCGAGCACCGGCCGGCCCGCCACCTCGAGCAGCAATTTGTTTCCGTCGGCGCCCATGCGGCGACCACTGCCAGCGGCGGCGATCAGCAGATGCACAAACAACTCCCCCGCAGAGACCTGGCCAGACGGGATCCATACAATCAGGCCGCCGTGCCCGTGCGACCGCCATGCGCGCCCTGTTCCTGATCCCGGGCGAGAGCAGCCGGCAGCTGCAGGCCTTCCCCGCCGTCGCCGCCGTGGCCGGGCAACTGAAGGCGGAGGTTCAGGTCGCGTGTCCCGCCGGGAGCGCAGGGGTCTGGGCCCTCCATCCGGGCGTGAGCCGCACCATCCCCTTTGCCTTCGAGGGCGCCGCCCTGGCCGATTGGGCCAACCTGCTGGGCTCGGTGCGCGAGCCCGACTTCCAGCTGTGCATCAACCGCGCCAGCGGCCGCCAGGTGGATCTGATGCTGAGCATGAGCCACATCCCCACCCGCATCGCCGCCGCCGGCTTCTCGGCCACCGAGCGGGTGGGCGCCACCCGTGGGGAAGGCTGGCTCAACCAGGCCGACTGGGAGGCCTATCTCCAACCGATTGGCGTGACCCTCAACGCCGACGCCTTCCGCCTGCCCCTGGCCAAGGCCGATCTCGAGGCGGCCCGGGCCGAGCTGCCCAGCGGTGATGGTCCCTTGCTGCTGCTGGCCCCCCAGGGCGGCAGCAGCGATTGGCCAACGGCCCGCTGGCAGGAGCTGCCCGGCCTGATCCGCCAGCGGCTGGCAGGCCTGCGCACCCTCAGTGGCGGCGCCGGCACCGGCACGCCGCGGCAGCAGGCCGCCCGCCTGGCCAGTGCCGACGTGGTACTGAGCAGCGATCCCGTCAGCACCGAGCTCGCGCTGCTGCTGGGGCTGCCCCTGGTGGCCCTGGGCCGCGATCCCGCCAGCCTGCCGGCACGCCAGGGCGTGCAGGGGCTGGGCCCGGCCAACCAGCTGCCGGCCCTGGAACCGGCTGCCGTGCTCCAGGCCCTCGGCTTCAGCTGAGCAAGGCGCAGCGGCCGCAGCCATACGATCGGGCCCTGCTTGCCCACCCGCCATGGCCCCCTCCACCCCCCTTGCCGGTCAGGTCGCCCTGGTGACGGGCGCCAGCCGGGGGATCGGCGCCGCCATCGCCAAGGAGCTGGCCGCCGCCGGCGCCACCGTGGTGGTGAACTACGCCAGCTCTCCGGCCGCCGCCGAGGCCGTGGTGGCGGAGATTCAGGCCGCCGGGGGCCAGGCCTGGGCCCACCAGGCCAACGTGGCCGACGAGGAACAGGTGGAAGGCCTGGTGAAGGCGGTTCTGGAGAAGGAAGGCCGCCTGGATGTGCTGGTGAACAACGCCGGCATCACCCGCGACGGCCTGTTGATGCGCATGAAGAGCGCCGACTGGCAGAGCGTGATCGATCTCAACCTCACCGGCGTGTTCCTCTGCACCCGGGCCGTGAGCCGCTCGATGCTCAAGGCCCGCAGTGGCCGAATCATCAACATCACCTCGGTGGTGGGCCTGATGGGCAACCCCGGGCAGGCCAACTACAGCGCCGCCAAGGCCGGTGTGATCGGCCTCACCCGCAGCAGCGCCGCCGAGTTCGCCAGCCGCGGCGTCACCGTGAATGCCGTGGCCCCGGGCTTCATTGAGAGCGACATGACCGCCGAGCTCGACAAGGAGCCGATCCTCAAGGCCATCCCCCTGGGCCGCATGGGCCAGCCGGGCGAGGTGGCCAGCGCCGTGCGCTTCCTGGCCGCCGATCCCGCAGCCGCCTACATGACCGGCCAGGTGCTGCAGGTGGATGGCGGGATGGTGATGCGCTGACGCCCCAAGGGATCAGGTACCGCTGGAGCTGCCCACCGGCTTGCCCAGCTCGTCGCGCAGCTGGCGAATCCGCTGCAGCAGGCGGAGGCGCCGGCTGCGGGCAGTGAGGGTGAGGAAGAGACGCAGGGGCACGTAGATGAGCGCCATCAGCAGACCGAGGGCGGCGATCAGCACGAAGACCATGGCGTTCGCACTGGTGGTGGGATCCAGGACGCCGCCATCGACCGCGCTATCCAGGGCCGTCTCCAGGGTGAACTGCAGCAGGTCATCGATCTGCAGTGCCCCATTCATCGGCAGTGGCCCCTCGAGCGGCAGATCGAGCTGCAGCGGCAAATCCAGCTCCACCGGCAGATCCATGGGCTGAGCCTGGGCGGAGCGCACTGGGCTGAACCCTATCGAGGCTGGCCCCATTCGGCTTTCCCCACCGGCGCCCAGGCCGTTGGCGTGGGAGCCTGGGGCGAGCACTGCCTTTTCAGCCACCGATGGCCAAGCTGGTCAGCTTCTCCGACGACTCCCGGGCTGCCCTTGAGCGCGGCGTCAACGCCCTGGCCAATGCGGTCAAGGTCACGATCGGGCCGAAGGGTCGCAACGTGGTGCTGGAGAAATCGTTCGGTGCCCCCGACATCGTCAACGACGGCGTGACGATCGCCCGGGAGATCGAGCTGGAGGATCCCTTTGAAAACGTGGGCGCCAAGCTGATCCAGCAGGTGGCCAGCAAGACCAAGGACACCGCGGGCGACGGCACGACCACCGCCACCGTCCTGGCCCAGGCCCTGGTGCACGAAGGCCTGCGCAACGTGGCGGCGGGCGCCAACCCCGTGGGCCTGCGCCGCGGGATGGAGCGGGCCGCCGCCCAGGTGGTGGCCGGCATCGCCGAGCGGGCCCAACCCGTGAGCGGCGACGGCATCCGCCAGGTGGCCAGCGTGAGCTCGGGCAACGATGAGGAGATCGGCCGGATGATCGCCGAGGCCATGGCCAAGGTGAGCGCCGACGGGGTGATCACGGTGGAGGAGTCCACCTCCCTGGCCACCGAGCTGGAAATCACCGAAGGCATGGCCTTCGATCGCGGCTACGTCTCGCCCTACTTCATCACCGACCAGGAACGACGGGAGTGCGTCTTTGAGAACCCCCTGGTGCTGATCACCGATCGCAAGATCGGCTCCATCGCCGACCTGGTGCCGGTGCTGGAGGCGGTGAGCCAGGCTGGTCGGCCGCTGCTGATCCTGGCGGAGGACGTGGAAGGCGAAGCGCTGGCCACTCTGGTGGTGAACAAGACCCGCGGCGTGCTGCAGGTGGCCGCCGTCAAGGCCCCGGGCTTCGGCGACCGCCGCAAGGCCATGCTGGCCGACATTGCCACCCTCACCGGTGCCACCGTGGTGAGCGAAGACCAGGCGATGGCCCTGGACAAGGTGACCCTGGCCGACCTGGGCACCGCCCGCCGCATCACCGTCACCAAGGACGACACCACGATTGTGGCCAGCGGCAACCACGAGCAGGCCGTGGCCGACCGGGTGGCGGCGATCAAGCGGGAGCTAGAGCGCACCGACTCTGACTACGACCGCGAGAAGCTGCAGGAGCGGATCGCCAAGCTGGCCGGCGGCGTGGCCGTGATCAAGGTGGGCGCCCCCACTGAGACCGAGCTGAAGAACCGCAAGCTGCGGATCGAAGATGCCCTTAACGCCACCCGCGCCGCCGTGGAGGAGGGCATCGTGGCCGGCGGAGGCACCACCCTGCTGGAGCTGGCCGCCCAGCTCGAATCCCTGGCCGGCCAGTGCCAGGGGGATGAGCGCACCGGCGTGGAGATCGTGCGCCGGGCCCTGGAGGCTCCGGTCCACCAGATTGCCCACAACGCCGGCGCCAACGGTGCTGTGGTGAGCGCGGAGATTCTGCGCAGCGGTCTGGGCTTCAACGCCCTGACCGGCACCTACGAAGATCTGCTGGCCGCCGGCATCCTCGATGCCGCCAAGGTGACCCGCCTGGCCCTCCAGGATGCCGTCTCGATCGCCTCCCTCCTGATCAGCACCGAGGCCGTGATCGCCGACAAGCCTGAACCCGCCGCTCCACCGGCCGGCGGTGGCGGCATGGATGGCATGGGCGGGATGGGTGGCATGGGCGGGATGGGCATGCCCGGCATGATGTGAGTTCAGCCAGGCCCCGCCCTACAGGGAGCGCACCAGGTTGGCGTGCAGGCGGCAGACGGTGATCGCCTGCCCCGGCGGGTCTGTGCACAGCTTGCCGAGCTCCCGGTTAAGGGCCTGGAGTTGATGGAGATGGAGGCTGTTCATCGGCATCCCAAACAACACGGCGCCCATAAGCGCCAGACCTGAACGACGCATCCGAACCCTCCAGGCGCATCGGCCCCAGCATCAGTTCTCTCAGCATGAGAGCCATGAGATCCAGAGGCCGCCGGGATTCCACAAATTTTCAGATCGAGCCCGGGGCTGCATCGCATCCCCCCCCCGACGGCACTCCCCACCTTCTGGGCTGTTACCCCAGAGCGCGGCAATAGGCGGCCACCTGCAGATCGATGCCGGTGATTGCCGTACCGACCACCACGGCATCGGCTCCTTCCTGGAGAGCACGCCGAGCCTGTTCGGCGCTGGCGATGCCCCCTTCACAGATCAGGCCCACGGAGACGGGCAGCTCCTGCCGCAAGGGCCCGAGCAGATCCCAGCCTGGAGGGATCTGCTGGGCCGTGGTCTCGGTGTAGCCATAGAGGGTCGTGCCCACCCAGTCAAACCCAAGTTGGGCCGCCCGCAGGCCGTTGGCGATCGAGTCGACATCGGCCATCAACACGGCCCCAAGCTCTTCCCTCGCTCGGGTGATCAGCTCCTCCAGGGCGACCGCACCCGGCCGGAGACGCTCCGTGGCGTCGATGGCGACCACGTCAGCCCCCGCGCCCCACACGGCCCGCACCTCCTCCCAGCCGGGAGTGATGTAAACGGCACTGTCAGGAAAGCTGCGTTTCCACAGACCGATGATCAGGGCCTCGGGGCAACGGCGCCGCACGGCAGCGATGTGCTCCGGGCTCTCCAGGCGCACGCCCCTGGCGCCATTGCGCAGGCTGGCCTCAGCCATGGCGGCGATCACCTCCGGATCGCGCAGGGGGGAGCCCTCGGGCGCCTGCACCGAAACGATCAGACCGCGTGGCAGGGCCAGCGGCCGCTCTGGGGGGAAGGATGGAAGCATCAGAACCGCTCAGCCTGCCTGGGGGAGATCACGCAGCCAGGAACGCAGCCGCCGCACCGTCGCTGGAGCTGGGGCAGCGCTCTGGAGTGATGCAGTGCGCGGAAGGGCACGGATGGCCTCGGCACCACGCACCGGGGGAATGGTGGGGATGACCTCCAGGGGCGCCAACGGCTGCTCGCGAACCTGGTCCGGCAGCGGGGCCGCTGAAGCCCCTTCGACAGTCAGGGCGAGGTCGAGCTGGGCACAGAGCCACTGCACAGCCCCTTCGCCCTGCCCGGGAAGAAGGGTCTCGCGTTGCCAGCGCATGAACGCCTCCACCCCGAGACGGTGCACCAGCCGCTCACCGAGCCTGCGGGCGGTGGGGCTATCCCCCTCGGCGACCGCAGCCAGCAGACGCTGGGCCGGATCGGGGCGCTCGGGCTGCGGGAGACGGGGTGTGACGGGCATGGCGACAAGGGGACGCAGGGCAGCCGGGCTGGGTCAGGAGAGCTTGCGATCGAGCAACGGACGGATCAGCAGAAACAGACCTGCCGCCAATGCCGCGAGCACGAGCAGGCAGGTGCCCGCCGTGATCGATCCGTAGGGAGCCTCCAACACCACGGCGGTGAGGGAGAGCTGGCCGGCATAGGCGGCCCGGATCGGCTCAATGGCGAAGGTAAGGGGATTCAGGGCCGCAAGCCAGCCCAGCCAGCCCGGCATGAACGAGAGCGGGGCCAGGGCAGTGCTGGCAAACAGCAGAGGCAGGTTGGCCACGAAGATCACCGCGATCAGCTCGATGTGCCCGGGAAGGGCAAAGGCAAGCCCCAGACTCAAGGCGGTCACGGCAAACACCAGCAGCAGCAGGGTGACCAGCACCAGCAGCAAACCCGTGCCCCCGGGCCAGCCGTAGCCGAGCAAGGCGGCGGTGGCCATGATCGCCAGGCTCTGCACCAGGCTCATCACCGTGATGTAGAGAACCGAGGCGAGCACGATCGAGCTGCGGGAGCGCAGGGGCGCCACCAACAGCCGATTGAGGAAGCCGAATTCCCGGTCAAACATCACCGGCAACCCGGCATTGAGGGCACCGCTGAAGGCGGTGAACACGATCACACCGGCGCCGAGAAACCGGCCATAACTCAGTCCTCCGGGCAGCAGACCCGCTGGAGCCTTGGCAAACAGGGCTCCGAACAGCACAAGCCAGATCAGCGGCTGCAGCACGCCCGCCACCAGGGTGGAGGGGCGACGTTGCAGCTGCACGAAGAGGCGCCGGGTGAGGGCCAGCGTCTCCTGGGTGATTTCCGCCAGGGCGGAGGGTTCGGGCCCAAGGGCGGCAGAGGGGAGCGTGGGGATAGCGGAGGTCATGGGCCTGGCGGTGCTGGGACGGCTGGGAAGGGGAGAAGAAGGCGGGGCGAGGCCGGAAGGGACGCGGCAAATGGCTCAGCGCATGCTCTGCTTGCGCTCGGCCTTGGGATCGCGGCTGCCGGCGACCGCCAGCTCGGCATCCATCAAGGTGCGGCCGGTGGCCTGCAGATACACGTCGTCAAGGCTGGGGCGACTCTGGGCCAGAGCAAAAACAGGCAGCTCGGCGTCGGCCAGCTGGCGGCGCAACTGCTCCACCACCCCCTCGTGCTCAACGACCAGGTTGAGGGAATAGCCCTGGGCCTGATTCACCACCACCTGGCGCACCCCAGGACAACCCTCCAGCAGCCGCTGCACCCGACCGGCCTCCTCGGGCGTGCTGAATTCCCGCACCCGCAGGGTGACCCGATCCCCCCCCAGGGCCCCCTTGAGGGCCGCCGGGCTGCCCTCAGCGATCACCCGACCCGCCTCAAGAATCGCCAGGTGGTCGGCCAGAGCATCGACTTCCTCGAGATAGTGGCTGCTGAGCAGCACGGTGGTGCCCTCCGCACAGAGCTGGCGCAACACCCCCCAGATGGCGGTGCGGCTCTCGATATCGAGGCCCACGGTGGGCTCATCGAGCACCAGCAGGCGAGGGCGGTGCAGGAGGCCGCAGGCCAGGTCAAGGCGGCGGCGCATGCCCCCGGAGTACCCGCCGCAGCGGCGGTCGATCCAGGGGGCCATGCCCAGGAGGTCCACCAGCTCGCCGATCCGGCCCTGGCGGTCGCCCCGATCCAGGTGGTAGAGGTCACCCTGGAGCTCCAGCAGCTCCCGGCCGGTGAGGATCTTGTCGATCGCCACCTCCTGGGCGACGTAACCGAGCAGGCGACGCACGGCACGGGGCTCCTGCAGGGCGTCGATTCCGGCAACCTGCACCGCTCCGGCGTCGGGCGCCAACAGGGTGCAGAGGATGCGCAGGGCCGTGGTCTTGCCCGCCCCGTTGGGACCGAGCAAGCCATAGAGAGAGCCGGCTGGCACGGTGAGATCCAGACCTGAGAGAGCCTCAACCCCCTGGTTACCGCGTCCGTAGCGCTTGCGCAGCCCCCGAAGTTCCACCAGAGGTGCAACGGATCGCTGCTCGCCCTCGCCGCTGTGCGCCTGCCCGTGCATTTGCGCTGTCGCCCAAGGATTCAGGCGGTCAATGTAGGCAGCATCGCAGGCGGCAGCGTCAGGGATCCGGCCAGGGGGAGCCGGGCCAGCAGCACCAGCAGGCAGATGCCGAAGAGGTAGAGGATCGACCAGCGGAAGAGGGCCCTGGCGCGCTGGGGGTCAGCCGGATCCAGCTGGAGTGCGCCACAGAGCTGCAGAAGCCTGCCGTTGAAGGGCAGCACCAGAAGGATGTAGAGCAGGCCGCCGGAGGGAAGGGCAATGGCTCCGAGGAGGCTCAGCAGCACCGTGGCCCACCCGTAGGCGCGGATGGCACGGGCAGTGACGGCGACCCCCTTCACCACCGGCAGCATGGGAATGCCCACGGCCCGGTAGTCGTCGCGCAGCAGGAGTGATAGGGCCCAGAAGTGGGCCGGAGTCCAGGCCATCACCAGCCAGAACAGCCACCAGCTCCCGAGGCCAAGCTCCCCTGCGGCGGCCGCCGCGCCCACCAGGGGCGGAATCGCTCCGGCCACCCCGCCGACCACGATGTTCTGGGGCGTGCGGGGCTTGAGCAGCGCCGTGTAGAGCAGCACGTAGCTGCAGAGACCCAAGAGCGCCAGGCTGGCGGCCAGGGCATTGACACCCAGGAGCAGCACGGCGGTGGCGACCCCGGTGAGCAGGGCGGCCAGCCCTAGGGCCTGCTGCTGGGCGAGTCGGCCGGAGGGCAGGGCCCTTCGGCTGGTGCGGAGCATGCGCCGATCCAGGTCCTGCTCCCAGATGCAGTTGAGCACCCCGGCCGCTGCCGCAGCGCAACTGCCCCCCACCAGGGTGGAAAGGAGGGTCGTGACATCGGGAGCGGAACCCGTCGCCGGGGCGCTGACCGCCATTCCCGCCAGGGTGGTGGCCAACAGCAGAGGAATCAGGCGGGGCTTGGCCACCTCCAGCCAGGCGGGCAGACGCACCGATGGACGGGGGGAGGAACCGGCTGCAGAGGCCACGGGCACCAGGCCGGTGGCGACTGGACTGGCACTAACCATGGCTGGGCTCCGGCATAGGTGAGTTGGCATTGGAACCGGGGGACAGGCAGGCGGGGGCTCTGAGCACAAGGCTGCGGCCGAAGGCGGCAGCCAATAGGGCGATCAGCAGGGCGCCAACGGCCTGATGGGCAATGGTCAGGGCGGGGACCGCGAGGGCCAGGCGCAGGGTGATCACCCCCAGCCCCACCTGGATCGATACGAGAGCGGCGGAGGCCAGGGCCTGCCGGCGAAACCAGCCTTCGCCCGATGGCAGACGCCAACTCGCCGGCACCAGTAGAAACACCACCAGGGCCGCTGCCCGGGCTCCGAGGCGGTGGCGCAGCAGGAACCCACAGCCATCACCGGTGGCAAGGCAGCGCTCAGCAGACCAGGTGCTGGCCAGGGCACCACCGAGAAGACACTGCAGCAGCACCGCCCCCAGGCAGAACAGCAGCAGAAGCCTCCACCAGACGGGCCCGGGCACCCCTGGAGCCTCTGGCAGAGGCCTCGGCAGCAGCAACGCCTGGGAGAGGGCGCTGAGCAGGGCCACCAGGGCGAGTGCTGTGGCCAGATGGGCGGTCACCAGCGGAGCTGCCAGCAGGCGGGTGACGGTGAGGGCGCCGAGCCCCCCCTGCAGCGCCACCAGCAGGAGAGCTGCCAGAGCAGCAGCCGGAAGCCAGGAGGGCAGCCGGCGACGGAACGTGATGCTGACGGTGGCCAGCACCAGCAGGGCCACTCCCACCACAAAGGCATCCAGGCGGTGGAACCACTCCAGAAAAACCTGGAGGTTGAGCTGGCCGCCCGGAAGCCACTGGCCATAGCAGAGAGGCCAGTCCGGGCAGGCCAGCCCGGCCTGCATCACCCGGGTTGCACCACCGATCACCACCAGAGCCACCAGGGCGATCACGAGATGGGAGGCCAGAACACCCAATCGGCCCTGGAGCGGATCGACCACGCCCCGGGGCCGAGGAGTCACCCGGTCTGCACTGGATGGGGCTGGCAGCGTCGTCACCAGCACACCTCCAAAAAGCGATGAAATGCACCGTAGCGATGGTTGACGGGGGAGGTGATCCAACCCTTCAGGGCATCTGGATTTCCAAACATTGGCGGCAGCCGTGCAGCGCTGCCGGGGCCCATCCAACCGAGTACACCCAAACCCTCACAGAAGGGTTCACAGATCCGGAACTTCCCCCATAGGGTTGGGATGCGTATGGCCAGAGCCGTGAAGATACGAGCTGCCATCACCACGGCCTTGGCCACTGCAAGCCTTGGCCTGACTGGTTTCCTGGTGGGCACCCGGGTCAACCTCCTGCCGGTCGACGCCAGCACCAACGCCCCCACCTACGACAGCCTGTTTAAGGTTTTGTTCAGCATTGGCACGATGCTTTTTCTGGGCATCTCCATCGTGCTGATCTACAGCTTGGTGCGCTTCCGCCGCAACGAGGGCGAACTGGCGGACGGTCCTCCACTGGAAGGCAATCTTCCCCTCGAAATTGTCTGGACCGCCATTCCCGCGGTCGTCATTCTCTTTGTCGGCATCTACAGCTACGACATCTATGACCGGATGGGAGGCATGACCCCCCTGGATCATGGGGCTCTCCACCATCAGCACGCCATGGACACTCCGAGCCACACCATGGAGGCGAAATCCATGGAGATGCCCTCTGAGCGGGTCTGGGGAGGAATCGGCCCTGCAATCGATACCGGTGTAGCCAGCACCTCCAGTGCCAGCGGGGCCGTACTGCCGGTGGAGGTGACAGCGATGCAGTTCGCCTTCATCTTTCACTACCCCGAGGCCGACATCACCAGCGGGGAGCTTCATGTTCCCCTTGGCCAACCGGTGGAACTGCGCATGAAGGCTCTCGATGTGATCCATGCCTTCTGGGTGCCTCAGTTCCGTCTGAAGCAGGACGTGATTCCCGGACAACCGACGGTGCTCTCCTTCACCGCCACCCGCCCTGGCACCTACCCGGCGATCTGTGCCGAGCTCTGTGGTCCCTATCACGGTGGCATGCGCACTTCAGTGGTGGTCCATGAAGTGGACGACTACCAGACCTGGCTGCAGCAGAACCGCCCAGCACCCTCCTCAACCTGAAGGGCATCTCTGTGCCCACACCCTCCTCCCTTCCATGACCGTTGCCACCCCCCGCGACCTGGAACCCCAGCTGCAGCAGCCGCTGCAGCCCAAGGGCTGGTTGCGCTACTTCAGTTTCAGCGTCGATCACAAGGTGATCGGCCTGCAGTACCTGGTGTGCGGCTTTTTCTTCTACCTGGTGGGGGGACTGCTGGCGGGAGCGATCCGCACGGAGCTGGCGACGCCTCTTTCGGATTTCATGCCGCGCGACACCTACAACGAGGTGCTCACCCTCCACGGCACGGTGATGATCTTTCTCTGGATCGTGCCGGTGGTGAACGGGGCTTTCGGCAACTACCTGATTCCCTTCTACGTGGGGGCCCGCGACATGGCCTTCCCGCGGCTGAATGCAGTGGCCTTCTGGATGATTCCACCAGCGGGGTTTCTGCTGATCAGCAGTTACTTCCTCGCAGGAGCCGCGGCTCAATCGGGCTGGACGGCCTATCCACCCCTAAGCCTCACCACCCCGGCTGCCGGACAAGTGGTGTGGATCCTCAGTGTGCTGCTGCTGGGCGGCAGCTCGATCTTCGGGGCGGTGAATTTCATCGCCACGGTGCTGAAGATGCGGCGGCCCGGACTGAAGATGATGCAGTTGCCGATGTACTGCTGGGCCATGCTCGGCACCAGCCTGCTGGTGGTGCTGTCCACACCCGTGCTGGCGGGCGTGCTGATTCTGCTGAGTTTCGACATCATTGCCCACACTGGTTTTTTCAACCCAACCCTGGGCGGCAACGTGGTGGTGTATCAGCACCTCTTCTGGTTTTATTCCCACCCGGCGGTCTACATCATGGTGCTTCCGGCCTTCGGCCTGGTGAGCGAAATCCTGCCGGTGCACGCCCGCAAGCCCCTGTTCGGCTACACGACCATGGTGTATTCGATCATGGGAATTGTTTTCCTGGGATTGATCGTCTGGGCGCACCACATGTTCACAAGCGGCACACCCCCCTGGATGCGCCTGTTCTTCACGATCGCCACCTCTTTCATCGCCGTACCCACAGGCATCAAGTTCTTCAATTGGCTGGCCACGCTCTGGGGCGGGAAAATCGCCTTGAATTCAGCCATGCTGTTTTCCTGTGGATTCATCCTCAACTTCGTCTTCGGCGGCATCACCGGCATCACCCTGGCCCAGGTGCCCTTCGACATCCACGTTCATGACACCTATTACGTGGTGGGTCACTTCCACTACATCGTGTACGGCGGCACGGTGTTCGTGATCTTCGCCTCGCTCTACCACTGGTATCCCAAGTTCACCGGCCGGCTGCTCAATGAAGACCTGGGCCGGCTGCACTTCCTGCTCACCTTCATCGGCTTCAACCTCTGTTTCCTGCCCCAGCACTGGCTGGGCCTCAATGGAATGCCCCGCCGGGTGGCCGAATACGACCCCACCTTCACCACCCTCAACCAAGTGAGCAGCGTGGGGGCCCTGCTCATGGCCATCAGCACCCTGCCCCTGCTGGTGAACGTGGTGGTCACCGCGTTCCAGGGCAAGCGCGCTGGCGACAACCCCTGGAACGCCCTCACCGCCGAGTGGCTCACCAGCTCGCCGCCGCCGGTGGAGAACTGGAAGGGCGAAGCTCCCCTGGTCACCGAACCTTATGGCTACGGGAGAGCCCAGGAACCGAAAGCGCCAACCCTGGAGGCGGCCCGATGACCAGCACCACCCCCAGCACCCCAGCCAAGGCCATCCCTGCCGCCGAAGGCTCCAACCACGAACAGGAGCACGAGCATCCCGATCTGCGTTTGTTCGGCCTGGTCACCTTTCTGGTGGCCGACGGCATGACCTTCGCCGGCTTCTTTGCTGCCTATCTCACCTTCCGAGCGGTGAATCCACTCCCGGAGGGGAGCACCTATGAGCTGGAGCTCATCCTGCCCACCATCAACACCGTGCTGTTGCTCGTGAGCAGCTTCACCTTCCACCGGGCCGGGAAGGAATGCCGGGCCAATCGGCTGCCCGCAGCGCGCCATTGGCTGCTGGTCACCGGAGCCCTGGGCGTGGCCTTCCTGGCCGGGCAGATGGTGGAGTATTTCTCCCTGCCGTTTGGCCTCACCGACAACCTCTTTGCCAGCACCTTCTACGCCCTCACGGGCTTCCACGGCCTGCACGTCACCCTGGGAGCGATCTGCATCGCCATCGTTGCCCTGCAGACTCGCCCGGGGGGCGTGATCACCGCCGAGAACCACTTCGGCCTGGAGGCCGCCGAGCTCTACTGGCACTTCGTGGATGGCATCTGGGTGGTGCTCTACGGCATCCTTTACCTGCTCTGACTCGAGCCGTCCCCGCCATGGCATTCGGCAGCGCCCCCCGGCCCGATCCCCGTCCACCGGCCATGTTGGAAGGCCAGGCCCTGCTCGATAAGGCCCGCGCCCTCAGCAACCGGCCCGAGGATCAGATTGCCCGCGCCTGCGGCTACGTCGGCCCGAGTGGACGGGTGCTGCGTAAGAGCTTCTACCGGGCGCTGGTGGCGGCCAAGGGCTACAGCCTGCCCGGTGGGGGTGGCGCGAGTGCGGGCGGTGCCGGCAGTGGCAAGGGCCGCCAGGCCGAATTCCGCACCCGGGTGCACGGCAACGGCAACCTGCTGATCGGCAATGCCTACACCAAGCGGATGGGCCTGGAGCCGGGGCAGGAATTCCGCATCGAACTGCACCCGGAAACCGGCTCCATCTGGCTGCTGCCCCTCGAAGACAGCGACGCCGAAGGCTGATGCGCTGCGGCCCCGGCCCCTGGTGTTCTCAGGGATCGTGGAAGCGGGCGCTGAAACGCAGCAGGTCGATGCCGCTGAAGAGGAAGCTCACGCCCACCAGCAACCCCAGCACGCTGAGGAGACCTGAGCTGCCCATGCTCAGGATCAACAGGCCCAGCAGCACGGTCACCAGACCGTTGAGCAGGCCCCAGCCCCAGCCGCGCACCTGCCGGTGACTGAGGGAGACCCCCAGGGCCACCAGGCCCTCCAGCAGAAACACCACACCGATGGCCAGGGCGAGGGTGGCCACGGGCGCGGTCTCGGGGGCCCCCAGCTGCTGGATCATGCTGCCGCCGGCCACCAGAAACAGGGTCGAGACCACCAGCCGCCAGAAGGTGAGCCAGCGGCTGAGCAGGCGGGCCCGGAGCAGGTTGTCGATCCAGCCCATCAGGCCGCCCACCAGGAAGGCCCCCGCCACCACGGCGGTCACCCACTTGGAGGCCAGCACCGGAAAGGCCAGGGCCAGCACCCCCAGCACCAGCATCAGGGCCCCCTCAAACAGGGTGAACGCCCGCAGGCTGGCCGCTGCCGCCATGGCGCTGGTGTGCATCGCCCCTCAACCCTAAGCAGACCACCCGTGTTCGACCAGCCAGTCCCGATTGATCGCCGAGGGGGACGCTTCAGGACCCGCCAGCCGGGTGGCCAGGAGACGCTCGGCGTATTTGGCCAGCAGATCCGCCTCCAGGTTCACCGCATCCCCCACCCGCAAGCCCTGCAGGGTGGTCGCCGCCCAGGTGTGGGGGATCACCGCAATCCAGAACCGGTCTCCGGAGGGCTGGCAGCCCGCCACCGTGAGGCTGATGCCATCGACGGCCACGCTGGCCTTCTCGCAGACGTAACGGCCATAGGCCGGGTCCTGCCAGGCCAGCTCCAGATGCCAGGAGGCCACCTGGCGCTCCACGGCAACCACCCGCCCCAGGCCATCCACATGGCCACTCACCAGGTGCCCACCGAGACGGTCCGCCAGGCGCAGGGCCGGCTCCAGATTCACCGGCGCCCGCCGCAGCGCCTTCGCCGCCAGGGTGGTGCGGGCCAGGGTCTCCTCACTGACGTCGGCGCGGAAACCGTCGGCGAGGCGCTCGGCCACGGTGAGGCAGACCCCGTCGACAGCGACGCTGTCGCCCAGGGCCAGCTCGGCCGGCCCCCAGCCCTCGGCGGCGGCCTCCCAGCGCAGGCGCACCCCACCGGCGGCGCGCTCGATCACCCCGGTCGCCCGCACCAATCCGGTGAACATCGGCCCCCCCGCGGTCTGCTGGCCATAATCGGGCAAAGGGGCTCGCCACACCATGGTGGAAATGCGCGTCGCCGGCATCGCCCTGGATGCGGCCAGCCGCAGCCCGATCGTGCTCCTGCGCGACCCCTCCGGCCGCCGGCAGGTGCCGATCTGGATCGACCAGGCCCAGGCCCAGAACATCCTGGCGGGCCTCGGCGATGAGCCGCCGCCGCGCCCCCTCAGCCACGACCTGATGGTGGCCCTGCTGGACGCCGGCGGGCTGCAGCTGGAGCGCGTGGTGATCCACACCATCGAAGACAGCACCTTCCGGGCGGTGCTCAAGCTCCAGCGCAGCGACGACGCCGCAGCGACCAAGAGTCAGGGCGGCGGGGGTGGGGGCGCCCTCGAACTGGATGCCCGGCCGAGCGATGCCATCGCCCTGGCCGTGCGCACCGGCAGCCCGATCTGGATGCTGGAGGAAGTGGTGGCGGATGCCTCCATCCCCGTGGATGCGGAGGCCGACGCCGAAGACCAGGACCAGTTCCGCCGCTTCCTCGATTCTGTGAGCCCGGCTGAACTGGTGCGCCACCTGAGCCAGGCCCAGCCCGAGCCGGCGGAAGCCGGCGAAACGCCACCGACCGAGGAGGGCGACTCCCAGCCGGAGAACCCCTCCGGCGACGGCGGTTGATCACGGGCCACCAGCGCCCCTACGGCGCCGGCCCGCCGGTGTCGGTCTTCACCCTGGGCACGATGCGGGCCCTGGGCAGCCCCGCCCAGATGGAGGCGGTGCTGCGCGCCGCCCTGGCCGCCGGCCTCAACCACCTGGAGACGGCCCCGGCCTACGGGCCCGCCGAGAGCTTTCTGGGCCAGGCCCTGGCCGCGCTCGCGCAGCACGGACTGCGACCGGAGGGCGGCTGGCGCATCACCAGCAAGCTGCTGCCCGGCAGCGACCTCGCCACCGCCCAGCAGCAGCTGCGGGCGATTCTCAAGCGCCTGGGGATCCCCCAGCTCACCACCCTGGCGGTGCACGGCCTCAACCTGCCCGAGCACCTGGCGTGGGCCCACCAGGGCCCGGGCGCCGAACTGCTGGCCTGGGCCACCGGCGAGGGCCTGGTGGGGCAGGTGGGCTTCACCAGCCACGGCTCACCTGAGCTGATCGAAGCCGCCCTGGCCACGGGCCGCTTCCAGGCCTGCAGCCTGCACCTGCACCTCTTCGACCAGACCCGCCTGCCCCTGGCCCGCGCCGCCCTGGCCGAGGGCATCGGCGTGCTGGCGATCTCCCCGGCCGACAAGGGTGGCCGTCTCTACGACCCACCACCCGAGCTGCTGGCCGACTGCGCCCCGTTCCACCCCCTGGAGCTGGCCTACCGCTTTCTGCTCGACCAGGGGGTCTCCACCCTGAGCCTGGGGGCTGAGCAGCCCAGCGATCTGGCCTGGGCCGCCGCCATCGGCGGGCCCTCGCCGGCCGGTGGCTGGTGCAGCCCATCCAGCCCGGCGAGCACCGCTGCCGAGGCCCAGCCCCCCTGGCTCAGCCCGGAGCAGCGCCAGGCCCTGACACGCCTCGGCACGGCCGGCCGGGAACGCCTGGGCGCCGAGCGCTGCGGCCAGTGCCGCGCCTGCCTGCCCTGCCCCAACGCGGTGCCGATCCCCGAGCTGCTGCGCCTGCGCAACCTGGCCGTCGGCCACGGCATGGAGGTCTTCGCGGGCCAGCGCTACAACCTAATCGGCCGAGCCGGCCACTGGTGGGAAGCGCTCAATGCCGAGGCCTGCCAGGGGTGTGGCGCCTGTCTGCCCCGCTGCCCCCTGACCCTGCCCATCCCCGCCCTCCTGGCTGACACCCATCGCCGGCTGGCGGCCGCCCCGCGGCGGCGTCTCTGGGGCTGAGCAGTGCTCCCGGCCCAGGCCCCGGATCAGGCAGGCCGATCAGGAGCGGCAGCGTCCCAGACCGTCTGCAGGGCCAGGCGCTCGGCGGTGTTCAGCGGCGGCAGACTCCAGGAGCGGTCCAGCCAGGCCTCCGGCGGCAACAGCAATCCGGCGATGGGCTGGGGGAAACGCCGCACCAGGGGCTCCAGAACCGCCCGAGGGAGGGGAGGTACCCAGCCCCCCTGCAGCAGCGCCGGCAGCAGGGGGGCCTCCAGGGCCGCGGCCATCCAATCGAGCGGAGCAGGGGCGGCGCTGCCGGCGGGGCGCAGCAGCAGCTGCCAGCTCAGGGGCGCACCACCCTCGGGCAGCACCACCGCCAGGCGCTGATCCCGGCGCAGGAGCGGAAGCAACCGCCGCAGCGGCAGCACCGCTGCCTGAGCCTTGCCGCTCAGCAGCAGGTTGAGGCCATGGCGATCATCGTGGGCCAGGGCCTGGCGGCGCAGCGCCTGGATGCGCTCGAAATCCCGGCCCATCAGCTCGATGCAGACGCGAGGGCTCGACGGCAGCACCAGTCGCCCCCGCAGGCTGGGATCGAGCAGCAACGACCAGCCCTCCGCCCCGCGGGCGGCCAGGACACCCCGGGAGCGCAAGGCCAGCACCCAGGGGCTGTAGGCCCAGGGGAAGGCGAAGGCCGGCTGTCCCGGCGCGGCGAAAAGGCGGCTCACGGGGGCGGCCCAGGCCGCCAGACGCTCCAACAAGGGCGCCGCCTCCAGGGGGCGCCAGTGGGTAGGGGGCTGGGTGGAAGCCCAGCCGTCGCCCAGACCCACCAGGGCAGGAACCGGCCCTGGTGCTCCGGGCTGCAGGCGAGCCAGCACAGCGGCTGGATCGGGCAGGCTCCGGCTGCGCCAGCCCCTGGGAAGATCCCGCAGCCAGCTGGCTGGCTGCTCCCCGGCAGCCCCCAGCAGCTCCTGGGCCCCATCCGTGCGGCAGCCAGGCAGAGCCAGCAGAGCCGAGGCGCCCAGTCCCAGCTGGAGGAACTGGCGACGGCGCAGCAGTGGATCGGCGGGAGCGGGCATGGGCCGAACCCTAAGCACCGGCCTCGGCGAACAAGTGTGTGCAGGCCCGATCACAGGCCTCGGCCAGGGCCGCTGGATCACGCCCGAGGCGCTGCCAGATCCAGGCCAGGCCGCCAGCACCCACTCCCTCCTTCACGAAGCCCCGCTCGAAATCCTGCAGGGCGGCGCTGCGGCAGGCATGGAATCGCAGCCCGGCCACCCGCAGGCGCGGCTCCACCTGCCAGCGGGCGGCGATCAGGGCCAGCAAGCGCTCAAGGTCGCTCTCGGGCTCTTCCGCCACCCAGGCGGTGGTGGCGAGCCAGGTGGCGGCCGCCAACCGGGCGCGCTGGGCTGGAGACGCCAGGGCCAGGGCCACCGCCAGCACCGCTGCCATCTGGCTGCCGCCGGCGAGCAGCACGGGCACACCCCGGCCTGCGGCGGCCAGCAACAACCCGGCCGCCAGGGGCTGCATCGGGTCACCCACCGCCGCCAGCACCCTGGCCGGCACAGTGCTCTCGCCCTCCAGGGCTGCAGCGGCCAGACCCTGATCCACCAAGGCCGCCTTGAGGGCGTGGGCGCTGCGGCGCAGGCTGCCGCTCACCAGCCCATCGGCGGCCAGCCCCAGCCCGCGCAACACGGCCAGGGCGGTGGTGGTGCCACCCGGCACACATTCGGCCAGCACCAGAGGGTCCCCAGGCGGCAAGGCCTGGCCCCAGGCCTTGCCCCTGGCCAGCAGCGCCTCCACCCGCTCCAGAGCCATGGCCTGCCCACTGCTCAGGCAGCGGGCAGGGCCGTCGCCCTCCTGGCCCGGCAGGCGCAGGTGGGGGACGGCGGGCGCAACGGCACAGCCCAGGTCTGCCACGACCAGTCGCTCCAGCAGCCCCAGCTCCCGCAGCACCACATGGCTGATCAGGGCTGGGCTCACCCCGGCCGGCAGCGGGGGCAGGGCATGGGGACGCCCCGGCCCCGGACCGCGCAGCAGAAGCTCGGCGTCGGCGGCCGCGGTACCCAGGCGGGAGGCTGGGGTCGCTCCGGCTGCGGAGATACCCGGCACGGCCGCGGTCTCGGTGGCCGCCAGCAGGAGCAGGACCCGGCTGCGCTGCCACTGCGGGGGCGGCTGGGCGGCCTGCATCACGGCACCAGGGGGAACGGCATCAGAGTGGATCCAGTGCCACCAGAGCCCGCAGAGCAGCAGGAGGCTCGCTGATCGGAGCCTGCAGGCGCGGAAAGATCCAATAGGCCACCGCGTGGAGCGCGAGCACGATGATCAGGTTCTGCACCCACACCAGCAGCACTGCGGCCACCTGCACCTGGGCCAGATCCACAGCTGCGGCCAGGCCCACCCCACCGGCGAGGCGCTCGAGCAGGCCCGCAGCGGCGGTGGTGATCACCACCCAGAGGTTCTCACCCACCATCACCGACAGCACCGCCACGCGCACGAGAAATCCGAGGGTGCCGATCACGCTGCCCACTCCCCAGCTCAGCCACCAGCTGGTGCGCCGTCGCCAACACCAGCCGAGCCAGAGGGCGAGAAGGCCATAGGGGAAGACGACCAGGGGGCCGCGGATCGGGCCCATCAAGGCCACCAGGAGCAGGGCCGTGACCAGCAGACCCTCCACGGCGCAGCGCCAGCCATGGCGCAACTGGAGGAGGGTGAGTGGCAGGGGAAGGGCCAGGCGAAAGAGGGGGCTGCCGACGGGCAGGTAGTAGAGCGCGACCCAGAGAAGCCCCGTGGCGGCAGCCAGGTAGGCGGTGTCCATCAGCTGGCGGGCCTGGCGGGCACTGAGCTGGCCACCGCGGGGGGAACGGGATGGGGGCACAGCCATCAGCGGGGTGAGGCAGAGGGATGGAGGCGTTGGGCTGGATCGATCGACCGGGTTGCTGGGCGGGATCAGCGGGGAGGGGGAGCCGGTTGGGACGTGGCAGGGGCCGGTGCTGACATCACAGGGCTGGCGGGAGCTGGAGGAGCCTGCTCGATCCGCTCCACCTCAAATGAGACTCCTGCTGCCCTGAGGGCCTGGGTGACCGCCTCGGCAGGGGCTGCAGGATCGGCGGCCGGCAGGCGCAGGGTGAGCCTGTAGGGCGCCGGTGGCAGGGCCTTGGCAGCCGGAGCTGGCTGGCTGGCTGGCCTGGGGGAGGGGCCCTGGGAACGCTCCGCGGGCCGGGTCGGCTTGGGGGCTGCTGGGGGGCCAGGCGTGGGGGCGGCAGAGCCGGCGGAGGGAGGGCCCGGAGCCGGCGAAGGTGCCGGCGTTGCTGGCGCGGCCTGGGGAGCGGAGCCGCCGCCGGCCTGGGGAAAGCTGGCGCTGAGACGCTCGCCCAATGGCGTGCCACTGCATCCGGCCACCGCCACCGCCAGCCCGAGCCCCATCACCAGCTGCCGGCTGCCCATCAGCTATCGGCCGCCTTGATCACCCGCACGGCGCTGGCACGCAGACGGCCTGTCTTGGTGGTGGCAGGCGTCTTCCTCGCCGCCGCCGTCTTGGCTGCGGAAGCCTTGGCGGTGCTCGCCTTGGCGGCCGTCGATCGGCCTGCAGGCGACTTGCCGGCGGCGGATTTCGCACTCGGCTTGCGGCCCTTGGCCTTGCCGCTGGCCGCCTTGGCCGCGAGCAGCTCCAGGGCCTGCTCCAGGGTGATGGTGTCGGCGGTGGTGCCCTCCGGCAGGGAGGCGTTCACCTTGCCCTGCTTCACGTAGAGGCCATAGGGGCCATCGAACAGCTGAATCGCCTCATCGGCGCCCTCGGGGGTGCCCAGATCCTTGAGGGCGGTGCGGCCGCCCCGGCCCCGCTTGGGCATCGCCAGCAGCTCCAGGGCGCGGGAGAGCCCCACCATCAGCACGTCGTCCTCGGCCTTGAGGGAGCGGTAATCCTTTTCGCCCTTGCCCTTGTGGTGCACCACGTAGGGACCGAAACGGCCCAGGCCGGCCTCAATCTTGCCGCCCTCGGGATGCTCGCCCAGCTGGCGCGGCAGGCGCAGCAGGCCCAGGGCATCCTCCAGCTTCAGCTCCTCCGGCTTCACCCCCTTGGGCAGGGAGGCGCGCTTGGGCTTGGGGTTCTCATCGCTCACCTGGCCCCGCTGCAGGTAGGGGCCGTACTGGCCGAAGAGGAGGTAGATCAGCTCGCCGGTCTCGGGATCCTCGCCGAGCGCCTCGGGCCCATCGGCCTTCTGCTTGAGAATCAGCTCGGCCTTCTCGGCATCGAGGTCGGCCGGGGTGATCTCCTGGGGCAGGGTGGCCTTGAGCAGCTCCTCGCTGCCGTCGTCGGCCACGCGCTTGGCCTCCAGATAGGCACCGAAGCGGCCGATACGCACCACGCAGGGCAGCCCTTCCAGCTCCACGGTGCGCGAGGCGCCGGGATCGATGTCGCCCTCGCGCTGGGCCACCTGGGCCTCCAGGCCCTTCTCACCCTTGTAGAAGCTCTCCAGGTAGGGCAGCCACTGCACCTGGCCGTGGGAGATCTCATCGAGGGTGTTCTCCATCCGGGCGGTGAAGCTGGTGTCCACCAGGTCCGGAAAGTGCTCCTCCAGCAGGGCCGTCACCGCAAAGGCGGTGAAGCTGGGGGTGAGGGCATTGCCGGACAGGGTGGCGTAGCCCCGGTCGACGATCGTGCCGATGATCGAGGCGTAGGTGGAGGGGCGGCCGATGCCCTCCTTCTCCAGCATCTTCACCAGAGCCGCCTCGCTGTAGCGGGCGGGGGGCTGGGTCTGGTGGCCGAGGGCCTCTACCTCCCGGCAGCCGGGCTGGTCGCCGGTGTTCAGGGCCGGCAGCAGCACCTCCTGACCCTCCAGCGCCGCATCGGGATCGTCGGAGCCCTCCACATAGGCACGGAAAAAGCCGGGAAAATCGATGCGCTTGCCGCTGGCCCGGAAGCTGGCGGTGCCCAGTGCTCCGCCATCCACCTCCAGATCCACGCTCAGCATCGTGAGCTTGGCGTCGGCCATCTGGGAGGCGACGGTGCGCTTCCAGATCAGCTCATAGAGGGCCAGGTCGCGGCCATCGAGGCCGGTGGCGCTGGGATCCCGGAAGCTCTCACCGGCCGGGCGGATCGCCTCGTGGGCCTCCTGGGCGTTGCGGGCCTTGGTGGAGAACTGGCGCGGGCTGGGGCTCAGATACTCCTGGCCATATTTGGCGGCCACGCAGCTGCGGGCGGCGCTGATCGCCTGCTCGCTCAGGTGCACCGAGTCGGTGCGCATGTAGGTGATGAAGCCGCGCTCGTAGAGCCCCTGGGCCGTGCGCATGGTTTCGCGGGCCGAGAGTCGCAGCTTGCGGTTTGCCTCCTGCTGCAGGGTGCTGGTGGTGAAGGGGGCCACCGGCTTGCGCACGGTGGGCTTCTCCTCCACCGCCGCCACGGACCAGGGGGCGGCCAGCACCGCCTCGCGCAGCTGGCGGGCCTCGGCTTCGGCGAGCAGGCGCACCTTGCTGCCGGCCTTGAGGGCGCCGGTGCTCTCGTCGAAATCGCTGCCGCCGGCGATCTTCACGCCGCCCAGCTGGCTCAATTTGGCCTCAAAACCGCTGCCGCCCTGCTCCAGCCGGGCCTTGAGGTCCCAGTAGCTGCCGCTTTTGAAGGCCCGGCGCGCCCGTTCGCGCTGCACGAGCAGGCGCACCGCCACCGACTGCACGCGGCCGGCGGAGAGCCCCCACGCCACCTTCTTCCACAGCAGCGGAGAGAGGGTGTAGCCCACCAGCCGATCGAGGATGCGCCGGGTCTCCTGGGCGTGCACCAGCTCCATGTCGAGCTCGCGGGTCTGCTCCAGGGCCCGGCCGATCGCCTCCTTGGTGATCTCGTGGAACACCATCCGCTTGACGGGCACCTTCGGATTGAGCAGCTGCAGCAGGTGCCAGCTGATCGATTCCCCTTCCCGGTCTTCGTCGGTGGCCAGCAGCAGCTGGTCGGCCCCCTTGAGAGCGTCCTTGAGCTCCTTCACCACCTTCTTCTTGTCCTTCGGCACCACGTAGAGGGGCTCGAAGTTGTTGGCGGTGTTCACGCCGAGGTTCGCCCACTTCTCGCCCTTGTGGGCCGCCGGGATCTCACTGGCGTTGTTGGGCAGGTCGCGCACGTGCCCCATGGAGGCTTCCACCTTGAAGTCCTTGGGAAGGAAGCCGCGGATGGTGCGGGCCTTCGTGGGGCTCTCAACGATGACGAGGGTGTGACCCACAGGCAGGTGGACGACCGCTTCCCTCTTTATCGCACCACCCGTCCGGAAGTGGCGGACCAGGAAGGCCGGGAACAGCGCCGCTACAGTCACGCGCAACAAACCCTGGCCCTAGAGCCGCTGTGATGTCCCTGCCCGGCGCCCTCCTCACCGCGGTCAATCCGGCGGTTGACGCCATCGGCAACGGCACAGGCGTCTCGAGCCTGGCCCTGCAGCTCAATGCCGCCGCCATTGCGCCGGAGGGGGCGGTGCTGCTGGCTCTGGTGCTCTGCCTGCTGGTGGATCTGGCTGGCGAAAAGGCGGCCAGCCGCTGGGTGCCACCCGTCAGCTACGCCGGTCTGGGGGGTGCCCTGGTGCTGCTGGCTCTGCAGTGGAGCGCCCCCGACCTGGCCCCCTCGTTCCTCGGCAGCTTCCTGGCCGACAACCTGGCGGTCGCCTTCCGGGCCGTGGTGGCCGCCTCCACCCTGATCACCCTGATGCTCAGCTGGCGCTATGTGGAGCGCAGCGGCACGCCGGTAGGCGAATACGCGGCGATCCTGCTGGCGGCGACCCTCGGGGCCATGTTCCTGTGCGGCTCCACCGACCTGGTGAGCATCTTCGTGTCGCTGGAAACCCTCTCGGTGGCCAGCTACCTGCTCTCGGGCTACATGAAGCGCGACGCCCGCAGTTCCGAGGCCGCGCTCAAGTACCTGCTGGTGGGTTCGGCCGCCGCGGCCGTGTTTCTCTACGGCGCCTCTCTCCTCTACGGCCTCACGGGCGGCTCCACCAGCCTGGAGGCTGTGGGCGTGGCCCTGCAGACCAGCACCTCACCGATCGCCGCCCTGGCCCTGGTGTTCGTGCTTGCCACGGTGGCCTTCAAGATTGCCGCGGTGCCCTTCCACCAGTGGACCCCCGACGTGTACGAGGGTTCGCCCACGCCGGTGGTGGCCTTCCTCTCGGTGGGCTCCAAGGCCGCCGGCTTCGCCCTCGCCCTGCGCATCCTGGTGGGCTGTTTCGGCAGTTTCGACACCCAGTGGAAGCTGCTGTTCACCGTGCTGGCCTTGCTGAGCATGGTGCTGGGCAATGTGGTGGCCCTGGCCCAGACCTCCATGAAGCGGATGCTGGCCTACAGCTCCATCGGCCAGGCCGGCTTTGTGATGATCGGCCTGGTGTGCGGCACCGAGGACGGCTATGCCGCCATGGTGCTCTACATGGCGGCCTACCTGTTCATGAATCTGGGGGCCTTCGCCTGCATCATCCTCTTCTCGCTTCGCACCGGCAGTGACCGGATCAGCGACTATGCCGGTCTCTATCAGAAGGATCCTCTGATCACCCTGGGCCTCAGCCTCTGCCTCCTCTCCCTGGGAGGTATTCCGCCGATGCTGGGCTTCTTCGGCAAGATCTATCTCTTCTTCGCGGGCTGGGCCGATGGCCAATACCTGCTGGTGGTTGTGGGCCTGCTCACCTCCGTTGTTTCGATCTACTACTACATCTCGGTGATCAAGATGATGGTGGTGAAGGAGCCCCAGGAAGCCTCCGATGTGGTGAAGGCCTACCCGGCCATCAACTGGCGCGTGCCCGGTCTTCCCGCTCTGCGCACGGCTCTGGTGGGCTGTGTGATCGTGACCGCTGTTGGCGGCATCCTCTCGAGCCCCCTGTTCACCTGGGCCAGCCAGGCCGTGGCGGGGACCCCTCTCCTTCAGGCAGCCCTGAGCTGATGCAGCCAGGCCAGCCAGCCCCCTGCCGGCCCGTCGCCGAGCTCATCGGGGTGGAGAAGATCTACGGCGTCGGCGAATCCCAGGTGCGTGCTCTGGACGGCCTCGATCTGCGGGTCAACCAGGGCGACTACCTGGCCGTGATGGGGGCCTCCGGCTCCGGCAAGAGCACGGCGATGAACATCCTCGGCTGCCTGGATCGACCCAGTGGCGGCAGCTACCGCCTCAATGGGGTGCCGGTGGAAACCCTCGACGACGATGCCCTCGCCGATCTGCGCAACCACCAGCTGGGTTTTGTGTTCCAGCAGTTTCACCTCCTGCCCCAGCTCACGGCCCTGGAGAACGTGATGCTGCCGATGGTCTATGCCGGCGTACCGGCAGCCGAGCGGCGCCGGCGGGCCCAGGAGGCCCTGGAGCGGGTGGGTCTGGGACAGCGGCTGAACAACAAACCCAACCAGCTTTCCGGTGGCCAGCAGCAGCGGGTGGCCATAGCCCGGGCCATCATCAACGAGCCGGCCCTGTTGCTGGCCGATGAGCCCACCGGCGCCCTCGATTCGCGCACCACCGAGGAGGTGCTGGCCATCTTCGACCAACTGCACCGCAGCGGCATCACCCTGGTGCTGGTGACCCACGAAGACGATGTCGCCGCCCGGGCTGACCAGGTGGTGCACTTCCGGGACGGCCGGATCACCAGCGCGCGCTAACGGGCTGCGGCAGGCGACGGGGCGAGGGCAGTCTGCTGCGGCAGGTTTCGCCGGGCCTGGGGTCGCTCCAGCCGCTGGAGCAATTGCCCCATCAGCATGGCGATCGCATCACTGCCGGCCGCCGCAGCGCCGGGGTCAAGATCGCCCGGGTCCACCGCCACCCAGCCGCCCTCGGCCGGCAGGCGCAGCTCAAAATGCAGGTGAGGACCGGTGCTCAGACCGGTGCTGCCAACGCGACCGATCACCTCCCCCTGGCGCACCCGGTCACCGGGCTTCACGTAGAGCTCGCTGAGGTGGCCGTAGAGGGTGCGGCGGCGTGGATTCTCGTGCTCGATTTCGATGGCCAGGCCATAGCCACCCGCTAGACCACTGCTCATCACCCGACCGGCCAGGGCGGCCACCACCGGGGTGCCCTGGGGCGCGGCCAGATCCTTGCCCGCATGCATCAGCCAGCTCCCCAGCACGGGGTGGAGGCGATAGCCGAACTCACTGGAGGTGACGGCCGAGCCGATCAGGGGAAAGAGCAGCCGGCGGTTGCCATTGCCCAGCACCGGCGCCGGCCGTGGCGTCACCGCGAACACACTGGCGAGACTGAAGGTGCCGCCAGGGCCCGCCAGCAGGGCCGACACCGGCACGGTGAGGGGGGTGGTGAGGGGCGCACCGAGCAAGGAGACGCCGCCAGCCACCGCCAGCTCCGACCCTGCTGCCGCCAGGGCATCGGCCTCGGTGGACGGCTGGTCGTTGCGCCCGCGCCAGCGCACCACCACGCCGGTGCGGCACTCCTGTTCGGAGAGCGCTCCACTGCGGCAGGCCCGCTGGTGGGCAAGCGATTGCTGGGGCGTGGTGGTGGCACCGGTGCGGATCCGCTGGCGCTCCGCCGGGCTGACGATGCCCTCCTTGACCAGCGCATCGAGGGACTGGTCAAAACGCAGGGGCGCGGGCTGGGCGGGCGGCAGGGCTGCAGGCGGCGGAGCCGCCTGCAGCCGCTCGGGGGCAGGGACAGCTGGGGGCGGTGGCGGAGCCGCCACCGGGGCGGTGATCTCCGCTGCCGGCTCCTCCGCAGCAGCCAGGGAAGACCACAGCACAGCGGCCAGAGAGGCCGGAGCGCACAGGGCCAGCGCGAGCCGGATCAGGGTGGTGCGTTGTGCCATGGGCCGCATTGTAAAAATCCGTGCCGCTTTCGCCCGCATCAGAACTGGCGGTGAATGCGGGTGAGCAGGGCGCCCCGCCGCAGCCGCAGGCCCCCGTCGATCTCCAGCCCCTCCACCTGCCACGGCTGGCCGGCCAGCTGCACCCCTTCAGCGGGCCGCCAGAGGCGGGCCTCAGCCTGCGCACGCACCAGTGTCGGTTCGTCGGCCTGGGCCACGGCCCAGTCGAGCCCAGCCAGCACCAGCGGCAGCAGCCGACGAGGCACGGCCTGGGGATGCCAGGGACGCCCGCGCCCAGCGCCGGGACCCGCCGGTAAACCCGCCAGGGCCGTCGCCAGGTTGATCGCGCCGGCCGGCACCCGATTCACCCCGTTCAAGCCCAGGCCCACCTGGGCCCAACGCACCCGCTCGCCCCGCAGGCGAAGGCGCGGCAGCAGCCCTGCCAGCTTGCGCCCCCCGAGCAACAGGTCATTGGGCCACTTGATGCGGGGCTCCAGCCCCAGGCGCTCCAGCTGGAGGGCCACGCCCACAGCCACCGCCAGCCCCAGGGCAGCCCCCTGGCGCTCCGGCCAGGGGAGGGCGGCACTGAGCCACACCCCGCCGACCGGTGCAAGCCAGATCCGTCCCTGCTGACCCTGGCCATGGCGCTGGTGGCGGGCCAGCACCGCCAGCCGCTGGCCCCCTTGCACCGCCGCCGAGGCACCAGCGGCCAGCCAGCGATCCAGCTCACGCTCAGTGCTGGCACACACCGCCAGGCGCCGCAGCCGCCAGGGGACTGTGGGGGCCGGAGCCCTCAACGGCTGGCGAGCCAGCGACCGATGCGGGCGGCGCCAGCCTCCAGCTCCGCCTGGGGATGCACCAGCGCCAGACGCACCCATCCCTCCCCACCGGGGCCGAAGCCATGACCCGGGGTGAGGGCCACGCCGCTGGCCTCCAGCAGGGCAGCACAGAAACGCTCGGAGTCGAGATCCGCAGCCAGGGGAGGCAGCGGCAACCAGAGATAGAGGGCCATCGAGGGCAGGGGCACCGGCCAGCCCACCGCCTCCAGGGCGGCGGCCATCGCATCGCGCCGTTGCCGGTAGACGGCGCAGAGCCGCTCCGGCCAGTGCGGGGCCTGCTCCAGCGCCGCGATCGCCCCGGCCTGCAGGGCCAGGGACTGGTTGAAATCCACCACCCCCTTGAGCTGGCGCAGGGCCGTGATCAGCCACTCGGCACCGATGGCGAAGGCCAGGCGATATCCCCCCAGGCACCAGCTCTTGGAAAACGAGAAAAACTCGATCCCGCACTGGCGCCAGGCCGGGTTGCGCAGCAGGGCCGGGGCCGTGCCGTCGAGGGCCAGATCCACATAGGGGTTGTCGTGGGCCAGCACGACGGAATGGCGCAGCGCCTTTTCCACCGCCGCATCCACCCAGGCCTGCTCGCCGGTGGTGGCGGTGGGGTTGTGGGGAAAGCCCAGCACCATCAGAGCCAGCTCGTCCCACTCCGCAGGGGAGAGCTGCTCGAAATCAGGACGCCAGGCGGCCGCTGCATCGAGCCGCAGCAGCCGGGGCCGCGCCGAGGCCAGATGCAGGCCCCCCATGTGGGAGGGGTAGTAGGGATCGAGCAACAGGGCCGCGTCACCGGGATTGAGCACGGCCAGGGGCAGATGGGCCGTGCCCTCCTGCGAGCCCACCAGCAGCAGCACCTCGGTTTCCGGGTCAACGACCGTGCCGAAGCGGCGCTGGGCCCAGGCCGCCACCGCCTCGCGCAGGGGGGCCGTGGCGGCATGCAGGCAGTAGGCGGCGCTGGCGGGCTCCCCGAGCCGGGCCGCCATCGCCGCGATCGCCTCAGGGGGCGGCTGGAGATCCGTCGAGCCGAGGGAGAGGTCGAGGAGGGGGGGCAGACCTGAAGCCGGATCAGCGGCGCGGCGGGCATAGTCCGCCTTGCGGCGATCGTTGCGGGCAAAGACGCCGCTGCCGAGCTGGGCCAGCCGATCAGAGATGGGCATCCAGGAAGGCCTTCAACTGGGCCTGGGCCATGGCGCCCTCATGGCGGGCCACCTCCTGACCGCCCCTGTAGATCACGAGGGTGGGCAGGCCCTGCACCTGGAGCCGGTCGCGGCTGGCGGGATTGGGATCCGCCTCCAGCTTCCCCACCGCCAGGCGGCCGGCGTACTCGGCGGCGGCCCAGTCCATCAGGGGGGCCATCAGGCGGCAGGGGCCACACCACTGGGCCCACACATCCACCAGCACCGGTGTGGCGGCCTGCAGCACCTCGGTCTCGAAATTGGCGTCGGTGAGCTGGGCAACGGACACGGCGGGAGCGTGATCGAAAGGGCGATTGTATGGAGAACGGGTTCAGAGCTTGTCGATCGAGCGCTTGAGCTCCTCGAGCTCGGCATCCACCTGGGCCACCTGGGCAGGCTCCAGCTGGGGGGCCGGCCCGCCCTCCGCGGGCAGGGCGATCGGCTCCGGAGCCCCTTCGAGCTGACCGCCCTGGAGGCGGCTGCGCAGGGCGGCCAGTTCCTCGTCGACATCGCTCCCCTCCAGGGCCGCGAACTGGCTCTCCAGATCGGCACCAGCCAGCTCGGCAGCTGCCTGACTGCGGGCCTCGAGGGACTGCACCTTCTCCTCCATGCGCTCGAAGGCGGCCATGGCGTTGTCCGTGCCCAGGCCGCTCACCGCGCTCTGGAGCTGCTCCTGGGCCTGCGCCGCCTGGGCGCGCGCCTTGAGCATGTCCTTCTTGGTCTTGGCCTCGGCAATCTTGCTTTCCAGCTGCAGCAGGCTCTTCTTGAGCTGCTCCACCTGGCCCGCCTGGCTCTGGAGCTGGCCGTTCAGGGCCGTGGCAGTGTCCTGGTAGGTCTTGCGGCGGGAGAGGGCCTCGCGGGCCAGGCTCTCCTCACCCTTCTTCAGGGCCAGCTCAGCCCGCTCATACCAGGTCTTGGCCTGGGCGTCCGCCTGCTCGGCCTGGTTCTGGATGCGCTTCTGGCTGGCAATGGCCGTGGCCACGGCCTGGCGCAGCTTCACCAGATCCCGCTGCATGTCCTCCACGGACTGGTCGAGGATCTTGGACGGATCCTCCATGCTGCTGATCACCGCATTGGCATTGGCGCGGAACAGGCGGCTGAGGCGATCAAAGAAGCCCATGGGTGGAGCAGGAGGCAGATCGGGGCGATGCTGGGAGGCTAACCACAACCCGCCCGGCGGATCTGCCGCGGTTGTCGCCATGCCCGCCCAGCCGCCCAACCCCAGCAGCAGCCGGCGGCTCGGGGCGTTCTCCCTGCTGATGCCGGCCCCCCGGCCTCCGGCCACGCCGGTACAGGACTGTCTGGCCAGCCTCGAGCAACAGTGGCAGCGCCAGGGTCACCTGGCAGCCCTGTGGCAGCGCTGGCCAGCCCTGGCTGGCGCCCAGCTGGCCCCCCACTGCCGCCCTCTGCGGCTGCAGGGCTCGCGCCTCACCGTGGGAGCCGCGCCCGGCCCCTGGCTGCAGGCCCTGCAGTACCACCGCCACCAGCTGCTGGCCAGCCTGCGCGCGGCCGGCTTTCCCGTGAGGGAGCTGCGGGTCGAGCAGCACCACGCGGCACCCCTGGCCCCGCCGGCCGCTGAGGAGACGCAGGCGACCTGGGCCCGACACCCCAGCCGGGCCGACGTGCATGGGATGGCCTGCTGCCCGGCCTGTGGCTGCCCGGCCCCCGCGGGTGAGATGGCCCGCTGGGGGCACTGCAGCTTCTGTCGCCGGCGGCACCTGGCGACGGCCAGCAACCAGCCGCCTGAGGCCACTCCCCAGGACCGGCCTCAGTAGCGCTCGGCACGGGGCTCACGCCAGGTCGACCGGAGCCCCTGTCGCCGCAGGGCATCGGCCCGCTCGGCGAGCCGACCACGATCGAGCCGCCAGAGGGCATAGATCCCCGCCCGGTCGAGTTGCTCGTGGCCCAGCCCCTGCCAGTGGGCGAGCCGGGCCGTGGCGTCATCAATCACCAGAAGCAGGGGGTCGCCGGCAGCGGCGGGGGTGGGGTTCTGGCCTCGGCGTCGCTCGCTTTCCAGGCGCTCCGCCAGGTTGAGCAGCCCGATCGGTCCAGCCTCTTCGTAGACCACCACGCGGCGGCCATAGAAGTGAAGGGAGGGCTTGAGCATCCCCACCATCGCCAGGGGCTGGGAGGGGGGCAGGGAGACCCCTGCGAGGCGAGCGGTGGCCGCGAGCTGGCGTACGGGCTCAGCCCGCAACCGGTCCCCCAGCTGGGCCAGGGGCAGCAGCGCCAGGGGGACGAAGGCCACCAGGGGCACCTGCAACAACACCAGGGCGCGCACCCGCGCCCGCCGCCAGCCGATCAGGCCGAGCAGGACAGCCAGCAGAAAACAGGCTGCCGCCACGCGCAAGCGGCCGCTGACGAGCAACTCCACCGGCAGGGTGGGCATCTCCGGCGTGACGATCCATGGCACCCAGATGGAGGCCAGGGCAAGGCCGGTGGCCAGAATCAGGGTGAGGGCCAGCACGAGCCACCAGGCCAGACGGGCACCGCGCTGGGCCGCCAGGGCGATCAGGAGGCCCGCCGCCGGGGTGGCGGGCAGCCAGTAACTGGGCAGCTTGGTGGCTGCCGCCGTGAAGAACAGCAGCACGGCCAGCAGCCAGCAGGCGGCAAAACGTTGGAGGGAAAGGGCGGGCGGCGGCACCGGCCCCCGAAGGGCCCGGCCCAGCCCCAGCAACAGCAACGGCGAGACCGGCAGGCTCGCCAACACCAGCATCAGGCCAAAGAACCACCAGGGGGCCTGATGGTTGTTCACCACGCTACTGAAGCGTTGCAGGTTGTGGTAGCCGAAGAAGCTCCGCCAGAACGGCTCCCCCTCCCGCAGGAGGGCGGCGCCGTACCAGGGCAGGGCCAGCGCTCCAGTGAGCAGCAGCCCGCGCCCAGCCCGGAGACTGCGCCACAGTCCTGCCAGATCGCGCTGGAGCCAGGCGAAGCCCCCGAGGGTGAGCCCCAGCAGCACCACGGCCACGGGCCCCTTCGCCAGCACGGCCAGCCCGAGTAAGACCCAGCCGCGCCACCAGTGCCGGCCGGCGCCGGCGTAGCTGCTCCAGCAGCTGAGCAGGCTGAGCGCCAGGCAGCCACTGAAGAGGGCATCGCTGACGGCGATCCGTCCCCAGATCAACATCAGCGGGGAGAGCCCACAGGCGAGGGCGGCGGCCAGGGCCGTGAGGCCTGGCCGATGCCGCGCCTGGGGCCAGCGCAGCAGGGTCTGCAACAGGGCCTGCATCACCGCCACCGAAGCCAGGGCTGAGGGCAGGCGCGCGGCCCAGGTGCCGAGGGGATCCCAGGCGGACTGGGCGGGCAGGGCATAGATCAGCCCCATCGCCCAGTACACCAGGGGAGGCTTGTCGTAACGGGGCAGACCGTTGACCTGGGGGATCAGCCAGTCCCCTGTCTCGGCCATGGCCCGGGCTGAGGCGGCGAACAAGGGGGGCGTCTCATCCACCAGGCCGGTGCTGCCGAGCTGCCACACGAACAGCAGCAGCCCAGCCAGGAGCCCTGCCAGCCAGAGGCGGCGGGCCTGGGGAGCCGGCACCGGCGCGGGCGGGCCATCGGTGGCGGGAGAAGAGCGCAAGGGGACGGACCGGGCTTGGAATCGACCCTATCGGCGCTCGGCGCCGGCCTCACAAAGCTCGGCCAGCCAGGCCTCAAGCCGGGCAGCGAAGGCCTGCTGAGAGCAGTGTTCCTCCACCCAGCGCCGGCAGTCGCCTCGGCGCACCTGGCGGGCCCGCAGCACCGCAGCCGCCAGCGACGCGCGATCATCGGGCACCGCCAGGGCGCCGGTGAGCCCCTCCTGCACGATCTCGGCCGGACCACCCCGGGCATAGGCGGCCACCGGCACCCCACAGGCCATGGCCTCCACCACCACATTGCCGAAGGCCTCATTCCACTTGGGCGTGTTCAGCAGAACGGCACAGCGACCCAGATCGGCCTGAAGGCGCTCCGTGGGCAGAAAACCTCGCCACTGGAGGGTTCCGGCCGGCACGGCCGCCTCCACCCGCCGGGCGTAGGCACCGTCTTCCTCCAGGCCCCACACCGCCAGGGGGAGCCCCAGGCCGGCCGCCACGGCCGCCGCGTCCTCCAGCCCCTTCTCCGGGGCAATCCGCCCGGCCCAGCCCAGCAGGGGCTCGGGCTCGGCCTGGAAGCCATAGCGATCCAGATCAAAGCCATTGCCCACCAGGCGGGGAGGATCCTGCAAGGCGAAATCAGCGGCCTGGGCGGCGGTGTGAAAGGCCAGATGGCGGGGATGGCTGCGGGCCAGCTCAGCGATCAGCCCATCCATCACCTCGGCCACCGAGCCCATGCTCACGAGGTGGGCGAGGGGGGTGGCGGTGTGGGGGGTGAGCCAGAGGGGCAGCCAGTCGTAGGCGAGGTTCACGATCACATCGAACTGCCCCTGCTCCTGGAGAGCCCGGCGCCAGAGGCGGCCGAGCAGGGCATCCGGTGGCAGCTCCACCGGGGCTTGCCGGGGACGGTGCTGCCAGCTGGGCTGGTCGGCACCCCGCTCGCACCAGAGGGTGGCCCCATCGCAGGCCGGCGGCAGGCGGGAGCCCTCCCCCGCCAGCACGGTCAGCCGATGCCCCCGCTCCAGCAAGCCCGCCACCAGGGCCGCGGCCGTGAGCTCCACCCCGCCACCCCGGCCACTGCCCAGGCACCCCACCGGGGTGCTCGCCACGAGGATGCGCATCAGGGCCCCTGCTCCGGTGTGCAGGCTGCCGCCCCCGGGCGCCACAGCTGGGCACGGCGGTTGATCAGCAGCACCGAGATCAGAGCCAGGGCGGCCCCGAGCCACTGCAGGGGCTGGAGCTGTTCCCCGAGCCAGAGCACCCCGCACAGCAGGGCAAACACCGGGGTGAGGAAGGTGAGCGCAGTGAAGCCTGTGAGATCGCCAGCGCTGGCGAACCAGAAGAAGAGGCCATAGGCCAGGGCGCTGCCGAGCAGGGTGGCATAGGCCATCCAGCCCCACTGGGCAGCGGTCCAGGGGGGAAGCCACCCCGCTGCCGCGCGGGTGGCGGGCAGTTCGGCCAGCAGCAGCAGGGGCAGCCCGCCGAGAAGCATGTGCCAGCCGGTGATCGCCAAGGGGTCACTGTGGCGGGTGGCGAACCGACAGAGCACCGTGCCCACCGCCATGGCCGCTGCGGCCGCCAGCATCCACAGCTCCCCATGGCTCCAGGCCCGCACGCCGAAGGCCACAGGCCCCTCGAGCCACCAGTGCTGCAGCACCGCCGCCGGCAGACCCAGACAGAGGATGCCGAGCAATCCGAGCATCAACCCCAGCCATCCCACGGGATTGATCGCCTCCCCGAACAGGCTCCGGGCCAGCAGGGCCACCAGCAGCGGCTGGGAGTCGATCAGCACGGATCCCAGCCCGGCCCCCGTCTGGGCCAGTCCCCGGGCCAGCAGTCCCTGAAAGAGGCTGGCGTCAACCAGGGCGAACAGCAGGAGCCAGGGCCAGTCGCGCCGATCAATCCCCAGGGGACGCCGCAACAGGGCGGCCGCAGCGAGCAGCACCAGCCCGGCGGGCAGCAGCCGCAGCGTCGCCACCTGCAGGGGAGCCGCCCCATCCAGCAAGGGTTTCATCGCTGCCATGGCCGTGCCCCAGAGCGCAAAGGGGAGCACCATGGCCAGTGGAAGCAAGGAAGACCAGCGCGAGGCCTGGAGCATGGGGCCGGGGGCCGGATCGGAGCTTCTTTTTAAGATCCAGCCACCCTCCCCCGAACGCATGGTCTGGCCCTGGCGCCGCAAGTCCCGCCGCACCCTGGCCCGCATCGCCATCGAGGGCCCCATCGCCGGAGGCACGCGCAAGCGGGTGCTCAAGGCCCTGCGGCAGGTGGAACAGCGGGAATGCCCCGCCCTGCTGCTGCGCATCGACAGCCCCGGGGGCACCGTGGGTGACAGCCAGGAAATTCACGCAGCCCTCCTGCGCCTGCGCGAGAAGGGCTGCCGCGTGGTGGCCAGCTTCGGCAACATCTCAGCCTCGGGCGGGGTCTACATCGGCGTGGCAGCCGAGAAGATCCTGGCCAACCCCGGCACCATCACCGGCTCCATCGGCGTGATCCTGAGGGGCAACAACCTCTCCAAGCTGCTGGAGCGGATCGGCATCAGCTTCGAGACCGTGAAAAGCGGTCTCTACAAGGACATCCTGTCCCCGGATCGGGCCCTGACCACTGAAGAGCGCAGTCTCCTGCAGTCGCTGATCGACTCCAGCTACCACCAGTTCGTGGCAGCGGTCGCGGAGGGTCGGGGACTGACGGAAGAGGCGGTGCGAGCCTTCGCTGACGGCAGGGTGTTCACTGGCGCCCAGGCCCTGGACCTGGGCCTGGTGGACGCCCTGGGGGATGAGGAGAGCGCCCGGCGACTGGCAGCCAGCCTGGCGGACCTCGACCCTGAGAAGACTCGACCCACCGAGTTCGGCGCCCAGCCTCGCCGGTTCGCCGGCCTGCTGCCGGGCCGCTCGGCCCTGCGGGCCCTCGGCCAGGCCCTCTCCCTGGAGCTGGCCTGGAGCGGCCAGCCCCTCTGGCTGTGGTGGCCATGAACGCCGACCTGCAGCTGCGTGCCCTGCGGGGCGCCACCACCGCCGAGGCGAACACCAGTGAGGCCATCGGCAGCGCCGTGGCGGAACTGGTCGATGCCCTGGTCGCCCGCAACGGCCTGGAGGGGGATCGCCTGGTGTCGGTGACCTTCTCCGTGACCGCCGATCTGGATGCCGTCTTCCCGGCAGCCATCGCCCGGCGGCGCAACGGCTGGGATCAGGTGGCCCTGCTGGATTGCCAGCAGATGGCCGTGGCGGGCGATCTGCCGCGCTGCATCCGGCTGCTGGCCCATGCCTGGCTGGAAGTCGACCGTGAACCCAGCCATCCCTACCTGCGGGAGGCCAGCCGGCTACGCCCGGACCGCGCCAGCTAGCGGGCCGACCACTGGGGCAACCCGGCGCCGACACGGCCTGCTGAGAATCAAGGGTGAATCTCCCGAGCCCGATGGCCCTTCCTCTGCTGCCACGGCCGACCGTTGGCCGTTCCACCCGGCGGGGCCTGCTGGGGCTGGCCGCCGCCACCGGCCTGGCGCTGGCCGGCTCGGCTGGACTGCTGGCCGGGAGGGCGCCCCTGATGCCCCCGGCCCAGGCCCAGGGCACCCCCGGCCTGCTGGAGTTCCGCTGGGACAACAGCAAGGACTACCGGAAGCTCTACTTCTTCATGACCGATACCCAGCGCCTCAAGCGCTCGGAGTATTACCTGATCCTGCGACCGAAGGACCGCAAGACCGCGATCCTCAAGTTGAGCGTCACCATCCCCAAGTCGTTTGACGCGACGATCGACCCGAAACGGGTGAAGCTGTGCCGCATGAGCGAGGGGGGGATGCTCTCCCGCACCCGTTGCCTCGAGCAGATCCCGGCCACCATCGAGCTCGCGGAGAACGGCAGCGCCATCGAGATCTTCCCCGACACCCCGATCCCCGACACGGGCACCATCGGGGTGTACATGCTGCTGTTCAATCCCTTCAACGTGGGGATGTATCAGTTCAACGCCCTGGCCCAGGCCCCTGGCGATGTGCCGATCTCCGGCTACCTGGGCAGCTGGCTGATCCAGATCGACCCCCCCAGCAACTGAGCCGGGCACACCCCGCCTGATAGGTTGTCCCCTCAGCCCAAACCGATGAGCAGAGGGGAGCGAGCAACCGGCCATGACCAAGCGCACTCTTGAAGGAACCAGCCGCAAGCGCAAGCGGGTCTCCGGCTTCCGGGTGCGGATGCGCACCCACACCGGCCGCCGCGTGATCCGCTCCCGCCGTCGCCGTGGCCGTGCCCGCCTCGCCGTCTGAGCCCTGGGCCCAGGCCCAGGAACGTCCTCCAGCCAGCCCCCCATGGCCCTGCCCCAACGGCACCGGCTGAAGGGCCAGCGCACCTTTGACAGCCTCTACCGCCGGGGTCGTGCCAGTCACGGCCCTTTTTTAGTGCTGCGTTGGCTGCATGCCCAACCGGCCCTTCTCCCCCCGGCCCAGCACGGCCAGCCCCCCAGCCCCTGGCGCTGCGGCGTGGTTGTGAGCAGCAAGGTGCACAAGCGGGCCGTGCTGCGCAACCGCCTGCGACGGCTGCTGCACCACCACCTGCTCCAGTGCCCGATCGCCGGGCCCGAGGGCCCGATCTGGCTGTTGATCAGCCTGAAACCGGGCAGCGCCGACCGCGAGCCGGCCGCTCTGCTGGGAGAATGCAGCGAGCTACTGCAGCGCGCAGGCCTGATCCGATGAGCACTCCCTCCCCCCAGCCGGGCGCCGCCACGATCCAGGAAACCGTCTTCTACGAGGGTGGGCCGGCCAAGGGCGACCTGATCGTGAACCTCTTCTTCGGCCTCACCCTGATCGGCATCCCCTTCGCCGTGGGGGCCATCGTGCGGGCCCTCTGGCTGCGGTTCCGCATCACCAGTCGCCGCATCGAGGTGAATGGCGGCTGGCTCGGCAGGGACCGCACCCAGGTGGTGTACAGCCAGATTCGCGAAGTGCGCAGCGTTCCCCGGGGCTTCGGTGCCTGGGGCGACATGGTGCTCGTGCTGAGCGATGGCGCGAAGCTTGAGATGCGTTCCGTGCCGCGCTTCCGCGAACTGGAGACTTACATCGAGGAACGCCGGGCCGCAGGCCAGGCTGCCAAGCCCAAGGGCATGGCGGCCTGAGCGCCGGCCCCATCCCGCCACCTGCCCCACCCGCTCAGGCACACTGAGCCACGCTGCCCCCTTCACCCCAGCACCCCCTGCGCCGTGATCGGCTACATCTCCGACAACCTGCTGATCCCGATCCTCGATTTCTTTTACGGGTTGGTGCCGAGCTACGGCCTGGCGATCATTGCCCTCACGGTGGTGATCCGCCTGGCCCTGTTCCCCCTCAGCGCCGGCTCGATCCGCAACGCCCGCCGGATGCGCATCGCCCAGCCCGTGATGCAGCAGCGCCAGGCGGAGATCCGCAGCCGCTACGCCAACAACCCGCAGAAGCAGCAGGAGGAGCTGGGCAAGCTCATGCAGGAGTTCGGGAGCCCCCTGGCCGGCTGCCTGCCCCTGCTGGTGCAGATGCCGATTCTGTTCGCCCTCTTCGCCACCCTGCGGGGATCACCCTTCGCCGATGTGCCCTACACCTTCAACGTGAAGGTGCTGCCGAGTGAGCAGATCGCGGCGGTGGAGCCCAAGGCGTTCAACACCCCCAGCCACGCCATCTTCCTCAGCAGCTCCAACCACGTGCCGGTGATCGGCACCCTGGAGAAGGGAACCAAACTCGGGGTCGGTGACCGCGAGACCGTCAACCTCCACACCAAGGCCGGCGACAGCTTCGCCAGCGTGCTCTCCGGAGCCGAGAACGGCAGTCGCTTCCAGCCCACCTGGTCGGTGACCAAGGGCGAAGGCATCGTGAGCGTTGACCAGAACGGCACGATCACGGCCATCACGACCGGCGATGCCACGGTGGAGGCCAAGGTGCCCGGACTGGCGGCCCGCAGCGGCTTCCTGTTCATCCAGGCCCTCGGCCAGGTGGGCTTCATGGGCGACGGCGGCGTGAACTGGGATATCGCGATCCTGGTCGCGGCCTTCGGCGGCTCCCTGTTCCTGTCCCAGATCCTCTCGGGGATGGGCATGCCCCCCAACCCTCAGCAGTCGACGGCCAACAAGATCACGCCGGTGATGATCACCGCCATGTTCCTCTTCTTCCCCCTGCCGGCGGGGGTGCTGCTCTACATGGTGGTGGCCAACATCTTCCAGGCCCTCCAGACCTTCCTGCTCACCCGTGAGGCGCTGCCGGAGAACCTCCAGAAGATCCTCGATCAGCAGTTGGCCCAACAGGCTGTGACCGTGAGTGCGGATGGGGGCGCCACCGCTGGCCGCCTGCCATTTGAGCCCAAGGGCAAGAAGTGAGCGATCCGCTGCGGCCGGTCACGATCGCCGAGCTCAGCGGCCTCGCGGTTGGCAGGCACTGGGAGCTCGATCATGTGCTCGAGGCCCTGGAGACCCTCACTCCGGTGCGTGGCCACATCCATGTGCTGCACCGGGGCAACCTGCTGGAGGTGGAAGGCCAGGCCAGCACGATCGTCACCCTCTGCTGCGACCGCTGCCTGCAGCACTTCAATCACCCCCTGGGGTTTGACACGCGGGAATTGCTCTGGCTCGGCGAGGGCGCACAGGAAGCAGCACTCCTGGAAGCCGAGCTCGACTCCGAGGGCGAGGCACTCCTGGAGCTGGATCCCGACACCCCCTGCGAGACCCTCGATCCGGGAGGCAGCTTTGATCCGGCCCACTGGGCCTTCGAGCACCTCAGCCTGCAGCTGCCGCTGGTGAACCGCTGCGGCACCGATTGCCCGGGGCCAGCCAGCTGGGGCAGCCAGGCCACGGGCCCCATCGACCCCCGCTGGTCTGCTCTGGCAGCCCTGCAGTCTCAGCAGGACTCGCCCCAGGAGTCATGACCACCGGCAGCTGGGCCGACCAACTGGATCTCTTGATCCGCTCCCGCACCCCGATTCTCTGGATCCGCAGCCTGGAGGAGGATCGGGTGGAGACCCTGCTGGAGCAGGCGGCCACACGCCTGGGAAATCGCACCCTCCTTTGCTGGGACTTCATCGAGGGGCTCAGCGGCGCCCCCAACCGCCTGGGGGAGGCGGCTCGCAACCCGATGGCGGCCCTGGCCTGCCTCGATCCCTTACCCGCGGATCAGGGCGCGATCCTGGTGCTGCGCGACTTCCATCGCTACTGCGAGGATGCGGGCATCTGCCGGCGCCTGCGCAACCTGGCCGGGCAGCTGCGGCGGGCGCCACGCACCGTGGTGATCACGGCACCGAACTGGCAGCTGCCACCTGAGCTTGACGACAGCGTCACGGTGCTGGAACTGCCCCTGCCGGATGCGGGCGAGATCCGTCAGCTGCTCGCCTCGATTGCCCGCGCCAGTGGCGAGGCCCTGGGGGCCCCGGTGCTCGACCAGCTCACCACCGCCTGCCACGGCCTCAGCGAGCAGCGGGTACGCCAGCTGGCGGCGCGGGCCCTGGCCCGGCGGGGACGCCTGAGCGAGGAGGACCTGGCGGAAGTGCTGGAGGAAAAACGTCAGGCGATTGCCAAGAGCGAGCTGCTGGAGTACTGCCCCAGCGAGGCCACGCCTGCTGACATCGGCGGGCTGGATGCTCTCAAGCACTGGCTCGAACAGCGGCGGATGGCCTTCAGCGACGAAGCCCAGCGCTATGGCCTGCCCCTGCCCCGGGGAGTGTTGCTGGTGGGCCCCCAGGGAACGGGCAAGTCGCTCACGGCCAAGGCCATCGCCCACAGCTGGGGCATGCCGTTGCTGCGCCTGGACGTGGGCCGGCTGTTCGCCGGGCTGGTGGGCGCCAGCGAGGCCCGCACCCGGGAGATGATCCAGCGAGCCGAAGCCATGGCCCCCTGCGTGCTCTGGATCGACGAGATCGACAAGGGCTTCGGCGGGGATTCCCGCAGCGATGGCGGCACCAGCCAGCGGGTGCTGGGGACCGTGCTCACCTGGATGGCCGAGAAGACCAGCGCCGTCTTCGTGGTGGCAACGGCCAACGGTGTGGAGCGGCTACCGGCCGAACTGCTGCGCAAAGGCCGCTTCGACGAGATCTTCCTGCTCGATCTCCCCAGCGCCGAGGAGCGCCGAGCCATCCTCGACCTGCAGCTGCGCCGGCGGAGGCCCGACCATCGGCTCGGCCTGGAGGTGCTGGTGGATCGCACGGCCGGGTTCTCCGGCGCGGAGCTCGAGCAAACCGTGATTGAGGCGATGCACCTGGCCTTCGCCGAGGGGCGCGAGTTCGGCGAAGCCGATCTGGTGGCGGCGGCCAGCCAGGTGGTGCCGCTGTCGCGCACCGCCCGGGAACAACTGGAACACCTGCAGGAGTGGGCCCGCGGCGGGCGCGCCCGCCCCGCCTCCAGATTGCGGCCGGTAACAAACTCCGACGCGGCGTAACAAGGCGAGGGTTTTGACAGGGCGTCATCCGGCACCACCCCTACGGTCCTGAGCAGCCGTCGCCCCTGCCGTGACTCCCAGCCCCACCCCCCGCGATCGCAGTGAGCTTGTGAGCCAGCTGGCCGTGGCCTGCATCGGTGCCGGTGTGGTCACCAGCCTGGCGGTTGCCCAGGGTCAGAACCCCCTCACCGCCCTCGGCATCACCCTGTTCTCCGCGGTGGCCGCCGTGATGGTGGGCCAGGTCCTCTGAGCGGAACCCCCTGGACTCCAGTCACATCCGGTCACAACCTGGGGGCATTTCCGTCGGGCTACCGGGTGATCCCCTGACCAAGGTGGAACCAGGCGAGCACGCCGCTCCACTCTGGAGCCCGGAGGCTGCCGATCCGTTCACGCCACCCCTTTCCCCATGCGATCCGACGTTCTGAGGCACCAGCCCCAACCGCCTGAGCGACCTGGCGTGTCCGCCAGACACCGGCTCAGCCTGCCGGCCCTGGCGATGGCCGCCCTGATGGCCAGCACGGGCCCCCTGCCCGTGCTGGCGGCCCAGCCCAGTCTCTCGCCAGCTGGATCAACCTCGACCTGGCAGGGCACCCAGGCCGGCGTCTCCGACCGGGGCCTGCTGATCGCCAACCAACAGGACAACGACAGCGACAAAAAGAAGAAAAAGAAGAAGGAACAACAACAAAAACAACAGAAACAGCAGCACAACAACCAACAGCAAAACCAGAATAAAAAGAATTCAACAGATTCGCGCAGCAACAAGCTGAATCAGAAGGAGCGCGACCGCATTTACCAGGAAGGCCTCGAAAAAGGGAAGGACAAGGGTTACAAGAAAGGCACCACCGCCGGCTACGAGGAAGGATTCCAGAAAGGCAAGGACAAAGGCAAAGACAAGGGGTTTGAGCGGGGTTATGACCGCGGCTGGGATGAGCGCAAAGCCAAGGACAAGAACCGCTGGAAGGATTGGGACAGCAACCGCTGGCGGGATTACAACCGGCGCGACCGCAACATCTGGACGCGGCGCACCGTGGTGAACAACAACTTCTATGGCTCGCCCGGCTGGGCCCAAAACCGCGGTTGGTACGGCAACCGGCCCTGGGGCGGTGGCTGGTACGGCGGTTGGAGTTCCCCGCCGTGGGGCTGGTGGGTCGGTCAGTCGGTCGTCTGGGGTGTCACCGCCCTCACCACCGCCGCCATCTTGAACAATGCGATCGACAGGGCGATCGAGCGCCGCCAGACGGTGGTCGTGGTTCCCAACACCAATTGGCAGCTCTACTACGGCACCGTGCAACCGATCGCCCAGAGCGGCGTGACCTTTGCGGTGAACAACGGCTACGGCACCTACGAGATGGAAGCCGACTGCGAGGAAGGCCTGCTCAACGGAGACGTGCCCACCACCGCCGCCGAGGCCCAGCTGATCAACGCCGCCTGTCAGGTGACCTTCGGACGGGGAGCCTGACGGCTCCCTTCAGGCCGCACCCCAGAGCTTCTGGAGTGCGGCCACATCCGTGCGTGTGAAACCCGTATTCGACGAGACGTTGTACGACATGATCGTGTGCTGGTGTCATACCGGCCGGAATAGGGCTGGCCATAGGGATGGTCCAGACCGAAGACATGGCCGATCTCGTGGGTGATCGTCCAGCGCTCATCCTTGGTGACCTGATTGCCACCGCGGTCTTCCCAGGTGATCTCAAACCAGCCGCGGTAGCGGGTGGTCTCCCCCAGCAACCCCTTCTGGCGGTAGTCGGCCACGCGGTAGAGGTCGATGTCGGTGTTGCGTGGCCATTTTTTCTCCACCAGCTTCAAGCCGGTGAGTGCATCCACCTCGGCCATGGTCTGGCGGATGAAGGTCGCTTCCGAGCGGGAGATGGCCTCGGCCCGGGTGCCGTCGTCGAGGGTGCGGGCCTGGTCATTGATCCAGTAGCGAACGGTGCGCCCCCCGGCAAAGCGGCTCAGGCTCCGCGCCCAGCTCTGATCGATGATGGCGTCAGTGGGCAATCCCATGGAAGCAGCACCCCAGCGCCGTCACGCTAACGAGTTCCCCGCACCCCAAGGGGCCAGTGCAGACGGGGGGTTGCGCCAGCAGATGCCGGCCCTGGCCCACAAGACCTACTTCAACTACGGGGGCCAGGGGCCCCTGCCCACCCCCTCGCTGGAGGCGATTCAGCGCTGCTGGAGCACCATCCAGGAGCTCGGCCCCTTCACCAACGCCGTCTGGCCGGAGGTGGAGGGCATCGTGGCCCGGCTGCGCCAGCGACTTGCCGGTTGGCTGGGGGTGAGCAGCCAACGCCTGGCCTTCACCGAAAACGTGACCTCTGGCTGCGTGCTGCCGCTCTGGGGTCTGCCCTGGACACCCGGTGAGCACCTCCTGATCAGTGATTGTGAGCATCCAGGACTGGTGGCGGCCTGCCGGGAACTGGCCCGTCGCCACCAGCTGCAGATTCAGCCGCTGGCGATCGCCGATCTGCGCGGCAATGCGGAGCAGGCCGAAGCCCTGGTGCTGGAGCGGCTGGAGGCAGCCCTCACCCCGCAGACCCGCCTGGTGGTGATCTCCCACCTGCTCTGGAACACCGGCCAGTTGATGCCGATCCCCGCAATCGCCTCCCTGCTGCACCGGCATCCGGCATCCCCCTGGTTGCTGGTGGATGGGGCCCAGAGCCTGGGTTCGCTGCCCGTGCAGCGGGCCGCCGCCGCGGCTGACATCTACGCCTGCACCGGCCACAAGTGGTGCTGCGGCCCGGAAGGACTGGGGGTGGTGGCCCTCTCGGAACGGCTGCTGGCGGAGGCCCGGCCCACCCTGATCGGCTGGCGCAGCCTCAGCGACGAGGGCAGCGCTGAGGGGGGCTTTCATGCCGACGCGCGCCGGTTTGAAGTGGCCACCTCCTGCATCCCGCTCTTTGCCGGCCTGGATCAATCGCTGCAGCTGCTGGAAGCGGAGGGATCCGACCAGGCCCGCCACCAACGGATCCAGGGCTTGGCCACCCGGCTCTGGACGGGGCTGCAGCACAATCCCGCGCTCGAGACCCTGCTCACAGCGCCGCCCCCGGCTGGCCTGGTGAGCTTCCGGATGCGGGACCCTGATGCCCCGAGCCCGGAAGCCATGGTGAATGCCCTCGGGCGGGAGCGGATCTGGCTGCGCAGTCTGGAGAGTCCAGCCTGCCTGCGGGCCTGCACCCACATTGTGAGTGAGGAGGCCGAGCTGGAGCAGCTGCTGGAGAGCCTGGCCGAGGCCAGGGTGCCCCCTCAGGCAGAACGTTCTTCAAGGAGGGCGCGGTAGACCCAGCCGGCCAGCAACGCCCCCACGATCGGAGCCAGCCAGAACAGCCAGAGCTGGCCCATCGCCTCGGCGCCTGCCCAGACCGCCACCCCGGTGCTGCGGGCCGGGTTCACCGAGGTGTTGGTGACCGGAATGCTGATCAGGTGAATCAGGGTGAGGGACAGACCGATGGGCACTCCGGCAAAGCCGGTGGGCGCCAGCCGGTCGGTGGCCCGAGGATCACCAGCAGGAAGAAGAACGTGAGCACCAGTTCCAGTGCCAGCGCAGAGAGAAAGCCATACCCACCAGGGGAATGGGCACCCCAGCCGTTGGTGGCCAGGGATTGCTTCCGGTGAGACTGAAGCCATCACGCCCACTGGCCACCAGGTAGAGGAAGCCTCCGGCGATGATCGCGCCCAGCACCTGGGCCACGATGTAAGTGAGCAGCTGCGATCCCGGGAAGCGACCGCAGGCCCAGAGGCCGAAGCTCACCGCGGGATTGATGTGGCAGCCGGAAATATGTCCGATGGCGTAGGCCATCGTGAGCAGGGTGAGACCAAAGGCCAGGGCGACCCCAAGAAACCCCAGGCCGAAGGGGTTGGAGGCCGCTTCGCTGTAGGGGAAGGCAGCCGCCAGAACGGCACTGCCGCAACCGCCGAGCACCAGCCAGAAGGTGCCGAACAACTCGGCCAGAAAAGTCTTGGCCATCGATGGTCTTGAAGCCATACACGCGGGAGAAAGCGGCCCCATGGTGCCATCAGATCTGCGCATGACAGGCCACTGCAACAGGTGAACTGCCGTCCGCAGTCGCTGCCGACAGCGCGAGCCCTCGCTTCATCCTTCATGCGGCGAAAAATCAGGCAATCCAGGCTGGATGCATTGCGCATTCCGTTGAGCTCTGCGCCCGTCGTCTTGGCTGTGTTGCCATTCGCTCAGCTGTTCATACGTTGAAACCGTGGGCACGGATCGGCGCAACCCCATGCCATCCACGACGACGCCGGCTCCAGCCATGGAGTTCTGTCCTGGCTCCTGAACGGCCACGGCAAGACCTCACCCCCTGTTCCTTTCCCTTGTCTTCAAACCATGAACCAGGTGTACCCAACCCGCCTGCGTCGGGGTCTGCTGACAGCCGCGGCCACCCTGGCCCTGCTGGGCGGCCACGATGCCGCCCAGGCCGTCTCATCGGAGGAGCTGCTGCGCACGGCCCGCACCTCCTGCCTGCGGCAGGCAGCCAGCCAGGGCTGGAAAACGGACCAGGCCACCGTCGTCTCCAGTCGCACCCTCGACGCCGACCGGGTTGAGATCGTGTTCAACCTCACCCGTGACGGGGTCCAGCAGGCCCGACTCACCTGCCCCTACAGCGTTCGCCAGGGAGTGCTGGGCACCCTGGGCCAGTTGGGGGCGCAGGTGAACGGCAACGTGGCGCGCACCGATTTCGGCACTGACTTCAGCCGCTCCATGGCCACCACAGGCGACGGCGGCAGACCGGTCGACCGCTCCCGTGGCTGGTGGTTGCTGCTGCCCATCGGCCTGGCTGGCCTGAGCTGGGCTGCCCTGCGCAACCGCGACCGGCAAGCCTCAAGCCTGGCCAGTCCCCTGGATGCGGAGCGTGAGCCGGCGACCGAGGCCTCCGGCAGCCGCACCGCCACCTCCTTCCTCGCCGAGGCCCGGGGCAGCCATGGCCGCGTGCGGATCCACGAGCTGGCCGACGACACCTCCCAGGTCCGCCGGGAGGTGAGCAATGGCCAGGCCCTCTCCCTCACGGGCCGGCGCTCGGGCACCTGGCTGGAGATGGACGGTGGCGGCTGGGTGAACGAGCGCGACATCCATCAGCGAAAGGTGAACCTGGCCACGGCCCGTCCCGAGTGAGGTCTGAGGCCCTCGGATCAGCCCACCAGGCGCAGCCGCAGGGCCTTTTCCGCCTCCTCCCGGTCGTCGAAATGGATCTTGGTGGTGCCGAGGATCTGATAGTCCTCGTGTCCCTTGCCGGCGATCAGCACCAGATCCTCGGCGGCGGCCTGGGCCACGGCAGAGGCGATCGCCGTGGCCCGATCGGCCTCCACGCGCAGCAACGTGCCTGCCGGAATCCCCGCGACCACATCCTCCAGGATCTGCTGGGGATCCTCCGTGCGTGGGTTATCGGACGTCACCACCACCTCATCGGCAAGGCGAGCGGCAATCGCCCCCATCTGCGGGCGCTTGCTGCGGTCCCGGTCACCCCCACAGCCGAAGACGCACACCAGGCGGCCGCGGGTGAAAGGCCGGCAGGCGGCCAGGGCATTCTCGAGACCATCCGGGGTGTGGGCGTAATCCACAAGCACGGCAGGGCGGCCCTGGCCATCGCCCACCCGCACCCGCTCCATACGACCGGGAACCCCGCGGAAACTGGCCAGACCATCGAGCAGCGGCGCCAGGGGAATGCCCTGCTGCAGCAGCGCACCCACGGCCTGGAGGAGATTCATCAGGTTGAAGCGGCCCACCAGGGGTGAGCGGAAGAGCCCATCGCCGACAGGACTGACCAACCGGCCCCGCACCCCGTCACTGCCCAGCTCCAGATCGGTGATCGTCAGCTCAGTGCTGCCTGACAGGAGCGAGCTGCGCCAGCAGGCCCCCTCCCCGGCGGCCAGCAGCCGTTCCGCCAACTGAGCCCCCCAGGGATCGTCGACATTGACGACCGCACCCCCGCCCAGGAAGCCGGGAGAGAAGAGCAGGGCCTTCGCCTCGAAGTAGGCCTGCATCGACGGGTGGTAATCCAGGTGATCCTGGGTGAGGTTCGTGAAGATCGCGCCCGCGAAACGGCAGCCCGCCACCCGCTGCTGATCGAGGGCATGGGAACTCACTTCCATGGCGGCGATGCCGGCACCGGCCTCGACCGCCTGGGCCAGCTGGGCCTGCAGCAGATCGGCAAAGGCGGTGGTGTGCTGAGCCGTCACGCTGTGACCGGGCCAGCGGTTCACCAGCGTGCCGAACAGAGCGGAGGGGTGGCCGGCATGGTCAGCCAGGTGTTCGATCAGGTGGGTGGTGGTGGTCTTCCCGTTGGTACCGGTGACCCCGATCAGGGCCATGCGCTGGCTGGGCTGTCCCCAGAAGGCCGCAGCCAGCAGCCCTGCCCAGCGGGCCACCGGTGCAGTCGCCACCACCACCGGATCACCGGCCCCAGGCGGTTCTGCGGCAGCCGCCTCGGGACCGATCACGGCGGCGACGGCTCCGGCAGCCAGCGCCTCCCGCCAGAAGCGACCACCATCGGCCTGGGCACCCGGCAGACCCACAAACAGGGTGCCGGCGCCGAGGCGACGGGAATCACAGCTCACCAGCCGCACTTCCCCGTTGGGGAGGTCGGCAGGCACCTCCAGGCCCACCTGGTGCAGGAGGGAGTGGAGCAGGCAGGTCATCGCCGGTTCGCGCGGTTGGCGCCCGTTCTAAGTGGGATTGGCCAGCAGCACGTTCAGCCGGAACCAAACCGTTGGATGTCAGTGGTTCGGATGGCGAAGGGGGGCGGTGCCGCAGCCGGGGCCCTCAGTCGCCAACCCCCTGGGTCTCGAGCCAGCGGCGCAGTTGGGCCGCAGCCAGGCGGGGAGGCACCCGCGGCAGCTGGCGCTCACCGGCCGGAGTGCACACCACCAGCACCGGCACCTCCAGCCCGAAGCGGGCCTGGAGGGCCGGGTCTCCATCCACATCCACCCGATGGAGCAACGGAGGGGGCTGGAGGGCCCGCAACTTCTCCTCCAGGCCCTCACACAGACAACAGCCCTGACGGGTGTAGAGCAACAGTTCCGCCATCAGTCGGGCACCGGGTCACAGCCGCAGGGGGTGAAGGGGTGACAGCGCAGCAGCCGCCCCAGGGTGAGCCAACCGCCACGCCAGGGGCCATGGCGCTGGATGGCCTCCAGGCCATAGGCGCTGCAGCTGGGAATGAACCGGCAGCGCGGCCCCAGCAGGGGTGAGAGCCAGCGGCGATAGGCAGCGATCAGGCCCAGCAGCAGGACGCCGATCCCGTGGGACAAGCCCGCAGCCGGAGTGATCCGGATCTCCGGGGACACCGGCCAGGGGGAGAGGCCGAGGGCCTCGGGGCCGACCGATAGGATCGATCGTTGGCGCTGCATGGCAGGCCGGCTCTGCTGCATCCTTCCAGCATGGCCGATCCCCCGGAGCAGTCGCCTTCCTTCCGTCCTTTGAACGTTTTCCATGTCTCGCTACCGCGGCCCTCGCCTGAGGATCACGCGGCGCTTGGGAGACCTCCCCGGTCTCACCCGTAAGTCCGCCAAGCGGTCTTATCCCCCCGGTCAGCACGGCCAAGCCCGTCGCAAGCGCTCCGAATACGCCATCCGCCTCGAAGAGAAGCAGAAGCTTCGCTTCAACTACGGCATCTCCGAGCGCCAGCTCGTGCGCTACGTGAAGAAAGCGCGCGCCCAGGAGGGTTCCACCGGAACCAACCTGCTCAAGCTGCTCGAGAACCGTCTCGACAACGTCTGCTTCCGTCTCGGCTTCGGCCCCACCGTGCCCGGTGCGCGCCAGTTCGTGAACCACGGCCACATCACGGTGAACGGCCGCGTCGTCGACATTCCCAGCTACCAGTGCAAGGCCGGCGATGTGATCGCCGTGCGCGAGCGTAAGGCCTCCCGCAAGCTGGCTGAGACCAACCTGGAATTCCCCGGTCTGGCCAACATCCCGCCCCACCTCGAATTCGACAAGGCCAAGTTCACCGCCAAGGTGATCAGCAAGTGCGAGCGCGAGTGGGTCGCCCTTGAAATCAACGAACTGCTGGTGGTGGAGTTCTACAGCCGCAAGGTCTGAGACTTCCGAACACCCAGTTCCATCTCTGGCCAGCATCCTTCCGGGGTGCTGGCTTTTTTTTGCGTGCCCTGTCGAGCAGCGGCCTGGCGCCCCTCAGCCGCCGCGCCACTCGGCCAGCCAACCCCGGGCGATGCGCCGGAGCGCCCGGCGGCCCAGGCCACGGAACGAAAGCTCACCGCCCAACAGGCGCACGGCCAGGGGGGTCGCCTGCGGCAGGCTGATGGCGTGACGGTACGTGAGGCCGGGCAGGCTGTAGAAGAGGCGGGCCAGACGCCGGGCCGCCTCGAAGTCGGCCGCCAGCAGGTCATGCACCCGCGCCGTGTGGCTCGTGGGCTCCCCGGCCACCACGGCCTCGGCCGCGAGTCGGCCACTGCGGATCGCATGGAAGAGGCCATCGCCGAACAGGGGATTGATCAGGCCAGCGGCATCTCCTACCAGCAGCACCCGCCCATCGGGCGTGTGCAGGGGCTCGGGTCCATCCCAGAACGGCAGCGGGTGGGCGTAGACCCGCAGGCCCTCCAGGCGGTGCGCCGCCACGCCGAGGGCAGCGGCGTAGCCATCGATCGCCGCGCGGATGCGGGTGCGGGCGGTCGGATCCCGCCGCACATCCCGGCGCCGGCCGTGGAACAGGCCGGCACCGATGTTGAGGTGATCGGCCTTGGGAAACACCCAGGCGTACCCCCGGCGCAGCACGCCGTAATCGAGGTGGAGCAGATCCGGGCGCACCAACGGATCGTTGCCCTCCCATTGATGGGGCACCTCCAGCTCCAGAGCCAGGGCGATGCGCGGGGAAGGGCGCAGACCGGTGGCAGCGGCCACCCCCCCTGCCGCTCCATCGGCGCCGATCAGATGGCGTGCCCGCAGGGGCTGGGGCTTCGATCCACCCGGTCCGCGCAGGTGCACCTGCAGTCCATCGCAACCCGTCTCCAGCCCCACAAAGCTGTGACCCTCCAGCAGCTGCGCACCGGCGGCGACCGCCGCCGCCACCAGCGCCTGATCAAAGCGCGGACGCTGCACCATCCACAGGCCCCGGGAGGCGTCACCGGGGGTTCCTGGCGGATCCACGCAGGCTTCCACCGCTTCCCGAAAGGCCCAGCTGTGGCGCATCCAGCGCACCCGGGTGTCCACCACCGCTTCCGGCACCAGGCCGGCTAGCTCCGAGCGCACCGGCAGGGGCAGGCCTCCGCCGCAGGGCTTGTGGCGCGGCACACGGCGCTTCTCCACCAGGGCCACGGCCAGGCCGCTGCGCGCGGCCGTGGCAGCGGCCATGGCACCCGCAGGGCCTCCCCCGACCACCACCAGATCGAAGCCGGAGGGAGGCTCCAGCACCGCAGCCGGCCTGCTGGCCGGGGCCATGGTCAACCGCCGATCAAGGTCTCAAGGGCTGCGGTGACATCCGCCTGGCGCATCAGCGATTCCCCCACGAGCACGGCATCGGCGCCGGCACCCTGCACCCGATCGAGATCGTCGCGGCTGAACAGCCCCGACTCGCTCACCAGCAGACAGCCCTTGGCACGGATCTGGTCGCCATAGCGGGCCGTGAGCTGCTCCGTCGTGGCCAGATCGGTCTCGAAGGTGGCCAGATTGCGGTTGTTGATGCCGATCAGCTGCACGCCCTCGAGCCCCAGCACCCGCTCCAGTTCGTGGGAGTCATGCACCTCCACCAGGGCACAGAGACCGAGGCTGCGGGCCACCTTGAGCAGGTAGGCCATGTCGGTGTCCGAGAGAATCGCGGCGATCAGCAGGGCGGCATCGGCACCGGCAGCCCGGGCCTGGTAGAGCTGATAGGGGCTGAGGATGAAGTCCTTGCACAGCAGAGGCAGATCCACCACCTGGCGGACCTGAACCAGCACCTCGAAACCACCCTGGAAAAACAGCTTGTCGGTGAGGACCGACAGACAGCTGGCGCCGCCGGCGGAATAACCCCGGGCAATCGCTTCGGGATCGAAGTCATCGCGGATCACCCCCTTGCTGGGGCTGGCCTTCTTCACCTCAGCGATCACCGCCGGCTTGCGGCAACTGGCCCGCAGGGCGGCGAGAAAGTCCAGGGTTGGGGGTAACTCGGCCACCTGGCGTTTCAGCTGCTCCAGGCTCACCCGCTCCCGGGCGGAAGCCACCTCCCGGTCCTTCTCCCACACGATCCGCTCGAGGATGTGACGCGGCTCCGCTTCCTGGTGGGGAATGGCGTATTCCAGGTGCGCCACCTTCACGGAGGGATTCGGGGGACGGCGGCGGATCTCCAATGGGCTCGGGCGGAACGGATCGGTTCGCTGATCGTAGGAGCCGTGGGGGTGGGCTTTTGCGGACCGGGTTGCGACAATCGACCTGAGCAACGCCCCGGCGCTGCCCCCTCCATCGCCGCCCGTTGCACACCCCCATGCCGGACAAGGGTCGTCCCCGCCTTGCCCTCGACACTCCCCCCAGTCTCCTGCTCCGGCCCCGGCCCGATGCACCCCATGCCTGCAGCCTGGGTCCGATCCTGAGCCTCCAAGCTGCTGCGGCAGGCTCCGCGTGGACATGCCGGACCGATCAGCTCCAGCTGCGCTGGCAGATGGGGGGTGGTGGAGAGCTGGAGAGCCTGACCATTGATCCTCCCGGCTCCAACGGCCACCCCCCCCCGGGCAGCTGGATGCTGCTGCTGCCGTTGGAGCACCTGGTGCTGGCGGCAGACCGCCAGGGCCTGGCCGAGAAGCTGGTGGTGGACGAACCCTGGCACCAGCGGGGCGGGCAGCGCGATTGCCTCGAAACCGAGCGACTGCGCGAGGCCATGCATGCCCTCCACGGCCATGGCCGGGACGGGCGCACTGGCGCGTGGTTGAGCCTGGAGCCGAAGATCGTGGAACTGTTGGTGGGCGTGCTCCTGGCCTGCCGGAGTGATGGCGGCGGGTATCGCAGGGATCGGGGCTGGCAGCATCTGATCCAGTCCCTGCGCCGCATGCGCTCCGGCCTGCAGGACGACCTCAGCCTGCCGGAGCTGTCCGTGGCCACCGGGGTGTCGCCCCGGGCTCTGCAGATGGCCTTCCGGCGCCACCTCAACAAACGGCCCTTGCAGAGCCTGCGGGAGTTACGGCTTTCGCGGCTGCGGCAGCTGTTGCTGGAGGTCGACCGACCAGGGAACCTGCTGCAGACCGTGGAGCTCTGCGGGCTGCCCAGCAACAGCACCACCGCCCGGCACTATCAGGAGCGCTACGGAGAGAAGCCCTCTCAGACGCGCCGCTGAGGGCTGGGCAACAGCTGAGGGCTCGGCAACAGCTGAGGGCTAGGCAACAGCTGAGGGCTAGGCAACAGCCATGGCGGCCTGCTTGTAGGCCACCTCCACCACTTCGCTCAGGGTGGGATGGGTGTGCACCTCGTTGGCCAGCTGCTTCACGCTCTGGCGGCGGGCCACGGCATTGGCGATCTCCTGAATGAGATCGGCTGCATGCAGGCCGTAGATGTGGGCCCCGAGCACCTCGCCGGTGGCCTTGTTGAACAGCAGCTTCATCAGGCCGTCGCTCTCCAGCTCGGCCAGAGCCTTGGAGTTGGCCTTGAAGTAGCTGCGCACAGCGCCCAGTTCGAAGCCCTCCCTGGCGGCCAGGGCCTTGGCATCAACCTCGCTGAGACCCACGGAGCTGATCTCCGGATGGGTGAAGGTGGCCGCCGGGATCGAGCGGTAGTCGATCCGGCGCCCATGGCCCAGGATGTTGTCAATGGCCACGGTGCCCTGGGCCGCGGCGGTGTGGGCCAGCATCATCTTTCCGGTCACATCTCCCACGGCCCAGAGGTGCGGCACCGGCTCACCGCCCACCAGCACGCGCATGTGGTCATCCACGGGAATGAAGCCGCGCTCGGTCTCCACGCCGACGGCCGCCAGGTTGAGCTCGGCGCTGCTCGGCACCCGGCCGGTGGCCACCAGCACCGCGTCCACCTCCAGGGTCTCCACCAGCTCCTTGGTGGCCATGTCGGCCAGCTCGATTTTCACCGGGCAGCCGGGGGTCACCTTGCGGGCCAGCAGGCCGGCGCGGGCATCGATGTCGCGGCCATCGATCAGGTTGCGGGCGGCAATCTTGGCGATGTCGGGATCGAAGGTGGGCATCACCCGATCCAGGGCCTCGATCATCGTCACCTCACAGCCCAGGGCCGTGTAGACATCGGCGAATTCCAGGCCGATGTAGCCACTGCCGATGATCGCCAACCAGCGGGGCAGCCACTCCAGGCTCACGGCCTCGTCGCTGGTGAACACGGTGCGGCCATCGGTCTCGATGCCGCGGGGCACGAAGGGCTCCGAACCGGTGGCGATGATCACGTCGCGGGCGGAATAGGTGCGCTCCACGCCGCTGCCGCTCTCGCGCACCGTGACCTGCTGGTGGCCAGCCAGGCGGCCCTTGCCCCGCAGGATCGTGGCGCCGGCGCGCTCCAGGGTCTTGGTGAGGTTGGCGCGGATCGTGGCCACCAGCTGGTTGGCGTGGTCGGCGATCTTCTGGCGCTCGAAGCGCACCGGGGCGGCATGAATGCCGAAGCCGGCCAGGTGCTCGGCGTCAGCCAGCTCCCGCACCCGGCCGCTGGCGGCCAGCAGCGCCTTGGAAGGAACGCAGCCCCGGTTCACGCAGGTGCCACCCATGTCCCGCGATTCGACGATGGCGACGGTCAGGCCGTGCTCCGCGGCGTGCTTCGCGGCGTCGAAGCCGCCGTAACCGGCCCCGATCACGATCACATCGAAATCAAAACCGGAGGAGGGGGCTGCGCTCACCGGGGCCACTGTTCAGCTGGCCGGCATTCTCTCCTGTCGCTCAACCGTTGCCACCGGCGGCGGTGATCTGCTGGCGCTGGCGCTCCAGCAGCAGAGGTGCCGCCGCCACCGCCACATTCAGCGATTCCACCGCCGGACTGTGGGGAATCGTGACCCGATGGCTGGCAAGGTTCAGCAACTCCGGGGCCAGCCCCCCCCCCTCACTGCCGAGCATCAGCACGGTGGGCCGGGTCCAGTCGAGTTGCCAGTAGGGCCCAGCTCCAGCCGCCGGCGGCAGCGTGGCCACCAGCTGCAGGGGTCCCCTGGCACGGGCCTGGGCCAGGTGTGCCGCCAGGGTGGAGCGGTCACCGCGCCAGATCGGCAACTCCAGGGCCGCCCCGGCGGAGGCGCGCAACACCTTGGGCTGGAAGGGATCGGCCCCCTCCACCAGCCAGAGCGCCCTCACCCGGGCTGCCAGGGCGGTGCGCATCAGGGTGCCGAGATTGCCGGGATCCTGGATGGTGTCCAACAGCAACCAGAGCCCGCCACTGGGATCGGCCCCATCGAGCGCAGCAGGCGGGGGCGTCGGCAGCGTGAAGGCCACCCCATCGGGATGACGGGTGGTGGCAAGGGCCGCGAGCACATCCGCGGTGACCCGCTGCAATCCACCGCAGGACCACAGGGCTGCCGCTGAAGCCGGGTTGCGCTGCACCCAGTCATCGGTGGCCACCACCGCCTGCGGCCTCAGGCCCAGGCGCAACGCCTCCTGCAGCAGATGGGTTCCCTCCAGGAGCAGCAAGCCCTGCTCGCGACGCCCCTTGAGCTCGTGGAGCTGGCGCCACTGACGCACCAGCGGGTTACGGCGGCTGCTGATCAGCTCAGCGGTGGCCACAATCCAACCATCGGTCAGAAATGCTCATGACGCCGCACCCGAGCGGCTTCCCGGAGCACGATCTCACTGTCTTCCAGATCGAGGCCCTTGACAGCGGCCACCTCCCCCTTGAGACCTTCGGCCTTGAGGTTCTCAATCAGCTTGGCCATCACAATGTCCTCGACCGTGGACTGATCGAGGGCATCAGGGGTGAGACTCTCGAGAAACTTTCCGATCTTCGAGGCAACGACCTCGGAGGAGTTGGAAATTTTCAGAAGAATCATGGGGTTTGAATGCGGATGGGGAGACTTGAACTCCCACGACATTGCTGCCACTAGTACCTGAAACTAGCGCGTCTACCAATTCCGCCACATCCGCGTGGCTGTCGCCCGTGGCGACTCGCAAACCTTACGACATCACCGCACCCGGCAGGCCCAGCCCTCTGCACCGGCAGCACCCTCGGGCCAGTTCGGCCAGCGGCCGTCTAGACAGTCTCACGTTTTGTTGTCAGTATTCGCGGGCAAGAGGAGGGCAGCCTGACCGTGCAACGAACCGCTGCCAAGAATTCCTTCCCCGGCACCACCAGCCCGAACGGCACAGGTCATATCTCCCCCTCCAGCAGCGACACCACCATGCCCGTCCCCGCCCAAGCCAGCACCAGCCTGGCGTCTCAGCGGTCTTATCTGCGCATTGCCGGCGGGCGACGGCTGCATGGTGAGTTGCAGGTGAGTGGCGCCAAGAATTCGGCCCTGGTGCTCATGGCGGCCTGTCTTCTGAGCCGCGACACCATCCGGCTACGCAATGTGCCTCCCCTCACCGACATCACCGGCATGGGGGACATGCTCTCCAGCCTCGGGGGCAGCGTCCATCGCGAAGGCGACAGCCTGGTGCTGAACGGCGCCGACATCCACAGCTCCACCGCTCCCTATGGGCTGGTGAACAGCCTCCGGGCCAGCTTCTTCTGCATCGGCCCCCTGCTGGCCCGCACGGGCATGGCCAAGGTGCCCCTGCCCGGCGGATGCCAGATCGGCACCCGCCCCGTGGTCGAGCACGTGAAAGGCCTGAAGGCCATGGGTGCCCAGGTGACCATCGAGCACGGCGTCGTGACCGCCGTGGTGCCCGGCCGGGGCCAGCGCCTGAGCGGCGCCCGCATGCACCTGGACTGCCCCAGCGTCGGCGCCACCGAGACCCTGATGATGGCGGCCGCCCTGGCCGACGGTGAGTCCGTCATTGACAACGCCGCCCAGGAGCCGGAGGTGATTGACCTCGCCGGCCTGCTCATCGCCATGGGGGCACGCATCCGCGGTGCCGGAACCCCCACCATCACCATCGAGGGCGTCGAACGCCTCCACGGGGCCGATTACGCCGTCATTCCCGACCGCATCGAGGCCGGCACCCTGCTGCTGGCGGCGGCCATCACCCGCTCCTGCCTGCGGGTGACCCCCGTGATTCCCGAGCATCTGGGGGCCGTGCTCACCAAACTGGAAGAGGCCGGCTGCCGGATCGAGCACGACGGCACGGGACTCACCCTCAGCGCCGAGCGCATCCAGGGGGTCGACCTGCGCACCCAGCCCTTCCCCGGCTTCCCCACCGACCTCCAGGCCCCCTTCCTGAGCCTGCTGGCCACCGCCGAAGGCAGCAGCATGGTCTGCGAGAACATCTTCGAGAACCGGCTTCAGCACGTGGCCGAGCTGCAGCGGATGGGGGCCTCGATCCGCACCCAGGGCAACACCGCCTTCATCGAAGGCGTGGCACGGCTGAGCGGAGCCCCGGTGCAGGGCACCGACCTGCGGGCCTCGGCCGCGATGGTGCTGGCCGGTCTCGCCGCTGACGGCCTCACCGATGTCTTCGGCCTGGAGTACCTCGACCGGGGCTATGCCGGCCTGGAAGACAAACTCACCGCGGTGGGAGCATGGATCGAGCGCATCGACGCGATGGCCCTGGAGAACGAGGCGCCGACCCTGAGCATCGCCGCGTAAGCTCCCCCCATTGGGAGCGTGCCGGAATTGGTAGACGGACTCGACTCAAAATCGAGCGCCTTCGGGCATGTGGGTTCGAGTCCCACCGCTCCCATCCCACCTGCACCCGAGCCGGACAATCCGGTGATGGACACCTACGCCCGCTTTCCTGTGGAGCTGGTGCGGGGCAAGGGGGTGTGGGTGTGGGACCGCAACGGTCGCCGCTACCTCGACTGCGTGGCCGGCATCGCCGTCTGCACCCTGGGCCACAGCGACGGGCGTCTGCGCAAGGCCCTGAGCCGTCAGCTCGGCAAGCTGCAGCACGTCTCCAACCTCTACCGCATCCCGGAGCAACAGGAGCTCGCCGCCGCGATCACCGCCCGCAGCTGCTTCGATCGGGTCTTCTTCTGCAATTCCGGCGCCGAGGCAAACGAGGCGGCCATCAAGCTGGCGCGCAAGCACGGCAACCTCGTGCGCGGCATCAGCGATGCGGAGGGTCCCCTGATCCTCACGGCCGAGGCCAGCTTCCACGGCCGCACCCTGGCAGCGGTGAGCGCCACCGGCCAGCCCAAATACCACCAGGGCTTCACGCCGATGGTGCAGGGCTTTCGCTATTTCCCCTACAACGACACGGCGGCCTTTGAGTCGCTGCTCGCCGCCTGCGAGGCCGAGGGACCGCGGGTGGCGGCGGTGCTGCTCGAACCGCTCCAGGGGGAGGGGGGGGTTCACCCCGGCGATCGGGCCTTCTTCGCCCGGGTGCGGCAGCTCTGCGACGAGCACCAGATCCTGCTGATCTTCGATGAAGTGCAGATCGGCGTGGGGCGCAGTGGCGCGCTCTGGGGCTACGAGACCCTGGGCATCGAACCGGACGCTTTCACCCTGGCCAAGGGCCTGGGCGGCGGCATCCCGATTGGCGCCCTGGCCGTGAAGCGGCACTGCGACCACTTCCGCCCTGGCGACCATGCCAGCACCTTCGGCGGCAACCCCTTTGCCTGCCGCGCCGGCCTCACCGTGCTGGCCGAGCTGGGGCGTCGCCAGCTCCTGGCCCATGTGCAGCTGGTGGGCGCCGTGCTGGCCAGCGAACTCGACGGCCTGGCCCAGCGGCATCCCACCCTGGTGGACGGTCACCGGGGCTGGGGCCTGCTGCAGGGCCTGGTGCTCTCCCCAGAGGCCCCGGCAGCTCCGGCCGTGGTGAAGGCCGCCCTGGAGCAGGGTCTGCTGGTGGTGCCCGCCGGCACCAACGTGGTGCGCCTGGTGCCACCGCTCACGATCAAGCCCCGCCAGATCCGCCGCGCGGTGCAGCTGCTCGAGCAGGCCCTGCTCAGCCTCGGCTGAGCCCCGGGTGGCCCTCGATTCCTTCGCGGATCTGATCGAGCCCTTCGCCCGGCGCGGGGTGGATCTGGGACTGGGACGGCTGCAGGCCGCCCTGGCGGAGCTGGGCCACCCGGAGCGGCGCTTTGCGGCGGTGCAGGTGGCGGGCACCAACGGCAAGGGATCGATCAGCACCCTGGTGCACCAGAGCCTGCTGGCCGCCGGAATCCAGGCCGGGCTCTACACCTCTCCCCACCTGGTGAGCTGGACGGAGCGCATCCGGCCCGGTGCTGAACCGATTGAACCGGAGGTCCTGCGCCGGCATCTGCTGACGGCCCGGGCCAGCGCCGAGACCCACGGCCTCACCCCCTTCGAACTGGTGACGGCCGCGGCCTTCCTGGCCTTCGCGGAGGCGGGTTGTCCCCTGGTGGTGCTGGAGGTGGGGCTGGGGGGACGGCTCGATGCCACCACCTGCCATCCCGCCCGGGAGGTGATCGGCTTTGCCTCCGTGGGGCTCGATCACCGGGAGTTTCTGGGGCCCGACCTGGCCAGCATTGCCGGCGAAAAGGCCGGCGTGCTCCAGGGCGGCAGCGTCGCCGTGAGTGGGCCCCAGGCCCCCGCCGTGGCTGCGGTGCTCGAGGCGGCTGCCGCGGCGGCGGGGGCCGAGCTGCGCTGGCGCCCCCCCCTGGCCCGCCAGGCCGACGGCCGCCTGATGATCGGCGACGCCTGGGGCGACTGCGGGTTGGCGGGGGCCGTGCAGGCGGTGAACGGCGCAGTGGCGCTGGGGATGCTCGAGGCCCTGACGGAGCGGGGGTGGGTGATCCCGATGGCGGCGGTCCGGGAGGGGTTCGCCGCCGCCCGCTGGCCTGGGCGCCTCCAACAGCTCCAGCGGCACGGCGTGCCCCTGCTCCTTGACGGCGCCCACAATCCCCCGGCGGCCGAAGCCCTGCGCCGGGAGCTGGCGGAGCAACCCGACCGCCACGGCCTGGACCCAGGGCCGCGGTGCTGGGTGATCGGCATGCTGGCCAACAAGGAGGGCCCCGCCATCCTGGAGACCTTGCTCGCCCCGGGCGACCGGGCCTGGATCGTGCCGGTCCCGGATCACAGCTGCTGGAGTCGGGCCACCCTCGTGGAGGCCGCACCGGCCCTGGCCCCCCAACTGATGGAGGCCGCGGAGCTCCAGGCCGGGATAGCCGCGGCCCACAGCGCGGCCGGGGGGAGACGGGTGATCGTGGCGGGCTCGCTGTATCTGATCGGCGGCCTGCTCGCCGCGTCAGAGTGACGGTGCCCCCGGCCGCCTTTCCGATGCCCCGCCTTCCCCAGAGCCTGCGCACGCCGACGCGAAGCGCCCTGGCCGGTCTGATGGCCCTGGCGACGGCGCTTGGACTGGCGCTAGTGCTGGCCTGGATGCCTGCCCTGCCGGCGGCCGCGGACTTCTCAGGCATCGACTACACGCTCACCAACCAGAACGAGGCCGACTTCAGCGGCCAGGATCTGGCCAACACCTCCTTTGCCGGCTCCGCCGGCCGCCACGCCAACTTCGCCGGAGCCAATCTGCACGGGGCGATCCTCACCCAGGCGGCGTTTCCCGAGGCCGATTTCCGGGGCGCCGACCTCAGCGGCGTGCTGATGGACAAGGTCGACTTCAGCGGCGCCGACTTCACCGATGCCGTGCTCAGCGGCGCCATCGCCTCCGGCAGCAACTTCAGCGGCGCCACCGTGACCAATGCCGACTTCAGCGATGCCCTGCTGGATCGGGTCGACCAGCGCCTGCTCTGCCGCGACGCCGCCGGCACCAATCCGCGCACGGGCGTGGACACCCGCCTCAGCCTGGGCTGCTGAGGGATCTCCAACCCCCGTCAGCACTGCGCCAGCCCGTCAGCGCTCCAGCCAGCCGCGCAGCTTGCCCGGATTGAGAAGCCCCGCCGGGTCGTAGGCGACCTTCGCGGCCACCTGATCGGCATCGATCACCCCGAGGCCTCCTTCCTCCACCGTGATCACGTGGGGGTTGAAGAGCACGGCACCGGCCTGGCGCAGCTGGACCATCAGCCTCTCCAGGGCCTCCTCCCCCTGCCAGCGCAGCAGCGGCAGGGCCGCCAGCCGGGCACAGCCCTGATGGCGCACCGCCTCCAGATGCCAGTGCAGATCCCCGGCCCAGCCCCGACTCAGCTCCTCCAGCAGGGGGCGCTCCGGCTGGGGTAGCAGCATCTGGAGATAGGTCCAGCCCGGGTGCTGGGCACGCCAGTGGAGGGTGGTGTGGTTCCAGGAGAGCTCGCGCAGGGGCAGCCCCCGGCTCAGGCCCTGGGGTGCCTGCCAGCACAGCTGGCCGCCCCGGGCCGCCAGCCAGGCCGGCAGCACGGCCAGGGCATCCGGAGCGGCCAGCAGCAGCAGGCGATGCTCCCCCTCCGCGGCAGGGACACAGCCGGCGGGCCAGGGGGAGGCCTGGGCGATCGGCGCCTCCAGCAGGGTGACCGACTCGAGGGCCAGCGCCGAGGTGAGCAGCTCCCGGGTTGCCTCCAGAGCCTGGCTCCAGCTGGCAAACCCCACCACCAGTTGCTGCCAGACCACCGCCTCACAGGTGGGCAGGCGTACGGCCGTGACGATGCCGTTGCAGCCATAGGCATGGTTGAGGGGCGCGCTGGCGGCCGCATCCAGCTGCAGCAGCCGCGGCTCCGGCTCCACCGTCACCACCTCCAAGCCGAGCAGGTTGCCGGCATCGCGCAGGAAGCCCCAGCGCAGGGAGCCGATGCCCCCGGATCCACCGGCGATGAAGCCGCCCATGGTGGCCGTACGCACCGTGCTCGGCCGCAGGCGCAGGGCACGGCCCTGCGGGGCCAGTTGGGCCTCGATCGCGGCCATCACGGCCCCGGCCTCCACCTCGATCACGCCGGTGTCCGGGTGGAGGGAGCGCAGGCGTTGCAAACCACTGAGATCGAGCACCACCCCGCCCGCCAGGGGCACGCACTGGCCGTAGTTGCCAGTGCCGGCCCCCCGAAGGGTGAGGGGAACGCCGGCCCGGGCACAGGCCGCTGCCACCTCCTGCACCTCAACCACGCCCGTCGCCCGCACCACCAGCTGGGCCCGCTGATCGGCCAGGCGCGGCACCAGCACCGGGGAGTAGTCGAAGTAGTCGCGCGAGAGACGCGCCAGCTCCGCAGGTTGGTTGGCGGTGATCAGCTCCAGGCCTGGAGCACGGGCACGCAGCTCGGCCGCAAGCGCTTGGATGCACGCCTCACTGGGCCGGGGTGGGAGGGCAGGCACAGGGCTGGTGCGAATCAGCCCATGCTGGCGGCGAAGAGGGGCGAAGGCAGCTGGGCCGGCGGAGGCGGCAGCCAGTGACCGGCCCGCAGCACTCTCCGCTGGGGTGATCGGGCCAGCAACTCTCCCCAGCTGTCAGCGGCGAGGAGCAGCAGATCGGCCGGAGCACCCACGCGCACCACCCCATCCCAGGCCAGGCCCAGCATCCGGGCCGGCTCGGTGGTGAAGGGAGCGAGGCCCTCCCGGAGGGCCGGATCGAGATGGCTGGTGAGCGGGGCGAGGCGCAGCACCTCCAGGGGGTCGAAATCCCCACCTGGATACCAGGGGTCCTGCACGTTGTCGGCACCGACCGCCACCCGCACCCCGGCCCGCTGCAGGCTGCGCAGCGGCGTCTGCACCCGCAGCAGGGGCGTGCTCTCCGGGCGCCGGCCGAGCAGCCAGAGGTTGGTGAGGGGCAGTGCCACCACGGACACCGCCGCCGCCGCCAGCCGCTCGGCCAGGAGCGCCAGCCGCTGCTCGCTCAGCAGCCCCAGGCTGGCGGCGTGGCTGCAGGTGATCGGCACGGCGTGCGGCTGTCGCTCCAGCTCCGCCAGCAGCAGCCGCACGCCGCGGGCGGGGGCGACATCGGCCTCATCGATGTGCAGGTCAACGGCCACCCCCAGGCGCTCGGCCAGGGCGAGCAGGGCGCGGAGGGCCTCGCGGTCACGGCGACCGGAGCCGTCAGGCGGTCCAAGGACGCCGCCCAGCAGGCCACCCCGATCCGCCACCCAGCGGGCCAGGGCCTCCCCTTCCGGCGTGGTCCAGTGCGCCAGGGGCACCAGGGCCACCAGCTGGAGCTCCACCCGGCCCGCCCAGCGCTCCCGCAGCGCGAGCAGGGCCTCCCAGCTGGGCCGGGCACCGGGGCCGCCGCTGTCGATGTGGCTGCGGATCGCGCGCAACCCCTGGCGCCAGGCCTGCTCCAGCGCCCGCTCGGCCCTGGCCAGCACCTGGTCACGGCTGCGCTCACGGCCCTCGCGATGGTTCTGGGCCAGGGCCTCCGGGATCGTGCCGCTGGGGTTGGGCCAGCGACCCTGCGTGAAGCACTTGTCGAGGTGGGCATGGGGCTCCACCAGCGGAGGCAGCCCCAGGGGCAGGGGCTGATCCGTGGCGGGCAGGGGTCGCAGGGCGGTGATCCATCCGCCCCGGTGCTCCAGGTCCAGGGCCACCAGCCCGTCCCTCCCCTGGCCCCGCTGCACGGGAACACCCACCAGGCCCGGATCAAGGAGACAGCGCGGCAGGCGCAGGCGCAGCGGCCCAACGGCCGGCACGGGGGCTTCAGAGCGCGTCACGGCGGGGCGCAGGGGCGGAGGCGGCGCGGGATTCCGCCGGGGCCCCATCCTCCACACCGGCGCGCAGGATCAGAAAGTGGCCGGCAGCCCCCACCACCGTGGCAGTGAAGCGGGGCAGGCGCCAGCCGAGCACCTGATTGCCGCCCAGGCGGCTGCGATAGATGCTGAGCAGGCCCAGGTCGGAGCGCTGGCTGTGGCGACCCACCACGGCAGCGATCGCCTGGCGCTGGGCGCGCACGACCCCGGGACAGTCGCGCAGAGCCATCTGCACGAGGGTGGGCAACACCCCGCCCCGGCACACCTCCTCCTCCAGCACCTCCACCAGCTGGTCGGCGGCGAAGCTCTCGAAGTCTGCCGGCCCGGGATTGGTGAGGGCCAGCCCGCCGGCGCAGAGGCCACCCAGCAGCACCGCAGCAGCCCAGCCCGATCGGATGGCAGCAGGCAAGTGGGTTCTGGGAAGGATGCATTGGTACATTGGCATCGATCACGGCGGGCGTCGCCAAGTGGTTAAGGCAGCGGCTTGTGGCGCCGCCATTCGGGGGTTCGAGTCCCCTCGCTCGCCCTCTTGAACAGCCGGCCCCCCGGGGTCGGTTTTTTTATGGGCGATCGCCGGCGAGCCCCAGGGCCTGGAGCAGGGCGGCACCACCAGAGCGCACCACATCGGTGCAGGGCAGGCCCGTGGACTCCGCCACCGCCGCAATGGCCCGGGCAGCGGCCTCGCCATCAAGGTGACCGGTGTTGAGCGCCACCGCCTTCACCCGCGGCCGGTGCCCATCGGGCCGCCCCAGGGCCGCAAGCGCCTCCACCGCCGCGATCAACTCCGGCAGCGGCGGAATCGGCAGCTCCGGCAGTCCCTTGATGTGGCGCTGGCCGGCCCGGTGCACCAGCAGCAGATCGGTGGGCTGGCTGCCGCGAATCAGCGGCAGGGTGGCGGTGGAGCCCGGATGGGCCAGGGATCCCTGGCCCTCCACCAGCACCAGGCCCTCGGGACCCATCCCCTCACCCGCCGCCAGCACCGCCGCCTCCACCGCCCCGGCGGCGTAGTCGACCCGCACCGCATCGAGGGCCACCCCCTGGCCGCTGATCAGGATGCCGGCCTGGCCCGTGCCCACAAACCGGGCAGGGACGCCCAGCTGCTCGGCCGCGGCCGCCAGCTCCAGGCAGGCGCTCATTTTGCCCACGGCCATGTCGGAGCCCACCGCCAGCAGCCGCCGGCAGGGCAGGGCCGCCGCCCGGGCCGCCGCCACCAACAGCCCGCCTGGCTCACGGCGCAGGTCCCAGATCCAGGCCGGATCGCGGCGCAGGGGCGCCAGCTCCGGATCGTCGCCGATGCGGCTGTGCAGCCCGCTGGCCACCGAGAGCCCGGCCCGCAGGGCCGCCGCCACATCCGCCCGCACCGGCTCCGGCAAGCGCCCCCCCGAAGGGGCCAGGCCGATCACCGCCACCTCCGGGCCGTAGGCCAGGGCCTCGTCCAGCGAGGCCACCACTGGCACCGTGCGGTCGATGCCGGTCACCTCCGGCAGGCTGCGGCCAGCCTGGTCGGGATCCACCACCGCCACCACCGGCCCGCGCCGGTAGCGCAGCAGGGTGAGGCCGGTCTTGCCGGAGAGGTCGGCCAGGCCGCCGTGCTGGAGCAGCACCACCCGGTGGTCAGCACGCAACATCAGGCCACCTCCCGCGGCCGCAGGAACGCCGCCAGCTCCGGCCCGGGGCGCACGCCGATCCCGGGCTCCTGCGACGGCAACAGCACATCCCCCCGGCACTCCAGCCCCACAAAGGGGTCGTCCACCAGGTTGAGGTGGCTGTCGAGATCGGGCCAGCGCACCAGGGGCAGCAGCTGGGCGGCGGCACCGTTGAGCAGCGAGCCGTCGGAATAGCAGCCGAGCATCACCCCCAGCCCCAGCCGCCGGGCCGTGCGGGCCAGCAGCAGGGCCTCGCCGAGCCCGCCGCTCTTGAGCAGCTTGATGTTGATCCCATCCACATGGGGGGCCAGCCGCAGCAGGTCGGCCAGGTCCCAGCAGCTCTCATCGGCCACCAGCGGCAGCGGGCAGTGGGGGTGCAGCGCCGCGAAGCCGGCCGTGTCGGCCTCGGCTTCGGCCTGGGGTGCCAGGGGCTGCTCGAGCAGCACCACCCCGGCCCGCTCCAGCGGCTCCAGTATCGCCCGGGCGGTGTCGAGATCCCAGCCGCCGTTGGCATCCACCTGCAGCTCGCAGGCCACGCCATTGCTCTGGCGCCGCTGCTCCAGGGCCGCGGCCACCGCCTCCAGCAGGGCCAGGTCGTGGGCGAGGCCGTCGGGACTGCCCAGCTTGAGCTTGATGCGGGTGGCGGGCAGCTGCAGCCACCAGCGCTCGAGCCGCGCCAGCACCGCCGCGGGCTCCCCCAGCCCGAGGGTGACGCTGGTGGCGACACAGGCCCCCGGATCCAGGCCCCAGAGCCGGTGCAGCGGTTGCCCCAGGCGTTGCCCCCACCAGTCGTGCAGGGCCAGATCGAGGCCGCAGCGCGCCGGTGGGCTGAGCCCCGCCAGCAGGGGCTCCAGGGCCTGAAGGGGCTCGGGCGCCAGGGGCTGCAGCTGCAGCGCCAGGGCCTCCAGCTCGGCGGCGATCGCCTCGGTGTCGTAGGCACGGTGGCCGGTGTCGAAGCCGCCCGTCTCGCCGTAGCCGATGAGGCCGTCGTGCTCGATGCTCACCAGCAGGTGCTCCACGGCGCTGGTGCTGCCGCGGCTGATCGCCAGGGGCACGGCCTTGGTGAGCGGGAAGCGACGCAGACGCAGGCGCATCGAAGCTGGGGCGCTGACGTCAAGCTGGCACGGCCCGGGGCCAGCGTCAGTTTTGACAGCGGGTGCCCACCCAAGGCTGGGAACAGGGGCTCGTTGACGTGTATGTCGCTGCGATCGATTCCGTCGCATCCGCGACAGTTCGACGCACTGGACTCGGGCCAGGTTTCAGGCTCTCACAGGGCGACTGCATGGCTTCGGCAACCCAGTCGAGGGTGATTTTCGGGTTGCTTCAGGAGCTCCACAACCGGCTCTCCCACTGCCGGGAGGGAGCCGTGGCGGACTACATCCCCGAACTGGCCAAAGCGGACCCCCATGACTTCGGCATCGTGGTAGCGATGGCCGACGGCCGGATCTATGCGGTGGGCGATACGGAAAAGCCGTTCACCATCCAGTCGATTTCCAAACCCTTCGCCTACGGCCTCGCCCTGCAGGCGCTCTCCGTCGAGCACATGCAGCGCAAGGTGGGCGTGGAACCCTCGGGGGAGGCCTTCAATGCCATCAGCCTCGATCCCGAGACCGGCAGACCGCGCAATCCGATGATCAACGCGGGGGCCATCGCCACCTCGGCCCAGCTTCAACAGCTGGCCGGCGCAGGGGCCGAGACGCTGCTGCTGAACTTCTTCTCCCAGCTGGCGGGGCGGGAGCTCACCATCGACCGGGAGGTGTATGCCTCCGAGCGCGACACCGGCCACCGCAACCGGGCCATCAGCCATCTGCTGCGCAACGTGTCGGTGATCGAAGGGGATGTCGAGCCGGGACTCGACCTCTACTTCCGCCAGTGCGCCATCAGCGTCACCTGCCGCGATCTCGGGGTGATGGCGGCCACCCTCGCCTGCCAGGGACGCAATCCGATCACCGGCGAACGCCCCCTGGAGCCATCCACCACGGTGCAGATGCTCAGCCTGATGGGCACCTGCGGCATGTACGACGCCGCCGGCCAATGGCTGCACGACGTGGGCATGCCCGCCAAGAGCGGGGTGGCGGGCGGCGTGTTGGCCGTGGTGCCCGGCCAGTTCGGCATCGCGGTCTATTCCCCCCGCTCGACAGTTACGGCAACAGCGTGCGCGGGGTTGCCGCCTGCAAGGAACTCTCCGAACGCCTCAACCTGCACCTCTACGACCAGAATCCCCTGGGACGCTCGGCCATTCGCCGCAGCTACACCGGCAACCACATTCAGTCACGCCGCTGGCGCACCAATAACGAGCTGGTGCACCTGCGGGACCGGGGCCAGTCCTTGCGCATTCTTCACGCCCAGGGGGTTCTGGATTTCAGCGGAACGGAACAGTTGCTGGCCAACCTGGAGGGGATGGCGTCAAGCGCCAGGGTGATCGTGCTGGACATGCACCACGTGCAGGAACTCCTGCCCCATTCCCTGGAGATGCTGATCCAGACCCTCGGTGAGCTCGACCGCCACGGGATCCGGGTCGTCATCTCCCGTGCCCAGGGCCTGATCGAATCTCCCCGATGGCTGGCCCTGATGGAGCAGACGGGCATTGAGCTGGTGGATGAACTGGACATCGCCCTCGAGCTCGGTGAAACGCTGGTGCTGCAGGAGCGCGAGGAGCCGGTCGATCGCCCCACCCCGGAACTCCCCTCCCTGCTGCTGCAACTGGATCCCCCCCAGCGTCGGGAGCTGGAAGGGCTGCTGCGCCCGCGCACCGTGGAGGCCGGCGAACGGGTCATCCGCCGCGGTGACGATGGCGACAGCCTGTTCCTGATTGTCTCGGGGCACTTCACCACGGCGATCAGCGTGCAGATCGGCAGCGGTGACTGGCGTCACTCTCGACTGGCGACCTTCACCACCGGCATGTGCTTCGGGGAGATCAGTTTTCTCAGCGGCAAGCCCCGCAGCGCTGACGTGATCGCCAATGAGCCCGGGCATCTGCTGGTGCTGGGCCGCGACGACTTTGAGCACCTGCGCGAGCGTTCCCCGGAAACGGCCATCCAACTGCTGCTGGCCCTCTCCTCCGAACTGGGCGGACGGCTGGGCCGCACGAGCTATCAGCTCTCCGTGATGGATCACCTCTAGCCGTCGGTTTCCTGCCGGGGCGCTTGATCGCCACAATCGGCCATGGTCGACACTGGTGGCATGATCGCGACCCTTTCCCAGGCCAGCCCCAAGGCCAGTGCTGTTCCCCAGGCCCCCCAGGCGGGGCGCGGCAGCTACTGGATCACCACCTTCGGCTGCCAGATGAACAAGGCGGATTCCGAGCGCATGGCCGGGATCCTGGAAGCGATGGGCTACCGCGAGGCGCAGGCCGAACTGGAGGCGGATCTCGTCCTCTACAACACCTGCACAATCCGCGACAACGCCGAGCAGAAGGTGTACAGCTACCTGGGCCGTCAGGCCCAGCGCAAGCGCGCCAACCCCAACCTCACCCTGGTGGTGGCCGGCTGCGTGGCCCAGCAGGAGGGGGAATCGCTGCTGCGGCGCGTGCCCGAGCTGGATCTGGTGATGGGCCCCCAGCACGCCAACCGCCTTGATGTGCTGCTGGCCAGGGTGGAGCAGGGGCAGCAGGTGGTGGCCACAGAGGAGCACCACATCCTTGAGGACATCACCACCGCCCGCCGCGACAGCAGCGTGTGCGGCTGGGTGAACGTGATCTATGGCTGCAACGAGCGCTGCACCTACTGCGTGGTGCCCTCGGTGCGCGGCAAGGAGCAATCCCGTCTGCCCGAAGCCATCAAGCTGGAAATGGAGGGGCTCGCTGCGCAGGGGTTCAAGGAAATCACCCTGCTGGGCCAGAACATCGATGCCTACGGCCGCGATCTCCCTGGCATCACGCCCTGGGGCCGCCGCCAGCACACCCTCACTGACCTGCTGCAGTTCGTGCATGACGTGGACGGGATCGAGCGGATCCGCTTCGCCACCAGCCACCCGCGCTATTTCACCGAGCGGCTGATCGACACCTGCGCCGACCTGCCCAAGGTGTGCGAGCACTTCCACATCCCCTTCCAGAGCGGCGACGACGCCGTGCTGAAGGCGATGGCCCGTGGCTACACGGTGGATCGCTACCGCCGCATCATCGAGCGCATCCGCGAGCGCATGCCCGATGCCTCGATCAGCGCCGATGTGATCGTGGCCTTCCCCGGTGAAACCGACGCCCAATACCGCCGCACCCTCGCGTTGATCGAGGAGATCGGCTTCGACCAGGTGAACACCGCCGCGTACTCACCCCGCCCCAACACCCCCGCCGCCGACTGGCCCGATCAGCTCAGTGAAGAGGTGAAGGTGGAGCGCCTGCGGGAGCTCAACGCCCTGGTGGAACAGAAGGCCCGGGAGCGCAGTGCCCGGTATGCAGGTCGCACGGAGACCATTCTGGTGGAGGGGCGCAACCCGAAGGATCCGGCCCAGGCGATGGGGCGCACCCGCACCAACCGGCTCACGTTCTTCCCAGGCCAGCGGCCCGATGGCAGCACCATTCAGCCGGGCGAGCTGGTGAATGTGCACATAGGAGAGGTGCGCGCCTTCTCCCTGAGCGGCACACTGGCCTGAGTTTCAGCCTGCACCGGCCCCTCGGTGCAGGCTGCACCCTGCAGCTGTTGATGCCCTCCCCTGCCAGTTCCGCGTCCCCGTCCGATGGTCTGATCCAGGTGGGCCTGATCTTCGGAGGGGCCTCCGGCGAACACGCCGTGGCGATCCGCTCAGCAGCCACGGTGGCGCGCGCTCTGGCAGCTGGCGCCAATGCCGGGCGCTACCGCACCACCTGCTTTTACATCGATCCCCAGGGCCGCTGGTGGGGTCCCGAGCTGGCGGACACCGTGCTGGTCCAGGGCACGCCAGCCACTGCAGACCAACTGACCGCCGCAGCCCAGCGGACCGGCTGTGCCCTGGGCAAGGGCGGCTTCCAGGGCTTTCCCGCCGGCGCGCTTCACATGGACGTGTGGTTTCCGGTGCTGCACGGTCCCAACGGCGAAGACGGCACGATCCAGGGCCTGTTCACCCTGATGCAGGTGCCCTATGTGGGTTCAGGCGTGCTGGGGTCTGCCGTGGGCATGGACAAGCAGGCGATGAAGGCGGCCTTCGCCGCTGCCGGCCTGCCCCAGGTGCCCTACGCCTGCGTGCACGCCGGTGAGCTCAACGCCGATCCGCAGGCCCTGCTGGAGCGGCTGGAGGGGGAGCTGTGCTACCCCTGCTTCGTGAAGCCGGCCAACCTGGGCTCTTCCGTGGGCATCAGCAAGGCGCGCAACCGCGCAGAACTGCTTGCCGGCCTCACGGCGGCCGCGGCCCTCGACCCCCGCCTAGTGGTGGAACAGGGGGTCACGGCCCGGGAACTGGAGTGCGCCGTGAAGGGCGGTGGCGCCACGCCGCTGGCGGCCTCGGTACTGGGCGAGATCTGCTTTGACGCCGACTGGTACGACTACGACACCAAATACAGCGAGGGCAAAAGCCACACGGTGATTCCCGCCGTGGTGCCCGAGGCCATCAGCGCGCGGGCCCGGGCGATGGCGATCCAGGCCTGTCAGGCGGTGAATGCCCAGGGGCTCTCGCGGGTGGACTTCTTCTTCAGCGAAGCCAGCGGCGAGCTCTGGCTCAATGAGATCAACACCCTGCCGGGCTTCACCAGCCAGAGCATGTACCCGATGCTCTGGGCAGCCAGCGGTGTTGCACTCGATGCGTTGGTGCACGAATTGATCGAAGGGGCGAGACAATGGCACCGCCTGGCGCCTGTACCCAGCCCTTCGGCATGAGTCGGCACCGGCCATGAGTCACGCCCTGCCATGAGTCACGCCCTGCCATGAGTCACGCCCTGCCATGAGTCACGGTCTTCTGTGGCTGCCCCTGCTGCTGGTTTTTGTGCTGCTCACGGCCCTGGGGTGGCTGGAGCGTCGCCGCCAGCGCCTGTTCCGCGAGTGGGCGGAGGGCTCGGAGCTGGCGAAACTCGACGGTTGCGGCGCCGCCCGTCTGCTGGATGGGGTGCTGAGCTGGAGCACGTTTGAGGCCGGCCAGCTCAAGCCTGAGGGGGAATTCGTGATCAAGCAGCTGGAGCTGGTGGAGCTGCTGGCGCTCCGCTCGGGCGAGGCGCCTCTCACGGAGGAGGCCCAGGGTGCCTGCCGCCTGCGCCTGGTGGGCGATGGCCAGCAGAGGGACCTGCCCTTCGCCGATGCGGACCGGGCCCGCCGCTGGATGGGAGAGCTGATGGCCCGCTCCCGCTGTGAGCTGTGAGCCAGGCCAGACCCCTGCCTCCGGGCGCTGAACGGCGCCGGCAGCTCCGGCAGCAACAGCGCCAGGAGCGCCTGCGCAACGCCTGGCGAATGCTGGTGCTGCTGGCCCTGGCCGGAGGCCTCGGCTATGGCCTGCTGCGCCAGGGCTGGGTGCTGCGCGGCCCCGACCAGGTGGAGGTGCAGGGCAGCCGCCAGGTGACGGCCGCCGATGTGATCAAGGCGGCCAACCTGCGCTTTCCCCAGCCCCTGCTGACCCTTGATCCACGCCGCCTGGGCAGCGACCTCTCGGCGGCCCTGCCGGTGGAGGATGTGCAGGTGAGCCGGCTGATGGCCCCACCGCGCCTGCGGGTGGAACTGCTGGACCGCCAACCGGTGGCGCGGGCAGAGCGGCGGAACAGCAGCGGCCTGGAACTGGGCTATGTCGATCGGCTGGGGAACTGGATGAGCGCCCGACAAGGTCAGGGTTTGCGCACATCCGCCTCCGATCAGCTGCTCGTGCAGGGATGGCAACCGCGTCATCGGACCGCCCTCACCCAGGTGTTGCTGCACAGCAAGGAACTGGCGGGCGACCTGCGTCGGATCCGCTTCGACCCCAGCGGCAGCCTCTGGGTGGAGAGCGCCAGCCTGGGCAATGTGCGGCTCGGCCCCAGCGACAGCCAGCTGGAGCGACGCCTGCAGGTGCTCAGTCACCTGGTGACGGTGCTTCCTGCCCAGCTCAAGGGCAAGCGGCCACACACCATCGACCTCACCGATCCCAATCAGCCGGAGCTGGCCCTCACTGGGGGCGCCCCGCCGCCATCCGCCGTCCAGTCCAACCCCTGATGAACTGACGGTGTTCTCAAACCCGCAAACGTGTGAGACTCGGCCAGACCTTCAGGCCGTGCGGACTACATAATGCACGCGCAGACTGCGCAGAGCGCGCCATGGGCACTGAAGGCCCCACTGCCAACGGTGCCTCACCGAAACCCCTTGCCATGAGCGAAAGCCCGATCACCAACCCCGGCATTGTTCCGAGCCAGTCGGCCCGTATCGAGGTGATCGGCGTTGGGGGTGGAGGCAGCAATGCCGTCAACCGCATGATCGCCTCCGATCTGCAGGGGGTCGGCTACCGGGTGCTCAACACCGATGCCCAGGCCCTGCTCCAGTCAGCCGCCCAGCAGCGCATCCAGCTGGGCCAGAAACTCACCCGCGGCCTCGGCGCCGGTGGCAACCCGGTGATCGGTCAGAAAGCGGCGGAAGAGTCGCGGGCCGAGCTGCAGCAATCCCTCCAGGGCACAGACCTGGTGTTCATCGCCGCCGGCATGGGGGGCGGCACCGGCACCGGCGCGGCTCCGATCCTGGCGGAGCTGGCCAAGGAGGTCGGAGCCCTCACCGTGGGCATTGTCACCAAGCCCTTCGGCTTCGAGGGTCGCAAGCGTCTGCGCCAGGCCGAGGAGGGGATTGCCCGCCTCGCCGAGCACGTCGACACCCTGATCGTCATCCCCAACGATCGTCTGCGGGATGCCATCGCCGGTGCCCCGCTGAACGAGGCCTTCCGCGCCGCTGACGACGTGCTGCGGATGGGCGTGAAGGGCATCAGCGACATCATCACCAGGCCCGGCCTGGTGAACGTCGACTTCGCCGACGTGCGCTCGGTCATGGCCGATGCCGGCACCGCGTTGCTGGGGATCGGCGTGGGTTCAGGCCGCAGCCGCGCCAGCGAGGCAGCCCAGGCCGCCATGAGCAGCCCCCTGCTCGAATCCGCCCGCATCGACGGGGCCAAGGGGGTGGTGATCAACATCAGCGGCGGCAAGGACATGACCCTCGAGGACATGACCACCGCCTCGGAGGAGATCTACGATGTAGTGGACCCCGAGGCCAACATCATCGTGGGGGCGGTGGTGGATGAGCGCCTGGAGGGCGAGATCCACGTCACCGTGATTGCCACCGGCTTCGACAGCGGCGCCCCCTACCGCCATGAACGTCCGGCCGTGAGCTTTGCCTCCGGCACCGCCTTCAGCGCCCCGGCCCCCGCAGCTCCCCTCAACGGCTCCGGCAGCGAGCGGGGTACCCACATCCCCCCGTTCCTGCTCAACCGACAATCCCGCAGCGACGGCGAAGGCTAGGGCTGGGGAGCCCAGGTGGCCTGCCCCTTGAGGCAGGCTTCCAAGGCGCGCACCAGGCATCGACCCATGGATTGATTCCCAGGGGATCGATCCCCTGGGTTCGGCGACTTGGGGATTGACTGTCTGGCGATCCGCTGTCTGGCGATCAGCTGTCTGGTGGTCGGTTACCCGGGCCAGGGCCTGCACCAGAGGCTGACCCTCAGAAGTTTGGTGACCCGGAGTCCACGCCTGCCTGGAGCATCCCGTGTGGCTGCTCCCTTCCGGTCCTGACCAGATTTAGGCGTCCGGGCCGCATGGGTCCGAGTCGGGTCGATGCTAGCAATGCCCTCTCCCCAAGCTGAGCGCCCGTGCCCCTGCGCCCTGCCGACCTGGCCCGCCGCAAGCAGGCGGGACTGCCGATCACGGTGCTCACGGCCTGGGATGCCCTATCCGGGGCCGTGGTGGCCGAAGCCGGGCCGGACGCCGTGCTGGTGGGCGATTCCCTGGCCATGGTGGCCCTCGGGCACCCCACGACCCTGCCGGTGACCCTGGAGGAGATGCTCCACCACTGCCGGGCCACGGCGCGGGGAATGGCCAGCGTCTGTGCCCTCGGACAGGAACCCCTGCTGATCGTCGACCTGCCCTTCCTCAGTTACCAGTGCAGCAGCGATGAGGCCGTGGCGGCAGCGGGGCGGGTGCTGAAGGAGAGCCCGGCCGCCGCCGTGAAGCTGGAGGGGGCCGAGCCGGAGACCCTGGCGGTGATCGACCGGCTGGTGCGCCATGGCATCCCCGTGATGGGCCACATCGGCCTCACCCCCCAGTCGGTGCACCGGCTGGGCTTCCGGCGCCAGGGCAACGACCTGGCCAGCCGCCAGCGCCTGGAGCGCGATGCCCGCTCCCTGGCGGCCGCCGGCTGCTTTGCCCTGGTGCTGGAGCACGTGCCCGAGGATCTCGCCACCGGCATCAGCCAGGCCCTGGAGCTGCCGGTGATCGGCATCGGCGCCGGCCCCGGGTGCGACGGCCAGGTGCGGGTCACCGCCGACCTGCTCGGCCTCACGGCCCGCCAACCTCCATTCAGCCCGCCCCTGCTGCCGGGACGGACCCTGGCGGTGGAGGCGCTGCGGCGCTGGATCGCCGATCAGGGGACGCCCCAGACCACGCCTCCCACCAGGCCAGCCACCGCCGCAGCACCGCATTGCTCAGGGCCAGACCGGCCGGATCGCTGAGGCGCCAGCGCGGTCCCTGCTCCACCAGCAGGCCCTCCGCCCGCCAGTCGGCCAGCACGCGGCGCACATCGCCAATGGCAGCCGCCTGAAGGGACGAGGCCAGGCCCGCCTCGGCCAGCAGCTGGGGCAGGTGCACCCCCTCACGCCGGCGCAACCCCACGAGCAGCCGGTCGCCCAGCCGTTCCCGGCCGTCCTCCGGCCGCGCCGCTGGTTCTGGCACCGCCCCAGCCTCCAGATCCTCCAACCAGGCGCGATAGGCCTCCCGGGTGCGGGGCCGGGCCTGCCGCTCGCCCCAGGGGGCCGCTGTGGCCCCCAGTCCGAAGCCCCACCAGCCGGCGCCGCTCCAGTACACCCGGTTGTGGCGGGAGGCGTGGCCCGGCAGGGCGTAGTTGGAAATCTCGTAGTGGCCGTAGCCGGCGGCGCTGAGCTCGGCCCAGGTGAGCTCCATCAGATCGGCACTGAGATCGTCGTCGGGGAGCTGGAGCTGGCCCCGCTCGGCGCGGCGGCCAAACACGGTGCCGGGCTCGATCGTGAGGTCGTACACCGAGAGATGGGGCGGCCCGCAGGCCACCGCCTGGCGCAGCTGCTGACACCACCCCTCCCGGCTCTGGCCCGGCACCGCCTGAATCAGATCCAGGCTCCAGCTCATCAGGGCCCCATCGGCCCGGGCCTGGGCCAGCCAGGCCGCGGCCTGGCGCAGGTCTGCACCGCTGTGACGCCGGCCAAGGGCCTGCAGCACGGCATCGTCGAAGCTCTGGCCCCCCAGGCTCACCCGGTTCACACCGGCGGCCAGGTAGCCGGCCAGGCGCTGCTGATCAAAGCTGGCGGGATCGAGCTCCAGGCTCACCTCCGCAGCCGGGGCCAGGCCGAACTGGCGCCGCAGCTGCTCCAGCAGCCCTGCCAGCTGGACAGGGGTGAGCAGCGAGGGCGTGCCACCGCCGAAATACACCGTGCTCAGGGGAGGCCCTGGGGGGGCGGCGGCGATCTCCCGGTGCAGCAGCGCGAGGTAGGCCGCGATCGAGGGGGCCCCCGGGGAGCCCGCCTCGCCCGCCGCCCGATCACCCAGGGGCACCACCGGGAAATCGCAGTAAAAGCAGCGCCGGTGACAGAAGGGGATGTGCAGGTAGGCGCTGCGGGGCGGGAACGACACGTGTGCGGGCACGATCAAGTGCGGTTACCCAGGCAGGCCAGCAGGCCCGGTTTCAGGCATGCTGCCTTCTTGAGTGCAAGGCAAGCCAGGGGCAGCGGGAATGGTCGACTCCCTGATCCTGGTGCTGTTCCTGATCTCCGGGGGGGCTGCCGGCTGGCTGGGGGTCGATCTCCTGCCGGAATCGCTGCTGGTGCAGGTCGACAACCCGGAGGGTCTGCGCACGGTGCTGGGGGGCTTCGGTGCCTTTTTCGGGCTGCTGGCGGGCTTCTTCTTCGGCCAGTTGCGCAAGCGCCTGATGGCCCAGGTGCGCTCGATGCCCACCGATCTGCTGATCAGCCGGGCCGTGGGACTGATCCTCGGCCTGCTGGTGGCCAATCTGCTGCTGGCGCCGATCCTGCTGCTGCCCCTGCCCTGGGAGGTGGTGTTCGTGAAGCCCCTGGCAGCGGTGCTCAGCAACGTGTTCTTCGGGGTGTCGGGCTACAACCTGGCCGAGGTGCATGGCCGCACCCTGCTGCGCCTGTTCTCCCCCGGGAATGCCGAGGCCCTGCTGGTGGCCGAGGGGGTGCTGCAGCCCGCCAGCGCCAAGATCCTGGACACCAGCGTGATCATCGACGGCCGCATCCGGGGCCTGCTGGATTCCGGTCTGCTCGAAGGGCAGGTGATCGTGGCCCAGTGCGTGATCGACGAGCTGCAGACCCTGGCCGACTCCGCCAACGCCGACAAGCGCAGCCGCGGTCGCCGCGGCCTGAAGCTGCTCAGCGAGCTGCGCGAGCAATACGGCCGCCGCCTGGTGGTGAACAGCACCCGCTACGAGGGCCAGGGCGTCGACGACAAGCTCCAGGCCCTCACGGCCGACACCGGCGGCACCCTGCTCACCGCCGACTACAACCTGGCCAAGGTGGCCGAGGTGAAGAGCCTGCGGGTGCTCAACCTCAGCGAACTGGTGATGGCCCTGCGGCCGGAGGTACAGCCGGGCGATGAGCTGCAGCTCAAGATCGTGCGCGACGGCAAGGAGGCCGAGCAAGGGGTGGGCTACCTCGATGACGGCACGATGGTGGTGGTGGAAGGGGCGAGGGGCCGCCAGGGCGAGCGGATTGCGGTGGTGATCACCGGCGCCCTGCAGAACCCCACCGGCCGCATTGTGTTCGCCCGCAGCGAGGCCCTGAGCAATGGCGGCGATCCGGCCGCCGCGGGCAAGCGGAGATCCAAGCCCCCCCGCTAGGCTCCCGCTTAAGGCCTGAAGTACAGCGAGGATGTCGGTGTCAGCCCCCTACTACGGCGATTCCGCCGTCATGCGCACCCCCCCGCCGGATCTGCCCTCGCTGCTGCTCAAGGAGCGCATCGTCTACCTGGGTTTGCCGCTGTTCAGCGACGACGACGCCAAGCGGCAGATGGGCATCGACGTGACAGAGCTGATCATTGCCCAGCTGCTCTATCTGGAGTTCGATAACCCGGAGAAGCCGATCTTCTTCTACATCAACTCCACCGGCACCAGCTGGTACTCCGGTGATGCCATCGGCTTCGAGACCGAAGCCTTCGCCATCGCCGACACCCTGCGCTACGTGAAGCCGCCTGTGCACACCATCTGCATCGGCCAGGCCATGGGCACCGCCGCCATGATCCTCAGTGCCGGCACCAAGGGCCACCGTGCCGCCCTGCCCCACGCCTCGATCGTGCTGCACCAGCCCCGCAGCGGCGCCCGCGGCCAGGCCAGCGACATCCAGATCCGGGCCAAGGAGGTGCTGCACAACAAGCAGACCATGCTTGAGATGCTTTCCGCCAACACCGGCCGCAGCGTCGAGAAACTCTCCAAGGATTCCGACCGCATGACCTATCTCACCGCCCAGGAGGCGGTGGAGTACGGCCTGATCGACCGGGTGCTCACCAGCCAGAAGCAGCTGCCCGGGCCCCTCACCGCCGCCGCCGGCGGGGTCAGCCCCGGCAACCCCGGCATCAGCTGACACGGCGGCGTACCCGCATTTCGGTTCCACTGGCGGCTGCCCTCCCGCGGCCCCACCCCTGATCCACCCCCTCCACCACCGGCTCCCACCGCAACCGCCATGCCCATCGGCACCCCCAGCGTTCCCTACCGCCTGCCCGGCAGCCAGTACGAGCGCTGGGTTGACATCTACACGCGCCTGGGCGTGGAGCGGATCCTGTTCCTGGGCTCCGAGGTGAACGACGCCATCGCCAACAGCCTGGTGG
>VGPU01000001.1 GCA_016882525.1 Cyanobacteria bacterium M_surface_10_m2_119 | reverse complement strand
CGCCCCGCAATCGCCTCTGACGGTCCCCCTATGGATCAGCCCTGCTGATCGCAGCGCCCGCTGGCTTGGCAAGGTCCCCGGGCTGACCTAGCAGGGAGGTAGGTCGATGGATCCGTGATGGCCGCCGCCGAGCCAGGCCCGCCAGGGCCCGACGAGCCGATCACTCCCCACGCCACGCCGATCCTGGATGAGCAGGGTCGGCTCACCTATGTGGGCGATGACGGCCGCCGCTACGTCGTCGGGCTTTCTCCCGAGCTCGATGAGCAGAGCGTGGAGCGGGTGATGGCGGCCTTGCGGGAGGGTGGTGAGGTGTTTCAGGCGATCGAGGCCCTCTGCTGGCGCTGGATCCAGGTGGTGAGCCGGGCCAACACCTCTGAACTGGATGCCCGGGCCGCCCTGGTGCTGCTCCTCACCACCCTGGAGACGGCCCTGGAGGACGGCCTCGACAACGGCCTTGACAACGATCCTGAGCCCCCCGGGGCCTGAACGGCAGCGGGTTCAGTCCGCCCGCCGAGCCAGGGCCGTGGCAATCGTCGCAGCGGTGACATCGCTGCGGATCTCGACCTGACCGATGGCGGTGGGCAGCACGAAGCGCACGCTCCCATCCCGCACCTTCTTGTCGCCCTGCAGACAGGTCAGCACGGCGTCCTGATCCAGATCGGGCCAGCGGTGGGGCAGGCCTGCGGCCTCGATCAGGGCCAGTTGGCGCTGCTGTTCGCCGGCCGTCCACAGGCCCATGGCCAGGGCGATCTCGCCCGCGGCGGCCATGCCGATCGCCACCGCCTCACCATGGAGCCACGTGCCATAGCCACAGAGGGTTTCCACCACGTGACCGAGGGTGTGGCCGTAGTTGAGGATCGCCCGCAGGCCACCCTCGCGTTCATCGGCCGCCACCACCTTGGCCTTGGCGGCGGCGGAGCGCTCCAGCAGGGCCTGCAGCAGTGCCGGTCCCACGGAGGCCTGGGTGCTGATCGGGCCCGCCGTCTCCAGTCGGGAGAAGAGTTCGGGGTCGCCAATCACGCCGTATTTGATCACCTCGGCCATGCCGGCGCGGAACTCCCGTTCCGGCAGGGTCGCCAGGGTGGCGGGGTCGATCAGCACCAGCCGCGGCTGGTGGAAGGCGCCGATCAGGTTCTTGCCACCCGGGTGGTTCACACCGGTCTTGCCGCCGATCGCCGCATCCACCATCGCCAGCAGGGTGGTGGGCACCTGCACCACGGCAATGCCCCGCAGCCAGGTGGCAGCCGCGAAGCCGGCCATGTCGCCCACCACGCCACCACCCAGGGCCACGATCAGCGACCCGCGCTCCAGCCTGCGCTCAAAGGCTGCATCGTGGATGCGGGCCACGGTGGCCGGAGTCTTCTGGTCTTCGCCGGCCTCGATCACCAGGGCTGAGGCATCCAGCCCCACCGCCGCAAGGCTGCCCAGCGCCGCCTCTCCATAGTGCCCATGCACCACCGGGTTGGTCACCACCAGCACCTTGGTGCCCGGCTTGAAACCCCTCTCCCGGATCCAGTCGCCGAGCTGCTGAAGGGCACCGTTGCCGATCACCACCGGGTAGGGATGGGTCGTGAGGGCCACCTCGATGGTCTGCAGCGAAGCGGCGGGGGCGGCGGTCATGGCAGGCCAGGAGCTGGGGGGGAGGCTACGGCTGGCGCATTCCGCCCCGGGTGCGACACCCGGTGGCAGGGGAAGGCGGGTGGAACCCGTACCACCCGATATCGGGATATCGACCGGGTCCGCCTAGGGTTTGTAAAACACCTTCACAAACGGCAGTACTCCATGTTCACCCTGGAACGGGCCAAGCAGATCTTTCCTGAAACCCGTTCCGCGGATGTGGTGCCGGCGATCACGGCTCGCTTCCAGCTCCTCAGTGCTGAGGACCAGCTTGCCCTGATCTGGTACGCCTACCTGGAGATGGGCAGCACGATCACCGTGGCGGCGCCCGGCGCGGCGCGCATGCAGTTTGCGGAGCCGGTGCTCAACCAGATCAAGGCAATGAACTTTGCCGAGCAGAGCCAGCTGATGTGCGACCTCGCCAACCGCACCGACACCGCCATCGGCCGCACCTACTCCTGCTGGTCGGTGAACATCAAGCTGGGCTTCTGGTATCAGCTGGGCCAGTGGATGGCCTCCGGCATCGTGGCCCCGATTCCCGAGGGGTATCAGCTCTCTGCCAACGCCTCGGCTGTGCTGAGCTCGGTCAAGGCGGTCGACCAGGGTCAACAGATCACCCTGCTGCGCAACTTCGTGGTGGACATGGGCTACGACCCGGCGAAGGGCGACACCCAGCGCGTGGCTGAGCCGGTGGTGGCCCCCACGCCTGAATCGCAACGCCGGAAGGTCTTCATCGAAGGGGTGCTCAACCCCACGGTGACCAGCTACATGGACCTCCTGAACGCCAATGACTTCGACAACCTGATTGAGTTGTTTCTCCCGGACGGTGCTCTCCAGCCCCCGTTCCAGAAGCCGATCGTCGGTCGCGACGCCGTGCTGCGCTTCTTCCGCGAAGACTGCCAGAACCTGCGCCTGCTGCCGGAGCGCGGCTATGCCGAACCGGCCGATGGCGGCTTCACCCAGATCAAGGTGACGGGCAAGGTCCAGACCCCCTGGTTCGGGGCCGGTATCGGCATGAACGTGGCCTGGCGCTTCCTGCTCAATCCTGAAGGCAAGATCTACTTCGTGGCCATCGATCTGCTGGCCTCCCCGGCCGAGCTGCTCAAGTTTGCCCGTTGAGGCCGGGCCCCCTCGCCCCCCAGGTGCGTCGGGGCCAGATCCTCGCGCTCCTGATCGCTGCCGCCTGGTTCACCAGCCTGGCCGTCGGCCTGTGGCTCCCCTGGCGGCACCTGCCGCTGGGGGAGCTTGCTGTGCTCGTGCTGGTGGTGGTGCCGGTGCGCACCCTGCTGCAGACCGGTCTGTTCATCGTTGCCCACGATGCGATGCATCGTCTGCTGGTGCCCCGCAGAGAACCCCTCAACGACAGGCTGGGTGCCCTTGCGCTCGCCCTCTATGGCGCTCTGCCCTACGGGCAGTGCCGGCGCCAGCACGGGTTGCACCACCACCATGCCGGCGGTCCTCACGACCCTGACGGGCCGGGCGTCGGCTCCCCCTGGCTGCCGGCCTGGTACGGCCGGTTCATGGGCCGTTATCTCAATCCCGGCCAGATGGCCCTGCTGTTGGTCGCCTGGGGCCTGCTGGCCTGGGCCACGTCCATCCAGGCGGTGTTGCTGGTGTGCACCCTGCCGTTGCTGCTCAGTTCCCTGCAGCTTTTCGTGGTGGGCACCTATCTCCCCCACCGGCGCCAGGCTCACGATTGGGACGGTTCCACGTTGGACGGTTCCATGGCTGATCAGGCGGTGATCAGCCTCGCGCTGCCGGAGTGGTTGTCCCTCCTGGCCTGTTTTCACTTCGGCTACCACCGGGAGCACCACCAGGCTCCGCAGCTGGGCTGGCACCAGCTGCCGGCCCAGCGGCGACGCAACCGGGTGGTGTCGCTCGCGACAGCGGAAGCCCCCCATTAGCGTCTCTGCCATGGACAGCACAACCGCTCTTTGGACCGATCAGGAGCAGGCGCTGGCCCGGGACGCTTTCGAGCGGGCCTGCAGGCGAAGCGGTGAGGCCCTGATCCTGGCTGTGCAGCATCAGGCCGGCCTGCTGGGATCGCTCGACGACCTCTGGCAGCTGCACGACTTCCTGAGCATCCAGCGGCATGCGATCGAGGGCCGCTCGGAGTTCCGTCTCGACGGAATCCTGTTCGTGTTGGCCAGCTTCGTGAAGGAAGGTCTGCTGGAGCTCGAGGAGCTGGATGGTCTCGATGCGGAAAAGCTGGGCAAGGTGGCTGCGATGGCCCGGTTCTGAGCGGCCCCGATCCAGCGCCGGGGATGACGATCAAGACTGCAGGTTGACTACGGCAGGGTGAACCCTGACTGCAGATGCTTCAGGTCAAGCATCACCCAGGTGACCCACACCAGCACGGCAATGCCGCCGGAGACGGCAGCGACGCGAGCGACTGCCTTTCCCAGCATCTCAGCCACGCTCACCTCTTTCATCGGCCCGATCCGTTCTCCTGCCTACCCTACGGACGCCGACTCAATGCCTGTGCGGTGAGCACCTATCGGATCCGGCGCGACGACGGGCTCAGCGACAGCATCGCTGGCCGCCGTTATGCCACGTACGACGAGGCCCATGCCGAGCTGGAGCGCTACTACGCCGACCTGTGCTGCTCCGATGAGCGGGAGTACTACCGGATCGAGGAGGAACCCGGCTAGGGGCGGGCTCGCCAGCGAAACTGAACCAGCCCAAGCCGCCGTCAGACACCCATGAACCCCACAACCAAAGGAATCGCCTACGTGAGCGTGTGGGTGATGCTCTGGGGCACGGCGGCGTCCCTGGCCGATTTCGTGTTGCTGGAGCGTGGGGCGTACGCGGCGGGTACGGCTGGCCAGGTGATCACCTTTGCCTCCTACGGCATGGCCGCTGTGGTGCTGGCGGTGCGGCTGTCCGGCCGTTTCCTCAACCCTGAGGCGTGAGGCCTTCACCCGCCGCGTTTCGGCCCGCGCAGGCCGAGCACAGCGAACACCGCCATGGCGGCGGTCGCTCCCAGCTCGCCGCCGACCCCCGCGAGGGTGGGTTCGAAGCCGAGGCTGAACAGCCCGAACACCAGTCCCATCAGCAGCAGCTGCCGGTACGGGTGGGGTTCCAGACGTGCCGGTGCGGTCATCCCCACGAAACTGCCCCCCAGCCACACCGACGCCAGGGCCGGAGGCAACAGCAGACCAGCCGCCAGGGACGGTGCCGCCGATCCCAGCACCACCCCGGTTCCCTGTCGGCCGTTGCCTCCATAACTGAGCCACTGGGTCGTTGCCGGTGCCAGTAGCGCCAGCAGGAGCACCGCAGCACGTTCAGCCTGGCTGTAGCTGTGCAACTGCGCTCCGGGGCCGAGTCTGTCGAGGGCGAACGCCATCCCACAGACGCCCAGCACCCCCAGAAATGCCGTGCTGCCGAGTTTGCCGCCGATGCCAGCCCAGCTGCCCTGGAGCAGCTCCAGCAGCAACCCGGCCAGGGCACCGGCCAGCACGATGCCGGCGGGGTGCAGCAGGACCCGTTCGGAGGTCATGCCCGCAAAGGCTCCGCAGTAGAGCGCGGGGCCGATCCCAGCCCAGCGCCCTTTGCTGGCCGCCTCGGCCAGGCTGGCGACGCTGCCCACCATGGCGGCGCTCACCACCACCGGCAGGGTCAGGCCGCGGGTGAGGCCCAGCACCGCAAGGGCACCCAGGGCCGCCAGCAGCGGTGTCGACCTCCGGATCGCCTCGGCCGGCCGGTGTTCGGCGTGATGCCGGAATCCGAGCAGCACCACCACCCCCACGAGAGCAAACGCCACGGCCAGGGGCACGGGGGCGCCCACCAGGAACGCATCGATGTAGAAGGCCAGCACCATGCCGGCCATCAGCAGGGTGAGGAGTCGGCCCACCGGTTGATCCCTTTTCCTGCTCCCACCTTGGTCGCTCGCGTTCCTGGCCCCTGGGAGGATCGCCCCATGGATGACGACACACCCAGGCTGATCGATGGACCGCACAGGGCGCCGGCCACCCTCCTGCTGGCCCACGGCGCCGGTGCGCCGATGGACAGTCCCTTCATGGCGGCGATCGCCACCGGGCTGGCTGCGTGCGGCTGGCGGGTGGTGCGGTTCGAGTTCCCTTACATGGCGAAGTCGCGGCTCAGCGGTCAGCGACGTGCCCCTGACCCGTTGCCCAGGCTCCTGGAGTGCTTCCGCCAGCAGGCCCTGCTCGAGCTGGAGAATGAGTCCGGCTGCCCCATCGTGCTCGGTGGCAAGTCGCTGGGCGGCCGGGTGGCCAGCCTGTTGCTCGATGGGCTGGCAGCCGAGCGACCCGGCCGCGCCGAGGTGTTGTGTGGCCTCTGCCTGGGCTACCCCTTCCACCCGCCTGGCCGGCCCGAGCAACTGCGCACGGAACACCTGCATGGGCTGCACACCCCCACCCTGATCCTGCAGGGTGAGCGCGACAGCTTCGGCAAACGGGACGAGGTGGAGGGTTATTCGCTCTCCAGGGCCATCGAACTGGCCTGGATCCCCGCCGGTGACCACAGCTTCAAACCCACCCGCAGCTCCGGTCGCACGGAAGAGGGCAACCGGGCCCTGGCAATCGCCGCCTGTGATCAGTTCATCCGTCAGCAGCTCACTCGCCACCCCGGGTGACGGCTGCAGCCCGGCTGAGGTCTGCCTGGCCTGGGGGAGTTCATCACCCCAGCCGATCCATCGGCAGCCAGGCCAGGGCGTTCTGCGCGGCGGCCAGTTCCCGTTCGGTGCGTTGCCACGCGGACTCCTGCAGACCCAGGGATTGGATCTGCTCCGAGAGCTGCTCCTCCAGCACGGTGATCCGCTCAGCCAGGGCCCGGCGACGCTCCAGCCACCACAGCGCCATCGCCGACTCAGGGGACAGGGGGGCCATGGCCGTCATGCTGTGGACGGACTGCATAGTGGCACAGCTCCGCGCCTGACGATCGGGGCCGTGCTCATGAGGTTTCTGGAAGTTGCTGCCATCCCGGCCGCTCCATGGGCCCTCAACGGTTCCCCCGGCTGGCGGCCCTCCTGGGCTGGCTGCTGCTGGGGTTGTTGCTCGGGCTGCTCCTCTGGCCCTATCAAGCGCTCTCGGACCTGGGCTTCCGCCTGCAGCGCGCGCTGTGGCTGGCGCCCCAGCCCCAGCCCCTGCTCGGTGCCGTGCTGGTGTTTTCGGCCACGGTGGCGCTGGTGCTCCTGGCGTGGGGCCCCCTGGCTCCCGGCCGGGGAGGGGGCACCGGTCCGCTGCTTGCCCTTGATCGCGCCCCCGAGGCCCAGCGGCAGGCGGCTGAGGCGCTCTGGCTGCTGCAACTCAGCCTTGCCAGCCAGCTGCGGCGCCTTCCGCTGATGCTGCTCACCCACCTGGGGGGGCTGGCCGTGGGTGTGGAGTCACCCTCGGTGGCACTGGGGGCGAGCGTGCTGCTGGCGATCCGCCGGCGCTGGCCCGGGCTTCTCCTGCTCGCCTCTCTCCCGCCCCAGCTGGTGGCGGTGATCGGCGGTGCTGCCGGCCTGGGAGCGGCGTTCCGCTCCCCGTTGCTGGCTGCTGCCTACGGCCTGGAGGAGTTGGGGCGTCGCAGTGGACTTCCCCTGGTGCTGCCGGCCCTGTTGCTGGCTGGCAGTGGCACCCTGCTCGCGACCCGCATGGGTCAGCCAGCGCGCCTGCCAGGCCTCGACCTCGGGCCCCTGGAGCCCCACCTCTGGGGCTGGGCCGCGCTCCTCACCCTGATGGGGGCAGCCGGAGGCGCCCTGTTTGTGCGGCTGTTGCTGCCGGTCGCTGCCTGGGTGAAGTCCCTGCTGGGGGCCCGGCGTCTGCCCGGGGCCCTGTTGCTGGGGGCATGCCTCAGTCTTCTTGCCGTGGCCAGTGGCGGTCTCAGCCTCAACGACGGCTCCCTGTCGCTGGCGGCAGCCCTTTCAGGTGAACCTGTGGGTGGGTCGCTCCTCTGGCTCTGGCGCCTGATCGCCAGCGTGCTCAGCCTCGCGCTGGGAGCGCCCGGGGGCTTGATGCACGACAGCATGAGTCTCGGGGCTCTGCTGATCAGCCCTCTGCAGGGCCTGCGCGGTCTCGACGGGAGCGATCTGGCCCAGCTCGCCGCTGTGGCGGCCACTGCCCTGTTTGCCGGGGCCCGTGGCTGCCCGGTGTTCTGCGCGGTGTTCGTGTTCACGCTTCAGGGGGATCCGGCCCTGCTGCCCCTGCTCCTGCTGGTGGCGGCCCTGGCCACGGCCCTCGGCGATCGTTGGCGTGGCGAGGGCTGGAATGACCATCAGGTGGAGAGCCTGCTCGCTGCGATCCCTGGCACCTCCGCGTCTCCTTGAGACCCATGCAGCCGAAGGGATCACCGCGCTGATCGCCGCAGGCCATGGGGACCTGCCCCATCTCCAGGGTGTGTCCACGCAGAACGGCGAAGGGGCCGGCGGGGAGAAGGTGCCGCGACTGCTTGACAAGCAGCACCAACCCGTCTAGTACAGGTGTACTTCTCCGTGCTTCTGTGATCGTTGCCTCTCCCTACGCCGTCTTCCGCGCGGCGGATTTCGCCTGGCCCCAGCCCCCCTGTGCTGGGGATCCGGAGCCAGCGGCGGTACCGTGGTCTCTGCCGTTGGCTCCCCACGCCTCCCGTGCCCGACGCCGGGCCCCATCGGTGGGGGTGGTGCAGGGTGAACTGTTTGCAGGCCTGGGCGCCTAGGTCTCCTGCCCCAGCAGCACCGCCAGCAGCCCTTCGCCGTAGCGCTCCAGTTTGGCGGCGCCGATGCCGCTGATGCCACCGAGCGCGGCGCGATCGCGGGGTCGACGGGCAGCCAGCTCCACCAGCGTACGGTCGTGGAACACCACGTAGGGCGGCACCCCCTGCGCGCGGGCCTGCTCCCGCCGCCAGCTCTTGAGGGCCTGCAGCAGCTCGCCATTGGCGGCGTCCTCCACCAGCTCCTGGCTGCGATCGCTGCCGCTGCTCGAGCGCCGCCTGCTCTCCTTCTGGGGCGGCGGCAGCGGCAGCTCCAGCACCGTCTCCCCGCGCAGCAGCGGCCGCACCAGTTCCTGGGGGCCGAGCTGCAGCCCTCCCTTGCCGTCGGGCACCGGCACCAGGTACCTGAGGCTGCTGAGCTGGCGCACCAGGGTGCGCCACTGGCTGCGGTCCAGCTCGCGGCCGATGCCATGCACGCTCAGCTCCCGGTGGCCGAACTGACGGATCTTCTCCGTATCGCCCCCCAGCAGCACATCCACCAGATGGGCGCCGCCGAAGCGCTGACCGGTGCGCACCACCGCCGAGAGCAGCTTCTGGGCCGGCACGGTGAGATCCGCCAGGGCCTGGGGCTCCAGACAGCCATCGCAGTTGCCGCAGGGCTCGGCCAGCGCCTCACCGAAATGGCGGAGCAGCACCTGCCGGCGGCAGCCGGCGGCCTCGCTGTAGGCGATCAGGGCCTCCAGCTTGCCGTGCTCGATTCGTTTCTGCTCCTCCGGGGCGGCCGAGTCGTCGATGAACCGGCGCAGCTGGGGGATGTCGCCCGCGCCATGCAGCATCCAGGCCACGGCCGGCAGGCCGTCGCGGCCGGCCCGCCCCGTTTCCTGGTAGTAGGCCTCCAGGCTCTTGGGCAGATCCACGTGGGCCACGAAGCGCACGTCGGGCTTGTCGATGCCCATGCCGAAGGCGATGGTGGCCACCACCACCACGGCCGCCTCGTTGCGGAAGCGCTGCAGGGCGGCGCTGCGCTGCTCCGCCCCCAAGCCCGCGTGATAAGCCACGGCGTCGAAGCCCGCTGCCTGGAGTTCGCGGGCCAGCTGGTCGACCCGGCTGCGGGAGCGGGCGTACACGATGCCCGCCTCGCCCCGGTGCTCGGCCAGGAACGCCTGCAGCTGGCGGCCGGGCTGCTCCTTGGCCCGCAGCAGGTAGCGGATGTTGGGCCGATCGAAGCTGGCCAGGAACACCTGGCCCTCCTCCAGCCTCAGCCGTTCGATGATCTCGGCGCGGGTGCGCGGATCAGCGGTGGCTGTGAGGGCCAGCCGCGGCACCGCCGGAAAGCGCTCTGCCAGCACCCCCAGCTGGATGTATTCGGGGCGGAAGTCATGCCCCCACTGGGACACGCAGTGGGCCTCATCAATGGCAAACAGCGCCAGCGGCTCCGGCGCGGGCAGGGATGCCAGCTGCGCCAGCAGGTCCCCGCCCAGCAGCCTCTCCGGCGACACGTAGAGCAGATCCAGGCTGCCGGCCTGCACCTGCCGCCAGGTCGCCTTGGCTGCCGCGGGTTCCAGGCCGGAGTGCAGGGCCGCCGCCGCCACACCCAGCTGCTGCAGCGCCGCCACCTGGTCCTGCATCAGGGCGATCAGCGGCGACACCACCACCGCCAGCCCGGGGCGGCAGAGCGCCGGCACCTGGTAGCAGAGCGACTTGCCGCCACCGGTGGGCATCAGCACCAGTCCGGAGCCACCAGCGATCACGTGGCGCACGATCCCCTCCTGGGGCCCGCGGAACGCGGGGTAACCCCACACCTGTTGCAGCACGCTGCGCGGATCGGAGCCGGCAGCTGGAGAGGCGGTCAACACGCGCGCAGGGGATGGGCCCGGAGCCCCCACAATGGCCCCATCCCGCGTGCCGCGATGTCTGCTTCCGCCCCCCGCAGCAGCACCGCCTGGGGGTTTCTGGCCCCGGCCCTTGTCCTGCTCGCTGTTTCGGTGCTGATCCCGGCGGCGATGGCCCTGGTCATGAGCTTCAGCCAGAGCGGTCTCGATGTGAGCGAACCCCTGCGCTTCATCGGGCTCGCCAACATCCGCCGCCTGCTGGCTGACCCGATGTTCGCCCGGGTGAGTGCCACCACGTTTCTCTATCTCATTGGCGTGGTGCCCCCGATCGTGCTCGGGGCCCTGGCCCTGGCCGTGTTGGTGAACCGCCAGCTGCCCGGTATCCACTGGTTCCGCGGTGCCTTCTACACGCCGGTGCTCGTGTCGATCGTGGTGGCCGCGATCGCCTTCCGCTGGCTCTATGCGGAGAACGGCCTGGTCAATGGTTGGCTGGCGGCGCTGCTCGGTGATCGCTTCAGCCCAATTGGCTTTCTCACCTCGCCGCTGCTGGCCCTGCCCTCGGTGATGGTCGTCACCCTCTGGAAGGGACTGGGTTACTACATGGTGATCTTCCTGGCCGGGCTCCAGGGGATCTCTCCGGAGCTGTACGAGGCCGCCGCCCTCGACGGCAGCGAGGGCTGGCGCAAGCACCTCGACATCACCCTGCCCCTGCTGCGCCCCTATCTCACCCTGGTGGCCGTGATCTCGGCAATTGCGGCCACCAAGGTGTTCGAGGAGGTGTTCCTGATGACCCAGGGCGGGCCCGCCGATGCCACCCGCACCATCGTCTATTACGTCTACGACCAGGCCTTTGCCGAGCTGGAGATCAGCTATGCCTGCACCGTGGGTCTGGCCCTGTTTCTGGCGGTGCTGCTGCTGAGCCTGGTGCGCTACGCCTTCGCCGGCGACAAGGGCTTCAGCTGACACGGCATCCAGGCTGGTGGGTACCCAGCCACCATCAATGGCCGGCTCTGGAGAGTGCCCCTAGCGTTCGCCCAGCCCAGCTCAGGCCAATGACCCCGCCCGGCGCCCGCCCCCCGTCCCCTTTCCAGGAGCGGCGTCTGCTGGGGCTGTTCAGCCTGGGGATCGGCGTCGTGCTCTTTGCCCTCATCCTGCTGCGCGGCCAGCAGGCGGCCCGCGATGGCAACCAGGAGCTGCGCAACGACAGCTATTGGGTTCTGGTGTCGCCGCTGGTGTTTTCGGCCTTCGGGCTTTCACTGCTGCGGGGGGGGCGGAGTGCGCCGGTCCGCTCCCCCCTGGCTGGGCAGCGGCAGGCGGTACGGCAGGCCGTGGCCCAAGGGGTGGAGCGTTCCCTGCAGGCGAGTGATGAACTCCAGGCGCAGCTGGAGCGCAGCCGCCGGGACCAGGAGCAGGTCATCGAGCGTCTGCGTGTCGAAGCCAGGGTTGCCCAGGAGGCCGCCGCCGCCAGCGATCGGGAGCTGGAGACCCTGCGGGGCAGCACGGCGCAGCGTCTCTCTGAACTGGAGCTCCAGCTGCAGGCCCTGCAGAACGACGCGGCCCTGCCGGATCCTGGGGCTGCGATGGCCCGGGGCCTGGCCCAGACCACCCAGGAGCGGCTGCTCACCTTGGAGGCTCAGGTGCATGCGGGCCTGGAGCAGGCGGAAGCCCTGCGCCGTCGCCTCGGCGCTGAGGGGCCCCTGGCTGAGCTGCGCCAGCGGCTGGAGCGGGCCTCGGCCGAGGCGGAGGAGGCCTGGGACAGGCTCGAGCAGTTCAGCGGCAGCGCCAGCGCGGAACTGGCATCACTCGAAGGGCGTCTACAGGGTTGGCTGCAGACGGATCTGCTGCCGCTCAAGGCCGATACGGCCCGAAGCCTGGCGGCGGCCGACGGGGTTCAAGCCCAGCTGGGAGCGCTGGGGGAACAGGTGGAGGCCGCCCAACGGGCCCGCATGGCCGTGGAGAGGGATCTGGCGGAGGCCCTCCAGGCGGCCTCCCGCAACCAGGCTGACCTGCGCTCCCGCAGTGAGATGACCGGCAGCCGCCTGGAGGAGGTGGCCGGTTCGTTCGAGAGCCGCCTCGCGCTCCTGGGTCGTCAGCTCGCTGCTGTGCAGCAGGCCAGCCGCGAGGTTCGCCACCAGCTCGATGACCTCGAGCGCCAGGATGCCGGGGTGCCCAGGACGCCCCTGGCAGCCCCTTCCACCATCTCTGCTGCCGCCTACCAGGAGGCCTGTGCGGAGCTCGGGGTGCTCGCGGGCGCCACCTGGCCGGAGGTGCGGGCGAGCTGGCGCCGTAATCTGCTGCGTTGGCATCCCGATCAGGGGGGTGATGCGGGCCGCTGGGCCCGGCGTCATGCGGCCTACCAGCTGCTGGAGGCCTGGCACACCTTTTCGGCCGCCGCGCCGCCCTCGCCGGGGAGCCCGTCGCCCTCCTCCGTTGTCGACGATCCAACGCCCCCCGGCGGCGGCCGTTTCTGAGTTCAAGCGTTCATGGCCCCACCTCGCACCGCCTCCCCCGCCAGTGCACCGTCTGCGATCGGGGTGGTGGGGGGCGGCCAGCTGGCCTGGATGCTCGCCGCTGCAGCCCAGGAGCTCAGCCTGCCCTTGCACGTGCAGACGCCCTGCGCTGACGACCCCGCCGTTGCCCTCGCCGCCGGGGTGATCCAGGCGCCGCTCGACGACGTGGCGGCCACCCGCCGGTTGGCCGCCACCTGCCAGGCCATCACCTTCGAGAATGAGTGGGTGGATCTGCAGGCTCTGGCATCCCTGGTGGAGGAGGGCGTGACCTTCTACCCCAGCCTCGATGCCCTTGCACCGCTCGTGTCCAAGCATGAGCAGCGGCTGCTGCTGCAGCGGCTCGGGCTTCCCTCTCCCGCCTGGTTGCCGCTTGGCGCCCTCCAGCCCCTCGAGAGCGCCGATCCGGTCCTGCCGGAGGACTGGACCTTCCCTGTGATGGCCAAGGCGGCCACCGGTGGCTACGACGGAAAGGGAACCCGTCTGCTCAACGGCCAGCAGGACCTCCTTGACCTCTGGGATCAGATCGATCCCGAGGATTGGATCCTCGAGGCCTTCGTCAGCTTCGACTGCGAGCTCTCCCAGCTGGCCTGCCGAGACCGGGAGGGGAACGTGGTCTGCTACCCGCTTGTGCAGACCCACCAGCATCAGCAGGTGTGTGACTGGGTGCTCAGCCCCGCGGTCGTCCCCCACGCGGTGCAGGCCTTCGCCCGCAACATCGCCGCCTCGCTGCTCACCGCCCTCGACTACGTCGGGGTGCTCTCCATCGAGCTCTTCCACGGACCCGCCGGTCTGGTCGTGAACGAGATCGCCCCACGCACCCACAATTCCGGCCACGTCACCATCGAGGCCTGCCGCACCAGCCAGTTCGCCCAGCAGGCCCGCATCGTCGCCGGCCTGCCCACGGGGCCTGTGGATCTCCAGGTTCCTGGCGCCCTGATGGTGAATCTTCTGGGTTTCGAGCACAGCTCCGATGACTACCTCGATCGCCGCCGGCAGCTGGCGGACCTGCCCGGAGCCACCCTGCACTGGTACGGCAAACGCCAGTCCAGCCCAGGTCGCAAGCTCGGCCACGTGACGCTCCTGCTCGATGACCCCACCCCGACGGGCCGGCAGCAGCTGGCCCGGGAGCGCCTGGCTGCGGTGCGGAGCATCTGGCCCCTCCCAGAGGAGGCCCACAGCGGTTCCTGAGCCCTAGAGTGCACCCGGACTGCTGTGTTGGTGACTGCCTTCTACAGTTTTCTGATCTGACTCCTTCTTCGACACGGGGGTCTGCAGCGGAAGCAACGTAGGCCGGCCCTGTAGCCGGAAACGACGCCCCGCCTTTGACCCCCTTCTGGTTCCACCAGGTCGAACACTGGGGCAAGACGGCATGGCGGTCCACCCCCATTTCCCATCCACGTCGGCGATTCCATGGAGAGCAGCGCTGCACCGTTCTCGTCCGCAGCAATCCCTCTCTCCGCGCGCCTGGAAGCGGCCCTCAGCGACCTGTTCAGCCGTGCTCCGGCGCAGCTGTTTCCCCGGGCGCGTCGCCTCTATTTCGACAAATACCCCCTCGAGGGTCACCCTGATCAGCTCGCAGCCGATGTCCAGGCGTCCCCGTTCCGCACCTTCGTGCTGAGCGAGGTTCCACCGGCGGTGGAGGAGCCACCGTCTGCGGCTGATCCGGCCGTGGCCACCCCCGGGGACGACGGGACAGAAGGGGTCGGAGCCCCTGCCATCGCAGCCCTGGCTCTGGTGCACTGGCAAGCGGCCGAGATCGATCTCGATGCCGCCATCCGCTACCTGGAGCAGCACTGGCAGCTCGAAGCGGCCGAGTTGCAGCCCATGGCCGAGAGTTGGTTCCGCGACGGGGGCGCCTGGGTGCGGATCAGCCCCCGAGGAGCTGCTCCAGAGCCCGCTCCAGCTCCTCCCGCGTCCAACGGGTGACCACGAACACCTCCTGGGCACTGGTACCCCGGCGAGCCAGGAGCTTGTAGCCGCCGATCGTGGGCGTCGAGACCCGCAGGCGCAGGTCAGGGCAGCGTCCCCGCACCCTGCTGATCACCGCCGGGGTGACCGTGTCGATCCCCGGCTGGGTGGCCAGCCGCTTGAGCAGGGGGATCAACCCCTCCAGATACGTGCTGTGGGTGATCACCACCCGACCCATCAGGCGGGCTCCAGGGGGGCCATCGACAGGCCCTCGGCAGCAAGTTGCTGGTGGTACAGCTCCGCCTGTTCCTGGGGCCCGCACCACACCACCGCCGATCCCTCCCCATCGATCCGGTGAGCCAGGGCCCAGGCCTGATCCGGATTCACCCCGGGGATGTAACGCACCAGGCACTCCACCACGTGCTGGAAGGTGTTCACATCGTCGTCGAGCACCACCACCTTGAAGTCGGGGTAGGACTGGCGCAGCTGTTCGCGCTCCTGCACGGCAGTCGGCGCCGCCACACCCGGGGCAGCCAGTCGCATCGCCAACAGGGGCGTCATCCGGGTGGCCCTTGGGGTGATCGGCCGGGGGGAGGACATCGCGACAGCCATGCGCTTGTGTTCGAGCCTAGGTACAGTGCCGCCGCAGCTTTTCACATCCACCATGCTGATCACCCTGGGTTGGGCCTCGCTCGCCGCACTGTTCAGCTTCTCGATCGCGATGGTGGTGTGGGGCCGTCACGGCGACGGCAGCATCAATTTCTGAGGGAGGGTTGCCGGTGTTCGGCGTGGCTGACCTGGCAACGCCAGACCTGGCGCTCACGGGCTCCCAACTCCTGTCGGCGGTGGCGGGCGTTCTGCTCGTGTTTGTGAGTGGAGGAGTGATCTACCTCTCCGCGGCCGAATGGCGTGATCGTCGCCGGCGTGCCCGGGCTGAGAAGTCCGGTGGGCAGTCCAGGCGTCGCCCGTGAGCGTCTGCGCGGCTCCAGCCCCCCTGGCCACCTGGGCCTGGCAGGAAGCCGGTGAGCGCCTGGTCGCCCCCCCGGCCGTCGAGGCGGCAACCCCCTACAGCGGCTGGTCCACTGCCCAACTGCTGGAAGCGTTCACAGCAGTGGTGCCGCCCCACCGCCCTGACCCGGGTCTCACCCTGGCATTGCTCACGGCTCCCTGGCAGGGGGAAGCGCTGATGCACCTGCGGGAGGCCGCCGACAGCCTGCGCCAGCGGCTTTGCGGCGAAACGGTCACCTACGTGGTGAATCGCAACATCAACGTATCCAACCACTGCGTTCAGCACTGCTCCTTCTGCGCTTTCCGTCGGGATCCAGATGAAGACGGTGCCTACTGGCTTCAGGCCGAGGACCTTGAGCACAGGGCGCTGGCGGCCGTCCACGCCGGGGCCTGTGAGTTGTGTCTCCAGGGGGGGCTCAATCCCGCCGCCACCCTGGAAGGAAGTCAGACCGCCTATGCCGAGCAGCTGCTGCAAGGCTTCCTCCGCCTGGCCCCTGGCCTGCATCTGCATGCCTTTTCTCCCCAGGAGCTGCTGTTCTTCGCCGATCAGGACCAGCTGCCTCTCGCCCAGGTGCTCCGGCGGCTCCAGGCCAGCGGCCTCGGCTCGGTGCCTGGGACGGCAGCGGAGGTGCTCAGCGAGCGGGTGCGCCAGCGGCTCTGTCCCGAAAAGCTCAGTGCCCGCAGCTGGGTGGCGGTTGTGCTGCAGGTTCACGCCGCCGGCCTGCCCAGCACCAGCACCCTGATGGCCGGTCACCTGGAGCAGCCCGCCGATCTCGCCGCCCACCTGCTCACCCTGGTGGAGGTGCAGGCGGCCGCTGCGGCGAAGGGGTTGCCAGGGTTCAGTGAATTCGTGCTCCTCCCCTTCGTCGGCCAGGCGGCTCCGACCGTGTTGCGCCAGCGCGTAAGCCGGGATCAACCCGATCGCTCAGCCATGCTCGAGCTCACGGCCCTGGCCCGTCTGATCCTCGGCCACTGGATCCCCAACCACCAGCCCAGCTGGGTGAAGCTCGGTCTCGATGGCGCCACGGAGGCTCTGCGCTGGGGCTGCAACGACCTGGGAGGCACGCTCATGGAGGAGCACATCACCACCATGGCCGGTGCCCGCGGCGGCACCGCCCAGACCCCTGAAGCGCTGGAGGCGGCAGCCCGTTCCCTGGGCCGGCCGGTTCGCCGCCGCACCACGCTCTACGGCCATCCCTGATGCGCTTCCCCCTGCGCTGCACCCTGCTGGCCACCGCCGCCCTGCTGGTCCTTCCCCTCTGGGCCCTCAGCCGCCTGCCGCGTCCCCGCGCCGAGGGCCTGGGCCGGCTGCTCCCCCACGCCGCGCTGCTGCAGAGTTTTCCCGCATCGCCGCAGCGCCAGCCTCCCCAGCTCTGGCAGCAGCGCCTGCCGGCGGCTTCCGCCAGGGCCCTGTGGCAGCAGCAACGCCAGCTCTGGTGGCAGCTCTGGGGCCGGGATGGCGCCGGCGGCGCCTACCTGGTGCTGCCCCTGCCCCGGCCCCTGCGCACCGGTGTCCTGCCGCGTCCTCCCCACAGCCTGGAGGTGGATGGTCTGCTGGTTGTCGCTGCCAATCCCCTGGCCGAGCGCCTGCTGCGCGACCAGCTGAAGACAGCTCCCCGCCCCCAGCGGGGCCTGCAGCAGCGCTGCCTCGCCCAGCTCCAGGCCCGCCAGTCGGCCTTCTGGAGTGCCGACGGCCTCGCGGCCATGGCAGGCCCCCTCGCCCCCCTGTTTCTCACCATGCAGGAGGGCTGTATCGCCCTCACCCTCGATCGGGGCGGTGTCAGCTTCGCCGGTGAGGCCGCCGCCATTGCCGGCCTGGTGGCTCCGATGGGCCCCGCACCCGTGGAGTGGGGTGCACCGCCGGCGCCCCTGGATTCCAGCCTCCTGCTGCAGGCCAGTGGCCGTGCTCTGGAGCCGCTCCTGCGGGGCTTGCTCGCCCGCCAGCTGATTCGGGAACCCCTGGTGACGGCCTATGGACTCAGCGACGATGACCTGCGCTTGCTGCAGGGAAGCGCCTTTCTGCTGCGGCTGCGGCCCCAGGCCAGCGGCCCGTTCCATGCTGGGCTGGAACTCGTGCTCGCCGTGCCTGGTCCACGCCAGCGTTGGGATCGGATGCTGGAGGGGATCGCCGATCGGCTGGTGGCCGGCGGCCTTGTTCCAAACCCCGCTCAGCCCGGCAGCTGGCAGGACGGTGAAGGACGCCAGGTGGGGGGCTGGCGCTGGCTGACGCCCTCCCCGAACCACACCCTGCTGCAGCTCTATCTCGGCCCGGATCCCAGGCCGCTCAGCGGCCCCTGGACGCAGCCCCTGGCCTGGAGGGGGCTGCAGCCGTTGCAACTTCAGGCCCGCCCCTCTGCCCTGACGCGCCTGGGTCTGTTGCCCGAGATGCTCCCCAGGCCCCTGCTCCAGGCTGATCAGTTTGCCGCCGTTGCCGGGCCGTTCGAGCGGCGCGACTCCGCCCCTAGTCGGCTGCAGGGTCGGCTGGAGTTGCCGGCTCGCTGACCGCTCCCTGCTGGCGTTCCCGCTTGCGCCGTTCAGCGGCGATGGTCTCTTCCATCAGTTCCACTGCCTGGGCCAGCTTTTCCAGGTTTGAGCTGTAGAGGCTCAGATCCTTGTCAAGCCGGTCGCGCAGCAGGCCCATGGCCTCGCCCAGCTCGTGGGCATAGGAGCGCAGGCTGGCGGGGTCCATGCCATCGGCACCCCGGGCCTGCTCCAGCAGGCACAGCAGCCCGACGGCCACCAGGCGGGAGTAGTGGAAGTCGGGCCGGCGGATGTTCGCCAGAGCGGTGGCCACCGGTTCCGGCGCTCCCTCCCCCTGGCCCTCGATCCACTGCTTCACCTCGTCGACGCTGTGCCGGCCGATGGCCGCAATGGCGGTATCCCGCTGCTGGCGCAGGTGGGTGGCGTCAAAGCCCGTCGCGCAGCACAGAGCAGCCAGCAGGGGCTCGCGCTGGTGGTCGGGTCGGTAGCCGCGGGCGAAGCTGTCGAAGACCTGAATCAGTCCACAGGCGAACAGCGGATCGCTCTGGAATCCCCGCTGGCGGCTGAGCAGGTGGAGTTCGACCAGCAGCTCGTCCACCATGCGCCGGTAGAGCGGCGCAATCACGTGGGGGAAGGCGCGGTGAAAGGCGCGCTTGCTGTCTGAGACGGTGAGGGCGGCGCTCACGCTGCTCGATCCGGAATCCAGCGACCTTAGCGACCGGACCTCAGTAGGATCGATCCCAGCAACCCCAGCACCCCAGTGACGACCATCCCGATAGTGATTGAGGAGTCGGGACGGGGAGAGCGGGCTTTCGATATCTACTCCCGTCTGTTGCGGGAGCGCATCGTCTTCCTGGGAGAGCCCGTGACGGCCGAATCGGCCAACCGCATCGTGGCGCAGCTCCTGTTCCTCGAAGCGGAAGATCCCGACAAGGACATCTACCTCTACATCAACTCCCCTGGGGGTTCGGTGTACGACGGCCTGGGCATCTTCGACACCATGCAGCACATCAAACCCGATGTGCAGACCGTGTGCGTGGGCCTGGCGGCTTCCATGGGCGCGTTCCTGCTCTGCGCAGGTACCCAGGGGAAGCGCAGCAGTCTCACCCACTCGCGGATCATGATCCACCAGCCCCTCGGTGGTGCCCGCGGTCAGGCCAGTGACATCCGCATCCAGGCCGACGAGATCCTGTACCTGAAGAAAAAGCTCAACCAAGAGCTGGCCGATCGCACCGGTCAACCCCTCAGCCGCATTGAAGAGGACACCGATCGCGATTTCTTCATGTCCCCGGCGGAGGCTGTGCAGTACGGCCTGATCGACAAGGTGATCGAGAAGCGCCCCGTGCGTCCCGTGTAGCCGGGGCCATTGCTGTTCACGCACCTGACGACCCGGCGATGACGCTCTCCTGGAGGCGTTGCGCTGTCGCTATGCCACGAAACTCTTCGATGGCGACCGCTCGATCCCTGCCCCTCTGTGGGAGGCCCTGGAGCAGGCCCTGGTGCTGACCCCGTCCTCCTATGGGCTCCAGCCCTGGAGGTTCCTGGTGGTTCAGGATCCCGACCTGCGTCGGGCCCTGCGCCCCCACTCCTGGAATCAGCCCCAGGTCACCGACTGCTCCCATCTCGTCGTGCTGCTGGCCAAGCGCACGATCACGGCAGCTGATGCCGATCGATTCGTGGCGGCGATCGCTGAGACCCGTGAGCAGCAGCTCACCGATCTGGAGGGCTACCGCCAGATGATTCAAGTGGACCTGATCGATAGGCCACGGCGTCTGGAGATCGAGCGTTGGGCCTCCAATCAGCTCTATATCGCCTTCGGTAATCTGATGACCTGCGCGGCCTTGCTGGGCATCGACACCTGTGCGATTGAGGGCTTCTCGCCGCCCGACTACGACCGCATTCTTGGTCTCGAGCAGGGCGACTATGGCGCCCGGGTGGTGTGCGCCTGTGGCTACCGCAGTGGTGACGACAAGTACGCCAGCCTGGCGAAGGTGTGCTATCCGGCTTCGCAGTTGATTGAGCACCGCTGAAGTCAGCCCCCCCGGCCCTGGCAGGAGGTCAACAAAAAGCCCCAGGATTCCTTGGAGGAAACCTGGGGCTCGCTGGTCTATTTCTTGAGAAGGGTGTGCGTTGGGAACGCCTCAGGGCAGCAGGACCTGTTCGGCGATGAGGGGCGAGAATCGCTCCTTTTCGGGAATGGGGGTGTACTCAGACACGATCGCTCGAAACTCATCGCCGTCGAGAGTTTCCTTCTCAATCAGAACCTCAACGACACGATCCATGGCCTCGCGATGTTCAGCCACAAGTTTGACGGTGTCGACGTAGCAGCTCTGCACAATGTGCCGAACAGCTTCATCAATCCGGCTTGCCATTCGATCAGACGCATCACTGCGGGTAATCAGATCGCGGCCGAGGAACACCTCCTGGTTGCCGGCCTCCAGGGAGAACTGGCCAATGTCGCTCATGCCGAAACGGGTCACCATCTGGCGGGCGATCGAGGCCACCTGCTGGATGTCGCCGCCGGCCCCGGTGGTGACTTCCTCTCGGCCGAACACAACGTCTTCGGCAGCACGGCCACCCAGGGCTCCCATGATCCGGGCCCGCAGCTGGGCACGGCTCACCAGCATCTGCTCCTCATCCGGGGAGAACCAGGTGAGGCCCTGGGCCTGACCCCTGGGGATCAGGGTGACCTTCTGGACCGGATCGTGCGCCTGCACCAGGGTGCCCACAAGGGCGTGGCCGACCTCGTGATAGGCGATCAGACGCTTGCTGCGACCATCGGTGAGGGGTTTGCCCTCCATGCCGGCGATCACCCGATCCACGGCGTCGTCAATCTCGGCGAGGGTGGTGGCCTCCTTGCGGCGGCGAGCCGTGAGAATCGCCGCTTCGTTGAGCAGATTGGCCAGATCGGCGCCGGAGAAGCCCGGGGTGCGGCGGGCGATGGCCTCGAGGCTCACATCCTCAGCCAGCTTCTTGTTGCGGCTGTGCACCTTGAGGATCGAGAGGCGCCCCTTGATGTCAGGAACATCGACCTGCACCTGGCGGTCGAAGCGACCGGGGCGCAGCAGGGCTGAATCGAGCACGTCGGCCCGGTTGGTGGCGGCGATGATGATAATGCCGCTATTGCCCTCAAAACCATCCATCTCCGTGAGGAGCTGGTTGAGGGTCTGTTCGCGCTCGTCATTGCCGCCGCCCACACCGGCGCCGCGCTGGCGGCCGACGGCATCGATTTCGTCGATGAAGATCAGGCAGGGGCTGTTCTCCTTGGCCCGCTTGAAGAGGTCGCGCACGCGGCTGGCGCCCACACCCACGAACATCTCCACGAACTCCGAACCGGAGAGGGAGAAGAAGGGCACGCCGGCCTCTCCGGCAATGGCCTTGGCCAGGAGGGTCTTGCCGGTGCCGGGGGGGCCCACAAGGAGCACACCCTTGGGAATCTTGGCTCCCACGGAGGTGAAGCGCTCGGGGGTCTTCAGGAAGGTGACCACTTCCTGGAGATCCTGCTTGGCCTCTTCGACGCCGGCTACATCCTCGAATTTCACGCCCGTCTCAGCCTCCATGAGGAAGCGGGCCTTGGTCTTGCCGAACTGCATTGCTTGGCCGGGGCCGCCGGGCATGCCGTTGCCGCGGCGGGCCAGGAAGATCAGTGAGCCGATCAGGAGCAGGGGGAAGAGGAGATTGCCCAGGATGCCCAGCACGGGCGGGGTCTGGCGCGGGGGGTGGATGTCAAAGCTGATGCCCTGCTCCTTGAGGTTGTTCACCAGTTCCGGCGCCAGCCCGGGCAGGTCCACCCGCAGCCGCTGCACGCGGTTGTCGAGGTCGGGATCAACGGCCTCAATCACCGCACTGCGCCCCCCGTCATAGACGTCGACGGCGGTGACCCGACCCGCATCCACATAGTCGAGGAAGCGGCCGTAGCTCATGCGCGCCACAGCGGCATTGCGGGGAGCGGTGGTGGGACCATTGGGCCCGAGGTTGCCGCTGCGCAGAACCTGCCAGCCGAGAAAAGCGACAACGGCAACCGGCAGGAGCCAGAGAGCAAGGACGCGCCAGCGCTGATTCATGGCTGAGAGAAATTCTTAACAACTGTAACGGCGCCCGGGACCGGCGGGAGGTCCGCAGCCGTCCTGGGGTCCTCAGCCGGCGGCGATCCAGGATTCCAGGAGATCGTCCTGGGCGCCGCCCCCAAGCGCTTCCAGTTGGGGGCCTGGCAATGGTGCGGGATCGGTGTCGAGCAGGCTGAGCTCACGCGCTGGAATGGTCTCCAGCAATTCGGCACCACCCAGGCCGTGGGTCCAGATCTCCACCTGGGCATCGACCGGGCAGCTGAAGCTGAGCAGCTCGAAAGGGAACACCACCCGCTCCAGAAAGAAGGGGGCATCGGTCACGCAGCGGACGATCACCATGCGATCGCTGCCGTTGCGGTAGCCACAGTAGAGCAGGTTCAAGGCCCCTTCCTTTTCAGTGCATCCAATAAGCCATTGATCCCCGCTGGCCATTGGTGCCTTTGGCGACCCTTTGACCATCTGACCACCAGCCTTAAGGCTTTCTTCTCATTGCTGCTGGGGCGGCCGGTTCAGAGGCTGCGCAGGTCAGAGGCTGCGCAGGGCCACGATCGGATCCAGGCGGGCTGCCCGACGGGCCGGCACCACGCCGAAGAAGAGACCGATCGACCCCGAGAGGCCCACGGTCACCAGCACGGTGGCCGTGCCGATGCTGGCCGGCAGGGGGGTGAGCACGCCCACCAGAGCCACGGTGCCGATACCGAGCACAGTGCCGATCGCCCCACCAAGGCTGGCGAGCACCAGCGACTCCACCAGGAACTGGAGCAGCACATCGCTGCTGCGGGCACCGAGGGCCTTGCGCAGACCGATCTCGGCGGTGCGCTCACTCACCGACACCAGCATGATGTTCATGATGCCGATGCCGCCCACCAGCAGCGACACGCCGCCGATGGCGGCCAGCATCAGGGTGAGGCCGCCGGTGATCGTGCTCACGATCGTCAGGGCATCCTTCTGGGAGCGCACGGCGAAGTCGTCCTCCCGCAGGATGCGGTGGCGCTGGCGCAGCAGGTTGTTGATCTGGAAGGAGGCGGCATTGGTGCTTTTCTCATCGCGGGCCTCAACGCTGATGAAGTTCAGGCTGACTCCATAGGTGGGATCGCGACCGGAGAGTTTGCTGACCATCGCGCTCAGGGGCACGTAGGCGTTCTCGTCCTGGTTCTGGCCGAACACGGCTCCCTTGGGCTCCAGCACGCCGATCACCTCGAAGGCCTGGTTGCGGATGCGCAGCGTGCGGCCCACGGCCCGTTGGCCGGGAAACATCTTGCTGGCCAGATCCGGACCGACCACGGCGACACTGCGGGCCGCCTCCTCGTCACTGGCGCTGAAGAATCGCCCCTGGGCGACTTCGAACTGGCGCACGGCCAGAAATTCCGGGGTGACACCGTTCACCGAGGCACTGCTGCTCTGGCCGCCTGCCTGCACCACCTCGCTCAGGGTGATCTGGGGGGCCACCCGGCGCACGCTGGGCACCTGTTCGGCGATGGCCAGCGCATCTTCCAGCACCAGGGTCTTCGGGAAGTCGATCCCCTGGCGCCGGGTGTCGTTGTTGCCCGGCACCACGAACAGCACATTGGCGCCGAGATTGCTGAGCTGGCCCTCAGCCAGGTTCTGGGCGCCGCGCCCCACCCCCACCAGGGTGATCACCGAGGCATTGCCGATCACGATGCCGAGCATCGTGAGCAGGCTGCGCAGCCGGTTGGCCCGCAGGGTGGAGAGGGCCATCCCCACGGTTTCCCGCAGGGGCAGTTTGGAGGCCATCGAGGGCGGCGAACGCTTGCTTTAAACGATGGCGCCCGTGGCGTCCGCGTTGTGGCTGCGCGCACCGAGGTGCACCTCACCACGATGCAGGTCGAGGGTCACGATCTCCCCCTGGCGCAGGCTGGTCATGGCATTGGTGACCCCCACGATCGCCGGGATGCCGGTGCGCTGGGCGATCACGGCCGCATGGCTCTCGGCGCCGCCGACCTCGGCGATCACCCCCTTGGCGCGCCGGAAGGCGTCCACATAGTCGGCGCTGGTCTCCCGCACCACCAGGATCTCGCCGGTCTGGATGGCGGCGGCAGCCTCCGGGCTGTCGACCACGCGCACCCGGCCGCTCACCGAGCCGCTGCCGATGCCCAGCCCCTTGGAGAGCACGGCTGACACGATGCCCACCTTGATGAAATCCGTGGAGCCGCTCACCCCGGCCAGGGTGCCGGCCGTCTGCACCACCAGGTCGCCGTCGGTGAGGAATCCCAGTTCGCGGGCCATGGCCATCGCCAGGCTGAACGTGCTCGTGCTGGAGGTCTGCTCCTTCACCAGAAGCGGATTGACTCCCCAGCAGAGCTGCAGCTGGCGTGCCACCCGCTTCTCACTGGTGATCGCCAGGATCGGCGTGCTGGGCCGGAACTTGCTCACGTTGCGGGCTGTGGCGCCGCTCTTGGTGAGGGGAAGAATCGCCGCGGCATTGAGGTTGCGCGCGATGGAGCTCACCGCCTGGCAGATGGCATTGGGAATCGTGGTGGCCATTCGGCTGTCGATCACCCGCTGGGGGTAATCGCGCTCGATGCGCCGGGCGATGGTGGCCATCGTGTCAACGGCTTCGACGGGGAAGTCGCCCACCGCACTCTCGTTGGACAGCATCACCGCGTCGGTGCCGTCGAGGATCGCATTGGCCACGTCACTCACCTCGGCCCGGGTGGGCCGGGGGCAGCTCACCATCGAATCAAGCATCTGGGTGGCCGTGATCACCGGAATGCCCAGGCTGTTGGCCTTGCGGATCAGCTCCTTCTGGAGCAGCGGCACTTCCTCCGCCGGCATCTCCACGCCCAGATCGCCCCGGGCCACCATCACGCCGTCGCAGAGCAGCAGGATGTCGTCGATCTGATCGATCGCCTCGAACTTCTCGATCTTGGCCACCACCGGCGTGTTGGCTCCCTGGCTGGCGATCAACTCCTTGATCTCGATCAGATCGGAGGGATTTCGCACAAAGCTGAGCGCCACCCAGTCGACGTCCTGCTGAAGGCCGAACGCCAGATCGATCTTGTCCTTGTCGGTGAGGGCCCGGATGGAGAGCTGCACATCCGGGAAATTCACCCCTTTGTTGTTGGAGAGCACCCCGCCCACGGTCACGCGGCAGTGGAGGGTCTGGCTGGGCTGATCCACGGTCTCGACGACCATCTCCACCCGGCCGTCGTCGAGAAGGATCCGGCTTCGGGCCGTCACCTCATCGGCCAGCTTGTCGTAGGTGACCGTGGCGATCGTGCGGTCACAGGGCACGTCGCGGGAGGTGAGGGTGAAGGCATCCCCCTTCGCCAGGGTGATGGGGCCATCCACAAAACGGCCGAGACGGATCTTCGGGCCCTGGAGATCCTGGAGGATGCCCAGGTGCACCCCCAGCTCATTGGAAACCTGGCGGATGGTGGCGATGCGGGCAGCGTGCTCGCTGTGGTCGCCATGGGAGAAGTTGAGCCGGAAGGTGGTGGCGCCGGCGGCGACCAGTTCCCGCAGGCGCTCCGGCGATTCGGTGGCGGGCCCGATCGTGGCCACGATCTTGGTGCGACGCATGAGATCGGGCTGGAGCATCGGCACGCCATGGGTGAGGCCGAAACTACCATCGGCCCTCTCCCAGGGGTTGACCGGCATGGACCTGAGCACCTATCAGAGCCGGGCACGGGAGACGGCCCGCTATCCCGGCGTCGGCAGCAATCCCATCTATCCCACCCTGGGCCTGTGCGGTGAAGCCGGCGAGGTGGCCGACAAGGTGAAGAAGGTGATCCGGGATCGTGGCGGGGCGTTCAGCCCGGAGGTGATCGATGCCCTGCAGCTCGAGCTGGGGGATGTGCTCTGGTACGTGGCCCAGTTGGCGAGTGAGCTGGGGCTGGAGCTGGAGGCCGTGGCTCAGGCCAATCTCGACAAGCTCGCCAGCCGCGCCGCCCGTAACGTGATCGCTGGCAGCGGAGACCACCGATGACCGTCAAGGCTGGGGGATGGGGGCGGTGGTCCGGGCTCCCAATGCGGCCTGCCAGCTGGTGGTTGGTCCCCCTGCTGCTGGTGGTGCTCCTGGCCCTGCCTACCCAGGCCTGGGCAGCGGAGCTGGGGGTGTCGGAGGTGTCCCTGGAGCCCTGCCCCGCCGAGGATGTGGCTGCCCAGCCTGAGCTGCGCCGCCCCAGTGGAGCCAGCTGTTATGCCTTGCGGGGGGTGGTCGAGAATCCGGGTCGCCGCCCGGTGGTGGATGCGGATGTCTTCGCCCGAATCCTCGATGCCAGTGGCGAGCCGGTGCTGCAGAACCGCACCCGGGTGGGGGGCATCGGCGATGTGCCCCCGGGCCGCTCCGCCTTTGCCCTTCGGCTGTCGGTTCCCGCCGGCACCCCCGGACCGCTGCGTTTCACCAACGTGAAGGCGCGGGGGTTCAACGCGCCGGTTCGCACCCGCGCCGGTGAGGAGGATGAACTGCTCCCCCTGGAGCAGAGCCTGGCCGACGGATTGAGCTAGCCGATCAGTAGAGCCCGGCCATCACGCTCATGCTGGCGCTCCCCAGCACCTGCTGGCCGAGGTTGAGGGCCAGGAAGGCCAGGATGGCCGAGAGATCCAGGCCCCCGATCGGCGGAATCAGGCCGCGGAAGGCATTGAGGTAAGGGTCAGTGATCGAGCTCATCGTCGCCAGCAGAGGATTCCCCCAGTCCAGATTCGGGAACCAGCTGAGCAGCACCCGCACCAGCAGGATCAGCGAATAGATCTCCAGCGTGCGCGCCAGCACGCTCAGCAGGGTGGCGAGAACTTCCATGGGGTGCCGGATTGTGAGGCCACTTTAGGCAGCCTCCCCTGGCTCCAGATCGGGCCGCACGGCGAAGGTGCGGTGGAACTTCTCGCTCGGACTGATCCAGAAGGAGCGGCCGTCGCTCTGGCGGCGGCGCTCAATGAAGTTCTGGGCCAGCAACTCCTTGATGTGGTCGTAGGCGCCCGAGCCGCGCAGATCCACCAGATCCGACTGCAGGATGCGCTTGCGCAGGGCGATGGTCGCCAGGGTGCGCAGGGCGGCGGTGGAGAGATCCACGGGCAGCAGGCTCTGCACGAGGCCGGCCAGGCTGTCGCGGAGCTGGAGGCTGTAGTGGTTGCCCTCCTGGCGGATCTCGAGGGCCGTGTCCCGGTGGGCGTAATCGGCCATGAGGGTGATCAGGGCCAGCTCCACCGCGTCGCGCTCTTCTCCCGCCAGGCTGGCCAGATCGCCGAGGCTGAGGGGCTTGCCCTTGAGATAGAGGATGGCTTCCAGGCGGGCAGCCAGGGAGACCTGGGCAGCCTCCCAGGGGGCTCGATCAGCGGCCACGGTCGCGCTGGACTGGACCTCGCCGTCTGGCATCGATCCCTCCCCTGAGCCTTCGGCCGCAAGCTAACGCAGGCCTTCGTTGGCGGGTACGGCCCCAAGAAACAGCTGATAGGCCGGATTGGCCGATTCATCCACCCAGCGATAGCCCAGGCCGTCGAGAAAGGCCTGCCAGCCCTGCTGCTCCGCCTCTGGAACCTGTACGCCCACCACGATCCGGCCCACGTCAGCCCCGTGGTTGCGGTAATGAAAAATGCTGATGTTCCAGTTAGGGTGCAGGCTGGTGAGGAAGCGCATCAGCGCCCCCGGCCGCTCCGGAAACTCAAAGCGATAGAGCAGTTCCCGCACGTCGGGTGCCAGGGCAGTGGTGGGCAGGCGGCCACCCACCATGTGGCGCAGGTGCAGCTTCGAGAGCTCGTCGTTGGAGAGATCGAGGCAGGCGAAGCCGGCGGCCTGCACGTCGTGGATCAGGTCCTGCTCATCGCGGCTGCCACTGGTCTGCACCCCCACAAAGATGTGGGCCCGGCGCGGGTCGGCCAGTCGATAGCTGAATTCGGTGAGGTTGCGGGTACCCAGCAGGGTGCAGAACTCCCGTAGGCTGCCTGGCCGCTCCGGGATCTCCACCGCCAGCATCGCCTCGCGGTCCTCGCCGATCTCGGTGCGCTCGGCCACGAAGCGCAGCCGGTCGAAGTTCATGTTGGCGCCGCAGGCCACCGCCACCAGGGTCTGCCCCTGCAGTCCCCGGGCGGCCACATCCGCCTTCATCCCCGCCACCGCCAGGGCGCCGGCAGGCTCCAGGATCGAGCGGGTGTCCTCGAACACGTCCTTGATCGCGGCACAGATGGCGTCGGTGTCCACCGTCACCATGCGGTCCACATAGCGCTGGGCCAGGGCGAAGGTGTGCTCCCCCACCTGCCGCACCGCCACCCCATCGGCGAACAGGCCCACCTGCTCGAGACGCACTCGCTCTCCAGCCGCCAGGGAGCGGGCCATGGCGTCCGCGTCCACCGGTTCGACCCCCACGATCTCCACCTGGGGCCAGACGCTCTTCACGAATGCCGCCACGCCGGTGATCAGGCCGCCACCCCCCACGGCCAGGTAGATCACCTCCGGGGTACTGGAGCACTGGCGGAGGATCTCCATGCCGATCGTGCCCTGGCCCGCGATCACCTCCGGGTCGTCGAACGGGTGGATGAAGGTGAGTCCGCGCTCACTGGCCAACCGGGTCGCCTCGGCGCAGGCCGCGTCGTAGGTGTCGCCATGCAGCACCACCTCGGCTCCCCGCGCTGCCACCGCTTTCACCTTCATCTCCGGTGTGGTGACCGGCATCACGATCACGGCCCGACAGCCCAGCTTCTGGCCTGCCAGCGCCACACCCTGGGCGTGGTTTCCCGCACTGGCCGCGATCACCCCCCTCTCCAGCTCAGCTGTCGAGAGGCCAGCCATCTTGTTGTAGGCCCCCCGCAGCTTGAAGCTGAACACCGGCTGCAGGTCCTCCCGCTTGAGCAGCACGGTGTTGCCCAGCCGGGCCGAGAGGTTGGGCGCCGGATCGAGGGGCGATTCGATCGCCACGTCGTAGACCCGCGCCCGCAGGATCCGTTGCAGGTAGTCGCTCATGCTCCCAGTGTCGCAATCGGCACCAGCGGGAGGATCGCAAGGCCTAGATTGCACGCCACTTCAAGGGTCGTGATGCATCTCCGCGAGCTGAGTCACCCGAATCAGCTGCACGGCCTCAGCATTGCCGAGCTCGAAGGCATTGCCCGCCAGATCCGGGAACGGCACCTAGAGGTGGTGAGCACCAGCGGTGGCCATCTCGGACCGGGGCTGGGGGTGGTGGAGCTCACCCTGGCCCTCTATCAGACTCTCGATCTCGACCACGACAAGGTTGTGTGGGACGTGGGTCACCAGGCCTACCCCCACAAGCTGATCACGGGCCGCTACAACGATTTCGACACCCTGCGCCAGCAGGGCGGGGTGGCCGGCTACCTGAAGCGTTGTGAGAGCCCCTTCGACCACTTCGGTGCCGGCCACGCCAGCACGTCGATCTCAGCGGCCCTGGGCATGGCCCTGGCCCGCGATCAACGGGGTGAAGACTTCAAGTGCGTCGCCGTGATCGGCGACGGTGCCCTCACCGGTGGCATGGCCCTGGAGGCGATCAACCACGCCGGGCACCTGCCGAAGACCCGCCTGCTGGTGGTGCTCAACGACAACGACATGTCGATCAGCCCGCCCGTGGGCGCGCTCAGCACCCATCTCAACCGCATGCGGCACAGCAAGCCGCTGCAGTTCCTGCAGGACAACGCCGAGGAGGCGATCAAGCACCTGCCCTTCATGCATGGGGAGCTGCCCACCGAGCTGAAGAACCTCAAGGAGAGCATGAAGCGCCTGGCCGTACCCAAGCTGGGGGCAGTGTTCGAAGAGCTGGGCTTCACCTACATGGGCCCGGTGGATGGTCACGACATCGCCGGCATGGTGCGGGTCTTCCAGCAGGCCCATGCCCATGAGGGGCCGGTGCTGGTGCACGTGGCGACCACCAAGGGCAAGGGCTATCCCTATGCCGAGGCCGACCAGGTGGGTTACCACGCCCAGAGTGCCTTCGACCTCGCCACCGGCAAGGCCTATCCCTCCAGCAAGCCCAAACCCCCCAGCTACAGCAAGGTCTTCGGCCAGACGCTGGTGAAGCTCTGTGAGCAGGATCCACGGGTGGTGGGCATCACCGCCGCCATGGCCACTGGCACGGGTCTCGACCTGCTGGAGAAGGCCAGGCCCCAGCAATACTTCGATGTGGGCATCGCCGAGCAGCATGCCGTGACCATGGCCGCCGGCATGGCCTGTGAGGGCCTTCGGCCGGTTTGCGCCATCTACAGCACGTTCCTGCAGCGGGCCTACGACCAGCTGATCCACGATGTGGGCATTCAGAACCTGCCCGTCACCTTTGTGATGGACCGTGCCGGCATCGTCGGTGCCGACGGCCCGACCCATCAGGGGCAATACGACATCAGCTACCTGCGCTGTGTGCCCAACTTCACGGTGATGGCACCGAAGGATGAGGCCGAGCTCCAGCGCATGATGGTGACGGCGATCCACCATGACGGCCCCTGTGCCCTGCGCATTCCCCGTGGCGAGGGAGAGGGGGTGCCGTTGATGGAGGAGGGCTGGGAACCACTCCAGGTGGGTCGCGGAGAACTGCTCACCGATGGCGACGACCTGCTGATCGTGGCCTACGGAGCGATGGTCTACCCCGCCCTGGCCACCGCTGGCCTGCTCCAGGAGCGGGGCGTGCGGGCGGCAGTGATCAATGCCCGTTTCCTTCGCCCCCTGGATGAAGCCTTGATCGTGCCGATGGCGCGTCGCATCGGCCGGGTGGTGACCATGGAAGAGGGGTGCCTCGCTGGTGGTTTCGGTGCGGCCGTGGTTGAAACCCTCAATGACCGCGATGTGCTCGTTCCCGTGTTGCGCCTGGGGATCCCCGATGTGCTCGTCGACCACGCCAGCCCCGACCAGAGCAAGCAGGTGCTGGGCCTCACACCTCCCCAGATGAGTGAGCGCATCCTGGAACGTTTTCCGCTCGCCAGCCCCCAGCTGGCGGCTGAGACGGTCCAGCAGCCCCTGGGGGTCTGAGCGGCATTCAGGCCTGCATCATCCCTCATTGCCGCGGGATCACAGCCATCAGCCCACGGGGCTGAGCTGAACCGGAAGCACGGAAAGGGGGCCCAACGGACACCGATCCGTTGGGCCCCCTGAGGCGTCATAAGGCTGAGGGTTCAGACCACCCCGCGGGAGGCCAGTCCCAGGATCGCACCGATGCCCAGGATGTGGCCCAGGCTGAGGGTGCCCAGCATCGCCCCGTGGCTGAGGCCACCGAACATGGCTGCACTGGGGAGCTGCAGACCCACATTGGGTTGCTTGATCGTGGCCTTGCCGATGGCTATGGCGATCACATTGCAGACGATCATCACCAGGGCCACCTTGGGCGACCAGGTAATCGTGGCGGGGGCCACAGCCAGAGGCAGGGCCAGAAGAGGCGCGATCATGAAGCACAAGCCGACGCCCCATCTTCCGGGGCGGCTCCGGCCCGTTCCCCACTCCTTAAGACTTGTTCATCGGATCGGCGCTGGTGCTCTCGGGCGGCAAGTGCTGACGGGCGGCCTGGCTGAAACCGAGGGCCACGAGGAGATTGGCCAGGGTGAGGAAGGCTTCCGCGCCACCGTGGAGCCCATCCACATCGGCCAGCTGCTTGCCGCTGGTCTGCAGCGCCACGATCGAGGCGGCGATGGTCACGGCCACAAACAGCAAGGTGAGCTGAAACCCCCGCAGGGCCAGGCGCGGAAAGGCCTTCACCCGCCCGGCCCACCAGAGGAAGGCCAGGTAGGGGAGCAGGGAGAGCACGAAGAAGGGGGCCGGATCGATCGTCGCCAGCCGGGCCAGCAGCCCCAGGCCAGACAGCCCGGTTGAGACATCAGCCACGGGCGGCTTCCTCCCCACGCTGTTGATTCTTGAGGAGCCGCCAGGCCGCCAGGGCCAGGGCGCCGTTGCCCGCGGTGGTGAGCGCCGCCTGGAGCACCACCAGCCCCTTGAGGCTGGTGGCGTTGTCGAAGAGATGCCAGGTGCAGGCGCACATGGCACTCACCAGGGCCGGGAGCATGGCGAGGGCGAGCCAGCGCCAGCCGGGCTCGCCGCGCCGGCGGCCCAGGCGCATCACAGCCGCCATGGCCACCACCCACTCCAGCACCGAGGTGATGTGAATCCACCAGGTGGGCAACGAGAGGGCGTGCATGGGCTGCGACAGCTGGGCGCACTCTATGGAGCATGGCCGTGGCCGATAGGCTGCGGCCATGGCGATCGTCACGGCGCAGGGCCTGCGTAAATCGTTCCGCGTGGCGGCCAAGGACCCTGGGCTGGCCGGCACCCTCCGTCATCTGTTGCGGCGCCGGTGGCAGGACGTCGAGGCCGTCCGCCAGGTGAGCTTCCAGATCGAGCCCGGTGAGGTGGTGGGCTTTCTCGGGGGCAACGGGGCAGGCAAGACCACGACCCTCAAACTGCTGAGTGGTCTGATCCATCCCACGGGCGGCGTGCTGGAGGTGGCAGGCTGCCAGCCCTGGCGCCGCCAGCGCCGCTTCCTCGAGGCCATCACCCTGGTGATGGGGCAGAAACAGCAACTGATCTGGGATCTGCCTCCCCTGGATTCCCTGCGGGTGAATGCGGCGGTCTACGGCATCGACGACAGCGAGGCGCGCCGCCGCATCGCCGAGCTGGCCGACATGCTCGAGCTGGGAGAGGAACTCACCCGACCCGTGCGCAAGCTCTCGCTGGGGCAGCGGATGAAGGCCGAACTGATGGCGGCCCTTCTCCACCGCCCGCGCGTGCTGTTCCTCGATGAGCCCACCCTCGGCCTCGATGTCAATGCCCAGGCACGGGTGCGCCGTTTCCTGGCCGACTACAACCAGCGCACCGGTGCCACGGTGCTGCTCACCAGCCACTACATGGCTGACATCACCGCCCTCTGTCCACGTGTTCTGCTCATCCACCAGGGCGCCCTCTTCTACGACGGTGGGCTGGATACCCTGCGCGAACGATTGGCTCCCTGGCGCCAGGTGCGTCTTGAACTGGCGGAGCCGGTCCCGGCCGAGCGGCTGGCTCCGTATGGCGAGGTGGAGCGGCTCGATGGCGCGGCAGCCTGGCTGTTGATCGGTCGCGACAGGGTGCCCGCCTGCCTCAACCGTCTCCTGGCTGATCTCCCTGTGCTTGATCTGGAGGTGAATGAGCCGCCGATCGAGGAGCTGATCGGCCGCCTCTTCCAGCAGGGATTTCTGGAGGAGCCCCCGGCATGACCTGGACGATGCACGTGCTGGGACGGGCCCGTCGCCATGCGGTGCTCTGGAGTGTGCAGTTCGCCTACATGGCGGAATACCGGGCTGAAATCGCCCTGTGGGCCCTCTCCGGGGTGGTGCCGTTCATCATGCTGGCGATCTGGCAGTCGGCTCCCCTGCCTGGGCTGGGTCTCGATGGGCCGATGCTCGGGCGCTACTTCCTCAGTGCCTTCGTGGTGCGCCAGTTCACGGTGGTGTGGGTGGTGTGGCAATTCGAGGAGGACACCATCCAGGGGCGTCTCTCCCCCTATCTCCTGCAGCCGCTGCATCCCCTCTGGCGCTATGTGGCGGCACACCAGGCCGAGCAGGCCACCCGACTGCCCTTCGTGATGCTGATCATCGCGACCTTCTTCCTGCTTCAACCCGCCGCCCTGGCGTTTCCAAGCCCGCCCAGGCTGCTGCTCGGGGTGCTGGCGGTGGGCCTGGCCTTTGCCATCAACTTCCTGCTCCAGAGCCTGATCGCCTGCCTCTGTTTCTGGAGCGAGCGGGCCACGGCCCTCGAGCGCCTGTTGATGATCCCCACCCTGTTTCTCTCCGGGCTGGTGGCACCCCTGCAGGCCTTCCCTCCAGGCCTGGCCCGCCTTGCCCTGAAGACGCCCTTCCCCTACCTGATCGCCTTTCCGGCCCAGCTCCTCAGCGGGGATCCGCTACCGGTGGAGGGTGGGTTCACCGTGGTCGGTGGCTTCCTGGCCATGGCCCTCTGGATTGCCGTGTTGCTCCCCCTGCTGTCCCTGCTCTGGCGTGCCGGCGTGCGTCGCTACGGCGCCATGGGGGCCTGAGCAGATGGCACCGATGGTCGTCTGGCTCCTCGCCCCGCTTCGCGATCTTCGCCGGCATCTGGTCAGCCTGCGACGGTTCTGGGGCACTTCCCTGGCCAGCCAGCTGGAATATCAGTTCAACGCCTTCATCGAACTGCTGGCCATGGTCGGCAATCTGGCGGGGAGCCTGTTGGTGCTCTGGCTCTTTGACCGCCAGGGCGTGCCGCTCGGCGGCTGGAGCTGGGCCGGCGCTCTGGTGGTGCTGGGCGCCTACACGGTGCTCACCGGTTTCACCAGCTGCCTGCTGCAACCGAACCTCAGCCGGATCGTCACCCATGTGCAGGAGGGCACTCTTGATTTCGTGCTGCTCAAGCCGATCGACAGCCAGTTCTGGCTCTCCCTGCGCACGGTCAGTGCGGCCGGGGTTCCGGAGATGGTTCTGGGGGTGGTCCTGATGGTGGGGGCTGCGCTCCAGGAGCGCGGCAGTCTCAACCCGGCCGCGGTGCTGCTCATGGCGGCCATGCTCATGGCGGCCGCCCTCACCCTCTATGCCCTCTGGTTCGTGCTCGCCACCACCTCGATCTGGTTCGTGAAGACCTGGAACGCCACGGAGGTGCTGCGGGCAGTGCTCACCGCCGGTCGCTATCCCGTGGCGGCCTTTCCTCCAGCCCTGCGCACCCTGTTCACCCTCGTGCTGCCGGTGGCTTTCCTCACTACCGTTCCGGCCGAAGCGCTCCTGGAGAGGGCCACAGCTCCCTGGATCGGTGGCAGTGTGGCCGTGGCCTGCGGGGCCCTGGCCATCAGCCGTGCCTTCTGGCAGCTGGCCCTGCGCTTCTACACCTCCGCCTCCAGTTGAGTCCCATGGCCTGTCCCCACTGCGGCAGCTGGTCGGTGATCGCGGATCGCTCCCTGGCCGGGCGCATGGTCTGTCGGCGCTGTGGCCGTCCCTTAGGTGGTGGTGGCTCCCGGGTCCGTCCCCTGCGCCGGCGGCCCTGGCCGGCACCGGGCCTGCGCGGGGCCCTGACGGGCCTGGTGCTGCTCTCGGCCCTGCTGGCGTGGCTGGCTGAGCAGCCAGCCCGGAGGTTGGCCCCACCGCCTGATCCCGGGACACCGGCTCTGCGCTTCTGAGGATGGCTGCGGGGTTTCCGGTGGTAGCAATGGGTCGCCTGCCCCGCCCCAACCTCCGTGCCCACCGGTGATCCGTGCCCGACGCATCCCCTGCTGGTGGGCTACTACGGAGAACACAACCTTGGTGACGACGCCCTCCTCACCGTGCTGCTCCAGCAACTGCAGCACCTGAGCCGGCCAGCGGAGCCCCTGGTCACCGCCCGAGATCAGGAGGAGGTCGCCGGGCGTTTCGCGGTAAGCACCGTGGATCGCACCAGTCTGCGAGCCGTGCTTCAGGGACTGGCCGGGGCGAGCAGTCTGGTGCTCGGCGGAGGCAGCCTGCTGCAGGACAGCACCAGTTTCCGCAGCCTCTTGTATTACGCCGCCCTGATCCTGGCGGCCAGGCTGCAGGGCAAACCTGTTCTGCTCTGGGCCCAGGGACTGGGACCCCTGCGGCGCCGCCGCAGCCGGCTGCTGGTGGGGGCCCTGCTGGCCCGGTGCACGGCCTGCAGCTGGCGCGATGCCGAGTCGCAGAGCCTGGCCCAGCAGCTGGGCTGGCGGGCCAATGGCGCTGCGCTCGGCAGTGATCCGGTCTGGTCGCTGGCGGGAGAACCCTGGCGGGGGAGGGGCGGCCCGCTGCTGCTCTGCTTTCGGCCTACTCCGTTGCTGGAGGGTGACCGCTGGCGGCCCTGGCTCGAAGCCCTCGAACAACTGGCTCCAGAGCGTGAACTCCTCTGGTTGCCCCTGCATGCCCACCAGGACCGGGGCCTGCTGGATCAGCTCACCCACCAGGGGCTGCTCAGTGCATCCCTGGCGGCCCGCAGCCGCGAGCTCAGGCCCGAATCTCCCGAGGAGGTGATCGCCGCCGCCGCCAGCGCTGGCCTCGTGCTCGCCATGCGGCTGCACGGTCTGATCCTGGCAGCCTTGAGTGGGGCTCCGGTTGTCGCCCTCAGTTACGACCCCAAGGTGACGGCGGCGGCCCAGGCCCTCGGTTGCGGACTCCAGGAGCTCTCCAGCCCTCCCGACCCCCATACCCTCCTGGCCGACTGGCAGGCTCGGCTGGACGTGGCACCCGATCCCACCCGCCTGCAGCAGCTGCGCGAGGGCGTTTCAGTGCATCGCCAGCTCCTCGAAGCGCACCTGCGCTGAAGGGCAGGACGGCACGGCACCGGTCGGGTGCTCAGGCGCTGGCGCCCGTGGTCGCCTGCAGGTCCCGCAGCGCGTTGAGCACCTCCTGGCTGTGCCCCACCGGCCGTACGGCCACCCAGCGGGCCTGAAGGACCCCCTTCGGGTCGATCAGGAAGGTGTGCCGCTGCGAGAAGGGAGCGATCCAGGAGCCATAGGCGCGGCTCACGGCACCTCCGGGATCGCTCAGCAGGGGGAACACCAGTCCTTCCTCAGTGCAGAACGAGGCGTGGGAGTCCGGGTCGTCGGCGCTGATGCCCACCACGTCGGCTCCAGCCCGGTGGAAAGCCTCCAGATCCTGCTGGAAGCCCCGGGCCTCCAGGGTGCAGCCACCGGTGAAATCGCGGGGGTAGAAATAGAGCACGAGCCATCGGCCTGCCCAATCCGATAGCGAGAGGGTGGTTTCAGCCGGTTCGCCGCTGCTGCTGGGCATCACGCCAGGAAGGGCAAAGGCAGGTGCCGGCTCCCCGATCTCGGGCAGGGTGCCGCCCAGTGCAACAGCCTGCCGGCCAAAGGCCAACAGGCTGGAGATCCCGGCTGCAGCCGGGACTAGGGCCGCCAGACCATTGAGGATCGCGCGGCGTTGCATGGCTGCTGGTCAGATCTTGGCCAGGTTGATGCCGAGTTCGCGGGCGTAGGCCCCAAGCCCTTTCTTCTGGATGGTCTTGAGGGCACGGGTGGAGACCCGCAGCTTGATGAAACGATTGCCCTCAGCCCACCAGAGACGGCGTTCCTGAAGGTTCACCTGCTGCAGCTTCTTGGTGCGCACGTGCGAGTGCGAGACGGCCATGCCGTTGTTGGCGCGCTTGCCGGTGAGCTGGCAGACCCGGGACATGACCTACAACCTGATGAATGACGGACGAGCAATGGGAACCTGCTCGGGGTCGAGTGTATCAATCGGCCCCCTCCCCCGAACCGGATCACCAATCGACCCGCTGCTGGAGCAGGGTGGCGATACGGATCAGGCGGGCACCGCTGCAACCGAGCTTGGTCGCGATATTGCGGCGGTGCGATTCCACCGTGCGCACTGAAAGGGCCAGCTCCTCGGCCATCGTCTTGTTGCTCTCTCCCCTCCCCATGCGCTCGAGCACCTGACGCTCCCGCTGGGTGAGCTGGGCCAGAGCTTCGCGCGGCAGCTGGCCATCATCCGCCTGGCCCGAGTAGGCCATGCCAGTGATCGCCGCAATCTCCTGGAGCAGTTCCTCGAAGGCCCGGGCCTTGTCAATCACGGCGCAGATCGTGTCGCGCAGCTCGGGTGGGCGCAGAAAGGTGCTCGCATGGCTGGAGAGCACGATCACCCTGGCCTCGGGGTTGAGCACCTTCAGGGCCTTGGCCACGGTGAGTCCCTCCGCATCCGGCAGCGCAATGTCCAGATCAGCAGGTCGGGCCGAAGGCTGGCGCAGGCGGCGATGCCTTCGGCGGCGGTGCCGGCTGTGGCCACGTCCCCAAGGGAGGTCTGGCTGCGCAGCATCCCGACCAGCAACTCCTGAAACATGAGTTGGTCTTCGACCACCAGCGTGCGCAGGCCCATCGCTGTTCTGTCTGCTACCGCTTCGCTGCACCAACTGTATAGCGAGAACTAGGCAGTCACCCTGCGATTGATGCCCAGGGCTACAGCAATGGCTGCAGCCCTGGAGCGGGTGTCAGAGCCCCCGCTCCATCAGCCGGCCCATCACATCGGCGCTGCGCTGCTGGAAGCCAGCCAGCTGGTTCGGTTCCAGGCCGCCCACCGCCAGGCGGGCCAGCGCGTAGAGGTGGCGGCTGAGGTCGTCGGCCAGCTGCTGGCTGGGGGAGTTGCCGCCGCCGGCGCCGGTGATCACCGATCCGGCCGAGAGCTTCAGCAGCCCCTCCACCAGCGGGTGCCTGCGGTTCACCAGCAGCACGTGGTGGTCGGGCAGGCCCGGCAGGCGTTGCTCCATCAGGGCTCCCATGTCATTGAGACGGCGCATCTGCTCCGGCAGCAGGATCAGGGCGGCGGGGGCGTTGTCGCCCTTGAGGGCCTGCACCTGAATGGTGATCTTGTCGTTGGCCAGGGCCTTCTTGAACAACTCACGCACCTTCTCACTGGCGTCCTTGCCATCGGCATCGGCCAGCTCGTTCTCCTTTTCCTGAAGAGAGTCGTCGAGTTCGCTGTCGACACGCTGGAACTTGAGATCCTCGTGGCGGTACTCCAGCCAGGGGATGAACTGGGTGTCGATGAAGGTGTCGGCCAGCAGCACCTCGGCCCCCTGGCTCTTCCACAGGGCCAGTGCCCCGGCCTGGGCCGCTTCATCGCTGCAGTAGAGGATTCGCTTGTCGTTGCCGGCCTCCAGGCGCGAGCGATAGCCGGCCAGGGTTGTGAAGGCCTTTCCATCAGGCCCGGGGATGGGGTCGAGGCTCTGACCCTCGGCAGGCTCGCCTTCCATAGGCGCCGCCGTGGTCCCGAACAGCACCAGATCCGCCACCTGCTCGGCGAACTTCTCGTCCTCCATGGCGCCGATCTTGATGAACGGGGCCAGGGATTCCCAGATCTCGGCGTAACGCTGCGGTTCGTCGCGGTGCAGCTGCTTGAGCCGATCGGCAACCTTCTTCGCCACGAAGCCGCCGATCGAGCGCACCCGGCGGTCGGTCTGCAGGGCCGAGCGGCTCACGTTGAGAGGAATGTCCGGCGAATCGATCACGCCGCGCAGGGGCAGCAGGTAGCGGGGCACCACCTCCTTGATCGAGTCGCTCACGAACACGTTGTTGCAGTAGAGCTTGATCTCGCCCTTCTCCCAGTCGGCCCGGCCTGTGGATTTGGGGAAATAGAGGATGCCCTGCAGGTTGTAGGGATAGTCGGTGTTGAGGTGCACCCACAGCAGCGGGTCGCCCTGGAAGGGGTAGAGGTAGCGGTAGAGCTCGATGTAGTCGTTGTCGCTGAGCTCGCGCGGGCTCTTGCGCCAGGCCGACTCGCGCTTGTTCACCGTTTCGCCCTCCAGCTGCACTGCCACCGGCAGGAAATCGCAGTAGGTGGTGATCAGGGTGCGGATGCGGGCTGGCTCGATGTATTCCTCTTCCTCCTCCATCAGATGGAGGATCACATCGGTGCCAGGTTCACTGCGCTCGGCGGCTTCCAGGCTGAAGTTGGGGGAGCCGTCGCAGCTCCAGCGCACCGCATCGCTGCCCTCGCGGGCGGAGCGGGTCACCAGCTCCACCTGCTTGGCCACCATGAAGCTGGAGTAGAAGCCCAGGCCGAAATGGCCGATGATGGCGTCGCTCTCGCTCTTGTACTTCTCCAGGAAATCCTCGGCGCTCGAGAAGGCCACCTGGTTGATGTAGCGCTTCACCTCCTCGGCGTCCATGCCGATGCCGTTGTCGGAGATGGTGAGCGTCCTGGCCTCCCGGTCGATGCGGATCTGGATCAGCCCCTCGGGGCCATCGCTGCAGTCGCCGGCCATCGCCGCCATGCGCCGCTTGCTGATGGCATCGACGCCGTTGCTCACCAGTTCCCGCAGGAACACCTCATGGCCGCTGTAGACGGCCTTCTTGATGATCGGAAAGATGTTCTCGGTGTGGATCTGGATCTGACCCTGCTCGGCCTGCAGCACCACAGCTCACTGGACATGGGGAACTCCAGCGTCACCCAGCCATGGCGGCACCGCCAAGGGGGTGCCATGGGCAGGAAACCGACCCCTCCGCCCCCTCCATAGGATCACGTGCGGTCCGTCCCTCGAGAGGAGCCCCCATGGGCAGCCAGTGGCGCAATTTCCTGCAGAACCTGGGCGACTGGCGGGGCACCTTCACGGGCATCAGCCCCACCGGTGCGCTCCTGAAACACACCCCCTCTCTGCTCACCCTGGAGGCCGGTGAGCGGGATGCCGATGGAACCGTCACGATGGTGCGGTTCCGGCTGCAGCGTTTTGCCGAGGATGGCAGCTCTGCCAGCAGCGACCTGCAGCAGGAGTACCGCAGCCTCGGCCGCCAGGTGGTGTTCTTCGAGACCGGCACCTTCTGCAATGGGTCCCTGCAGCTGGCCCCTGGCACCGTGTTCGGCGGGGAATGTGGATTCATCCACGGCGATCGGCGCCACCGGCTGGGGCTGCTCTACAACGAGGACGGCAGCCGGGATCAGCTCGTGCTGATCCGGGAATTCCGCGAGGGAACAGCGCCTGAGGAATGCCCGCCCCTCTCCGCTGAGCAGCTGGCTGGCTCCTGGCAGGGCACCAGCTCCACCATCACCGCCGATTGGCCGGAAGCCTCCACCACGGCTGTGGCGGTGGACTGCAATCCGGACATGTTGGCGACCCTCCAGTGGCTGCCGGATGGGGGCTATTGCCGCTGGCCCCACCAGGTGAGCCATCGTGGGTCCTTCAGCGTGGAGGCAGGGTGGCTCACGGCACCGCACCGGCTCGAGCGACTGATGCGGCGCTATGACGGGAGCGGCGCCTGGCTGTCCGCGACGCACGAGGTGCTGACGCGGATCTGAGCGGAACGGCCGACGGCCGTTCAGCCGGCCTTCTGAAGATCGGCGCGCTCTTCGGGGAGGATCGCGCCCTCGACCGGACACACCTGCAGGCAGATGCCGCAGTCGATGCAGGTGTCGAAATCAATCCAGTAGAAAGCGCTGCCCTTGCTGTTGGCCCCCTTTCCCGGGTGGATGCAGGCGACCGGGCAGGCGTCGACGCAATCGGCCACGCCTTCGCACACGTCGGTCACGATGGTGTGGGCCACGCTGTTCTCTTCCGTTCGAGGCGATCCTAGGCAGCGAGCCAGCTGGCCCGGATGGCTCCCCGGGCCATGGCGACCTGGTCGGCCTCTGCCTGGCTGCGCAGGGGCTGTCCATGCAGTTCGGCCGGTGTACCCATGTGATGCAGTTCCTCCAGCAGCTCTATGGCGGCACCCAGCTGGCCATCGTTCTGATAGCTCACAAGCACTGGCGGCCCCTGGACCGGTCGGGCTGGGCCCGACCCCAGCACCTCCCGCAGGGCTTCCAGATCAAAGCCGAAGCCCACGCCGGCCGCCAGGTCGCCTTCGCCACTGAATCGACCCACCAGCCCGTCATAGCGGCCACCGCTGGCCACTTCCACGGGGGCGTGCCTGCCCTGGCACACGAGTTTCAGCACCACGCCGTCATAGAGGTCGAAGTGGGGTTGGAACGTGGGGTCGAGCAGCAGCGTCACTCCACCCCCTTCGGCCGCGGGCTGCACCGCCTCGAGGATTCGGGCCAGTTCCGTGAGCAGGTCGGTGGCGCCAAGCCACTCCTCCAGGGCCGCCAGAACGGCAGTTGGCTTACCGCGCAGCCGCATCACCCGCTGGAGCTGATTCCGCTCGGGTCCGTTGAGGGGCAGGGCATCGATGGCCAGCGGATTCAGCTCGCTCAAGGCGCGGCGAGCCTCCAACCGTTGCGGCTCCGGCACCTGGGCCAGCAGGCTACTGAGCAGACCCTGATGGCCGATCAACAGGCGGGGGCAGTGGCGAGCATCGAGGCCCAGGCGGGCGCTGGCTGCCAGCAGCAGCCGCATCAGTTCGGCATCCGCGGCTGCACCGCGGGCACCCAGCAGCTCCACGCCGCTCTGCAGCTGCTCTTGAATGCGCTGGTGGCCACTGTCGCCGGTGCTGCTGCGGAAGGTGACTCCATCGGCCCAGAGCCGAAGAGGGCGCGGCCGCTCCGCCATCCGCGTGCTGGCGGCCCTGGCGATCGAGGCGGTCAGCTCGGGTCGCAGACCGAGGCGCTCCTCCGTGGCCAGCAGCACCAGTTCACGGGCGTCAATGCCACCGCCGGCCTCCAGGGTGTCAATGCGCTCGAAGCTGGGCGGATCAACCTCCTGGTAGCCCCACAGGGCGTAGACCTCAGCAAGCGCCGTCCGGATCGCCCTGTTCTGCTCCACCTCGCGGGGGTTGAGATCCCGGGCGCCGGCGGCGGGTTGCAGAGCCATGGGGCGCGCTGGAGTGCAGGGCCTTCGATCCTATGGAGCGGTGCTGTCTGCATCCAGCTCCGGGGCGCCGTAACTGGCCCCGCTCAGGGGCTCACAGGCCGCCAGCCCCGTCAGGATCTGGGGATGCAGGGCCGGTCCGGCGGCCACGGTCCGACCGCCGAGCAGGTCGAGGGGATGACCTGCGTAGTCACTGACGACGCCCCCGGCCTGCTCCACCAGCACCACACCGGCCGCCAGATCCCAGGGGGCCAGTCCCCTCTCCCAGTAGCCGTCAACCCGGCCGGCTGCCACAAAGGCGAGATCCACGGCGGCGGCACCGGCCCGGCGTACCCCGTGGGTGCGATGGGTGAAGTAGGCGAACTCGGCGTAGTTGTTGTCACGGCGGCTGTGGCGGTCGTAGGCGAATCCCGTCACCAGAAGGGCATCGCCCAGTCGGCTGCAGCGACTCACCGCCAGCTGGCGTTCGTTGCACCAGCTTCCCAGTCCCGGCGCGGCCCAGTAGCTCTCGCCGAGGGCCGGCACGGCCAGGGCCCCGAGCAGGGGCAGTCCGCGCCAGGTGAGACCGACGGAGGTGCCGAAGAACGGATATCCGTGGGCGTAGTTGGTGGTGCCATCCAGGGGATCCACGCACCACTCCAGATCACCACCCCTGGGTCTGCGGCCGCTCTCTTCGGCCAACACACCGATGTCTGGGGTTTCGGCCTCCAGCAACGCCAGCACGGCGGCCTCGGCGGCCAGGTCGGCCTCCGTCACGAGGTCCCCGCAGCGGCCTTTTTCCCGCACCTGCTCCAGCTTGCCGAAGTAGGTCTGCAGCTGGCGTCCACCAGCCTGGGAGGCCCGGCGAGCGACGCCGACCAACTGCTCAAGACGATCGGCAGGGAGGCCGGAGAGGCCCAGCGCCCGATCGCTGAGGCATCCCTGATCAGGACTGCTGCAACCCTCAGGGGCGTCGTGGTGGGGGCCTGGGAGTGGCGAGTGGGGATGCACGGGCAGGGCGTGAGGGTGGAGTGGGTGCAGCTCAGTCTTCCTCGAGGGGCAGGCCCGGTCGCACCCGACCACGCCCGAAGAAGCGACCGAACTGCAGGTCATAGACCTCATCCTCATCCTGGGTTTCCACCTCCAGGGGGCCGGTCGCCCTGGCCACGCAGAGCAGGCCGTAGCCCTGCTCGCGCAGCTCACGCGACAGGCCCAGGGCCTCCCGGTGGTCGATCGAACCGCTGATCACCCGCACAGCACAGGCCGTGCAGCAACCGTTGCGGCAGCTGAAGGGCAACGGATCGCCCTGCTCCTCGAAGCTCCGCAGGATGGTCTCGCCTTCAGGAACCTCGTGGCGGATCACCCGGCCGGCCTGCCGCCAGTGAACGGTGATCGGAAAACGGCGGGTCATCGCTTGCGTCGACCAGCGGGGCGGTCGGCAGATGGGTCGACTGCTACATTGCCATCACGTTGCCCCATTTTGCCGCTGGAGAGGTGGCCGAGTGGTCGAAGGCGCAGCACTGGAAATGCTGTATAGGGGCAACTCTATCGAGGGTTCGAATCCCTCCCTCTCCGCTCTTCCTAAACCGGCCAAATGGCCGGTTTTTTTGTAGTCATAAACATGGCAAAAAGCGGCTGCTTGTAGTCCAGCAGCCGCCAGCGCCAACCCCAACCGGCCGAGGTTCAGCCGAAGCGGCCCGTCACGTAGTCCTGGGTGGCCTGCTGGCCTGGGGCATTGAAGATGCGCTCGGTGTTGTTGAACTCCACCAGGTAGCCCACCTTGCCTGTGCCACCTTCCACGGCCTCGGCATTGAAGAAGGCGGTCATGTCGGCGACGCGTACGGCTTGCTGCATGTTGTGGGTCACGATGATGATCGTGTAGCTGCGCTTGAGCTCGTGCATGGTCTCCTCGATCTTGAGGGTGGAGATCGGATCGAGAGCTGAGCAGGGCTCATCCATCAGGATCACCTCCGGTTCGGTGGCGATGGCCCGGGCAATGCAGAGACGCTGCTGCTGTCCGCCGGAGAGCGCGAGACCGCTTTCCTTCAGTTTGTCCTTGCACTCGTCCCACACGGCGGCCTTGCGCAGGGAGCGCTCCACCAGTTCATCCATGTCGCCCTTGTAGCCGTTGATCCTTGCTCCGAAGGCGATGTTTTCGTAGATGCTCTTGGGAAAGGGATTCGGCTTCTGGAACACCATGCCGATCCTCCGGCGCACCTCCACTGGATCAACGGAACGGTCGTAGACATCCACCCCATCGAACATCACCCGGCCCTTGAGATGGCAACCGGGAATCAGGTCGTTCATCCGGTTGAGGGCGCGCAGCACGGTGGATTTTCCGCAGCCAGATGGACCGATGAACGCTGTGACCATCCCTTTGGGAATGTCCATGAAGACATTCTTGACGGCTTCGAACTTGCCGTAGGAGATGGTGACGTTCTGCAGGGCCATGCAGACGTCGGCGGGCTGGATCGAGGGGGCGGTGGCTTGGGTCATGACCTGAAAGGAGCGTTCAGAGGGGGGTTGGAACGAATGGGATGTCAGGCCTTACGTGCCATCTTGCTGATCCAGCGGGCCAGGAGATTGGCAGCCAGGATCATGATCACCAGCACAAAGGAGGCCGCCCACGCCAGGGCGTTCTGGGCCTCATAGGGCATGATCGCGAAGTTGAAGATCAGCACCGACATGGTGGCGATCGGATTGAACAGACCTTCAGGCCAGAAGGGAGAGAAGAGGGCTGTGAAGATCAGGGGGGCTGTTTCACCGGCAGCCCGGGCAATGGCGAGCACGATGCCGGTAGCGATTGGTGTGAAGGCGGCGGGCAGGGTGATCCGGGTGATGGTCACAAACTTGGAGGCGCCGACGCCATAGGCACCCCAGCGCAGTTCCTGGGGGACCAGCTTCAGACCCTCATCGGTGGTCTTGATCACGGTGGGCAGCATCAGCACGGCCAGGGCAATGCCGCCGGCCACAGCGCTATAGCTCTGGTTGAAGAAGATGCGGGTGGCAACGACGATGCCGTAGACGAAAACACCACTGATGATCGAGGGCACCCCGGCGAGCACGTCATTGCCGAAGCTCACGAACTGAGCAAACCAGCCCCGCTGCGAGTATTCGTTGAGATACACACCACCCCCCACGCCAATGGGAATGGCGATGGCTGATGCCACCAGGGTGACGACGATCGTGCCCAGCACGGCGTTGCCGATGCCGCCCCCATCCAAGCCCGGCGGTGGTGGCAACTGGGTGAACAGGGAGAAGCTCAGGAGCTGGCCGCCCTTCACCAGCACGTAGATCAGCACCAGGAAGAGCGGCAGCACGGCGATGGCCCCGAACAGGCCGGCGATGCCGGTGAACAGGCGGTTGAGCCGGTTGCGCTTGAGGGAGGGGTCAAAGGTGAGGGGCCGCCGCTCAAACAGATCGTTGAACGAAGCGCCCTGCAGGCTCTGGCGGGGATTGGAGGGGGTCATCGGAATCTCCAGGGCGGATTCAGTAGCGCAGGCTCAGCCGTCGCACCACCCACTGGGCCATGACGTTCACGGCGAAGGTGAGCAGCATGAGGATCAGGGCCGCATACATCAGGGCTGACACCTGAATGCCGTCGGCTTCCCCGAACTGGTTGGCGAGCATCGACGCGATGGTGTTGCCTGGCGCCAGAAGCGACGGGCTGAAATTCATGGCGTTCCCGATGATCATCGTCACCGCCATCGTTTCGCCCATGGCCCGGCCGAGGGCCAGCATCACCCCACCGGTGATGGCCGAAATAGCTGCCGGGAGAATCACGCTGAAGATCGCCCCCCAGCGGGTGGTGCCCACCCCATAGGCCCCCTGGCGCAGCTCGATCGGCACCTGATTCAGTGCATCCCGCGAAATGGCAGTGATGATCGGAAGCACCATCACCACCAGGATGAGGATGGCTGGGGCCATCCCCGGACCCTGGGGCACCGTGTCGAACAGAGGCGACCAGCCCAGCAGGGTGTGGATCAGCTGCAGGGCGGGTCGAATCGCCGGCTCCATCACGAAGATGGCCCAGAGGCCGAGCACCACCGAAGGAATGGCGGCCAGCAGCTCCACCATCAGGCCCACGCCATCTCGCAGCGCCCTGGGGAGCATGTCTTCGGTGATCAGGATCGCGGTGCCGAGGCCCAGGGGCACCGCTATCACCAGCGATAGAATCGCGGTGACGAGGGTGCCGTAGATGGCGGTGAAGGCCCCGTATTCCTCGTTCACCGGATCCCAGGCCGAGGTGGTGAGAAAGCGCAGACCGAACTGGCCGATCGCCTCCCGGGCTCCGTCGAACACCACCAGAAAGATGCCCAGCAGCACCACGGCCACCAGGGAAGCCAGCGCCAGGGTGAGCTGGCGGAAGCCCGTGTCCACGAGTTTCTCCGCGGGCGGCCGCCGACGGAGGGTGAAGGCATCGGCGTCCCCGGAGGGGCGGAAGTCCGTCGTCATGCAGGGAAACGTACGGCTGGGACGCTCCGAAGAGAGTCAGGCATGGCTTGACGAAGCCACGACCATGCCCTCGCGAATTTACGAACCCCGTCGCTCACCAGGGTTTAAGTGGTGATTAACGTCGAGTGACCAGGTAGCTTGAGGCCGCCGCGCGGTCCACGACTCCAGGCTGTTCATGGGGCGCATCGTCGGTATCGACCTCGGCACAACCAATTCCGTGGTGGCGGTGCTGGAGGGCGGACGACCCGCCGTGATTGCCAGTGCCGAGGGCGGCCGCACCACGCCTTCCGTGGTGGGCTTCAGCCGGGATCAGGAGTTGCTGGTGGGCCAGCTGGCCCGGCGCCAGTTGGTGCTCAACCCGCGCAACACTTTTGCCAACCTCAAGCGCTTCGTGGGGCGCCAGTGGGAGGAGCTCGATGAGGGCAGCCTCTCGGTGCCCTACACCGTGCGGGCGAACGATCAGGGCAACGTGCGGGTGGTGTGCCCCGCCACGGAACGGGAATACGCGCCTGAGGAACTGGTGGCCAGCGTGCTGCGCAAGCTCTGTGACGACGCTGCCACCTACCTCGGAGAGCCGGTGGAGGCGGCGGTGATCACCGTGCCCGCCTACTTCAACGACGCCCAGCGGCAGGCCACCCGCGATGCCGGCCGGCTGGCGGGGATCAGCGTGGAGCGCATCCTCAACGAGCCCACGGCGGCCGCCCTCGCCTACGGCTTTGACCGCAGCACCGTGAAGCGGGTGCTGGTGTTCGACCTGGGCGGCGGCACCTTTGACGTGTCGGTGCTGCGCATCGCCCAGGGTGTGTTTGATGTGAAGGCCACGAGCGGCGACACCCAGCTGGGCGGCAACGACTGGGATCGCCGCATCGTCGACTGGCTTGCCGATGCCTTCCAGCGGGACAACGGCGTCGAGCTGCGCCGCGACCGTCAGGCCCTCCAGCGCCTCACCGAGGCTGCCGAGAAGGCCAAGATCGAGCTCAGCGGCGTCCAGAGCACCCCGATCTCTCTCCCGTTCATCGCCACCGGGGAGAACGGCCCCCTGCACATCGAGACCACCCTCGAGCGGCGCACCTTCGAGGGGCTCTGCCCCGACCTCCTGGATCGGCTGCTGCGCCCGGTGCAGCGGGCTCTGCGTGATGCGGGCCTGGCAGCCGATGACATCGACGATGTGGTGCTGGTGGGTGGTTCCACCCGGATGCCGATGGTGCAGGAGATGGTGCGCACCCTGGTACCCCGGGAGCCCTGCCAGTCGGTGAACCCTGATGAGGTGGTGGCGATCGGCGCTGCCGTCCAGGCCGGCATCCTCACAGGCGAGCTGCGGGATCTGATGCTCAACGACGTCACGCCCCTCTCGCTCGGGCTCGAGACGATCGGCGGCGTGATGAAGGTGCTGATTCCGCGGAACACCCCTATTCCGGTGCGCAAGAGCGATGTGTTCAGCACCTCTGAGGCCAATCAGAGCTCCGTGGAGATCCACGTGCTCCAGGGTGAACGCCAGATGGCTGAAGGCAACAAGAGCCTGGGCCGTTTCCGCCTTTCCGGCATTCCCCCGGCCCCGCGCGGTGTCCCGCAGGTGCAGGTGTCGTTCGACATCGACGCCAACGGCCTCCTGCAGGTATCGGCCATGGACCGCACCACCGGGCGCCAGCAGAGTGTCTCCATTCAGGGCGGCTCGAACCTCACGGCAGAGGAGATCGAGACGCTGATTGCGGAGGCTGAGCAGAAGGCGGTCGAGGACCGGCGCAAGCGGGCGGCGATCGATCGCCGCAACAAGGCCCAGACCCTCGTCTCTCAGGCGGAGCGGCGGCTGCGCGATGCGGCCCTCGAGCTGGGTCCCTACGGCGCCGAGCGCCAGCAGCGGGCGGTGGAGATGGCGGTGCGGGATGTGCAGGATCTGCTGGCCCTGGATCAGCGGGGTGACAGCGATGCCGGCGAGCTCGATATGGCTGTGAGCCAGCTGCAGGAAGCCCTGTTTGGCCTGAACCGGCGCCTCCTCAGCGAGCGGCGCTCCGAGCAGGGGCCTCTGCAGGGCTTGAAGAACACCCTCGGTTCCCTCAAGGAGGAGCTGTTTGCCGATGACGACGACTGGGACGACTGGAGCCGGCCCGGCCGTGATCCCTGGTCGCAGCCCCCGGCACGGGAGCGCTATGCCGCTCCTGTGCTGAATCGCTGGGAGGCGGACGATCGCTACCCGGAGTCGCGGCCGGCTCGCTTCAGCCGTGACACCGATCCCGACGATCGCGGCGTCCTGGATCGGGGCTCCTTCGATCGTGACCGGATCGATCGCGACCGGATCGATCGGGAGCCCATGGATCGGGAGCCCATGGATCGTCGCCCCGTCGACCGTCGTGCCGACCTCGATCCCTGGGGCGATCCCTGGTCTGAGTTGTAACCGCAGTGGTTGCGCGTTCTTCTGCAGCTGACCGGGCCGGCGCCATTGATCATTGGGCGGTGCTCGGGCTCGATCCCGGAGCCGATACCGCATCGCTGAAGCGGGCCTTCAGGGCCCAGGCCCGGCGTTGGCATCCCGATCTGAACGGGAACGACCCGGTTGCGGAAGAGCGGTTCAAGCAGGTGAACGAGGCCTATGCCGTGCTCTCCGACCCCCGCCGTCGGCGGGCCTGGGAGGCCGGGCAGGGGGATGGTGAGCCTGGCGCTGAGGATGGCGCGGGGGATCCTTTCGCGACTGGCTTTCCCTCCTTTGAAACCTATCTCGACGCCCTCTTCGGCGGACGTCGCCGGCCTGATCCAGCGATTGACGAGGACGAGCAGGCCTCCCAGCCACCTGTGGATCGGGGTGGCTCCGTCTCCCCCGCTGCGGCGTCTCCACCGCCCGTGCAGGCCAGCAGTGCCCTTGAGAGTGTCGTGGAGCTGTCACCGGAGCAGGCCCTGGAGGGTGCCGTCGTGGAACTCGAGCTTCCCGATGGCACCGTCGTGGAGGTCGACACGCCACCGATGGCGGGGGACGGCTGGCGGCTGCGACTCGCCGGAGTGGCACCTGGAGGGGCCGACCACTTTCTCCAGCTCCGGGTGGTGACTGCCGAGGGGCTGCGCATCGATGGGCTGCGGGTGCTCTTCACCCTTGACGTGACCCCGGCCGAAGCCACCCTGGGCTGCCGCGTCGTGGTGCCCACCCTCCAGGGTGCCGTTCAGCTCACCGTGCCGCCTGGCTCCTCCAGTGGCCGCCTGCTGCGCCTGCGGGGCCGTGGGCTCGCGGGCGGCAGCCAGCGCGGCGACCAGCTGGTGGAACTGCGCATCGTGGTGCCCGAGGAACCCAGTGAGGCCGAGCGGGCCCTCTACCGGCGGCTGCTGGAGCTGGCCGATGGGCGCGACTGAAGGGCCGGGGAGTGACACACTGAGGTCCCTCCTGCCCTGATGCCTACGCCGATGCCGGTGCATGTGCTGCTCTTTGATGCCGGTTCCGACCAGGAGGGCATCCATTCCCTGGAGATCCAGGGACGCACCGTCGTGCTGCTCTTCGAGGACCGGGATGACGCGGAGCGCTACGCCGGTCTGCTGGAGGCCCAGGACTTTCCCGTGCCCACCGTGGAGCCCCTTGACCGTGAGGAGATGGAGCTGTTCTGCAGCCAGGCTGGCTATGAGGCCCGCTTCGTGCCCGCCGGTTTTCTCCCCCAGAGCGCGGAGGATCGCCTGCTGATTGCGCCTCCCGAGCGCAACATGGATGTGACGCAGTGGCAGGACCAGGACAGCGCTGACGCAGGTTCCCCTGATCCGATCCAGTCCACGGATCCTGCCCTTGAGGCCTTCCGACGTCAGCTGGAGGGGCTGCTCTGATGCCACCTTCCTCCCCCGACGCCTTCGATCGCGGCCATCTGCTCACCGAACAGGCCCATCCCCGGAGCACAGGCCTGGATCAGCTCTCCACGGAGGCCATGGTGGAGCTCTTCTGCGAGAACGATCGCGAGCCCCAGCGTGCAGTGGCCGCCGCAGCACCCGCCCTCACCCAGGCTGTCGATGGTGTCGCCGCCCGCCTCGCCGCGGGTGGCCGGCTCTTCTACATCGGTGCCGGGACGTCCGGGCGCCTGGGAGTGCTGGATGCAGCCGAATGTCCGCCGACTTTCTGCACCGATCCCGAGCTGGTGCAGGGGGTGTTGGCCGGCGGGGCACCGGCCCTTCTGCGCAGCTCCGAGGGACTGGAGGACCTGCGCCACAGCGGCCGTGAGGATCTGATCAGCCGAGGTTTCGCCCCGGGTGACTGTGTGGTGGGGATCGCCGCCGGGGGCACCACCCCCTACGTGCTCGGCGCGCTGGAGCATGCCCGTGCGATCGGTGCCCTGGCCATCGCCATGGCCTGTGTGCCGTCGGAACAGGCCCCCATGCCGGCCGACATCGAGATCCGCCTGCTCACCGGCCCTGAGCTGCTGACAGGCTCCACCCGGCTCAAGGCGGGAACGGCCACCAAGATAGCCCTCAATATTCTTTCCACCGGCGTGATGGTCCGCCTTGGCAAGGTCTTCGGCAACCGCATGGTCGATGTGGCGGTCACCAACAGCAAACTGGAGGACCGGGCCCTTCGGATTCTGCGCGACCTGGCCGGCGTGGACCGGCAACGGGGCGCAGCCCTGCTGGCGGCCGCCGATGGCTCGGTGAAGCTGGCTCTGCTGATGGCGGCGACCGGTCTGGAGGCCAATGCCGCTCGCCACCAGCTGCGCCAGCACGGGCCTGGCCTGCGCCAGGCCCTCGAGGCCTGCGGCGCTCAGCTCCCTCCGTCCACTGCCCCCCAGTAGGGGGCGGTGAACAGGTCCACCCGCCGGCGGGTGGTGGCGGGCACGTGCTCCATCGGCGTCATCAGGGCATGACGGAGGGCCCGATGGGCGCTGCTGGCAGGACGCTGGGCGGCGATGCGCTCCGCTGCCGTGCGCACGATCTGCTGGGCGAGGGTGGCGTTTGTGCGCAGGTTCTCGATCACCAGCTCCACCGTGACCGAGGCGTGTTCCTGGTGCCAGCAGTCGTAGTCGGTGACCATCGCCAGGGTGGAGTAGGCCATCTCCGCCTCGCGTGCCAGCCGGGCTTCGGTGTGGTTCGTCATGCCGATCACGCCGCAGCCCCAGCTGCGGTAGAGCTCGGACTCGGCCCTGGTGGAGAAGGCCGGACCCTCCATGCAGAGGTAGGTGCCCCCCCGATGGAGTTGGCGGCCGGCCGGCATCAGGCTCTCGCCCACGTCCGCCAGCAGACGGCTGAGGGTGGGACAGAACGGGTCAGCCGCCGCCACGTGGGCCACCACGCCTTCCCCGAAGAACGACAGCGGCCGCTGGTGAGTGCGGTCGATGAACTGATCGGGAACCATCATGTCGAGGGGACGGAACTGCTCCTGCAGGGAACCCACCGCCGACACTGACAGGATCCAGCGCACGCCCAGGGACCGCAGGGCCCAGAGGTTCGCCCGGTAGGGGACTTCGCTGGGGGTGAAGCTGTGATGGCGGCCGTGCCGGGCCAGGAAGACCACCTCCATCCCGCCGATCCGGCCGAGGCGCAGGCTGTCGGAGGGGGCTCCGTAGGGGGTTTCGAGGGTGATCTCGCGCACCTCCTCGAGTCCCTCCATCGCATAGAGACCGCTGCCTCCGAGCACGCCCAGCCGGGCCTGGCTGAGGTCGAGCGTGGGGGCATTGGTGCTGGAGGAGCTGCTCATCGGCGGAGATGGATCAGACGACGCGAACCTCCATTCTCAGCACGGCCCCATACAGTCGGGCTTTGCGCTGCTTCCGCTGTGACCAAAGCCGTGATGGAGACCGATGCCGGCAGCATTGAACTGGAGCTGTTCGACGCCGACGCCCCCAATACCGTTGCCAATTTCGTGAAGCTGGCCAAGGAAGGCTTCTATGACGGCCTGGCGTTCCACCGCGTGATTCCCGGCTTCATGGCCCAGGGTGGCTGCCCCAACAGCCGGGAAGGCTCCCGCGGCATGGCCGGCACGGGTGGTCCCGGCTACATGATCGATTGCGAGATCAACAGCCAGAAGCATCAGGCCGGCACCCTGGCCATGGCCCATGCCGGCCGCAACACCGGGGGATCCCAGTTCTACATCTGCCATGAGGCCCAGCCGCACCTCGACGGCATGCACACCGTGTTCGGCCACACCGGCAACATGGATGTGGTGCTGGCGCTGAAAAACGGCAGCCGCATCAACAAGGTCACCATTCAGGACTGATGCTCGGGATCCCTGGGTCCCCCAGCCGGCAACGGCTCGGGGACCCGGCCCTCAGCGCCAGATTACAAAGGTCCCCGGCTCCAGCGACAGTCGGGACGGCGTGTTCTGGAGTTCGGGCAGCGCCCGCAGCTCGGGTTCCAGATCGGCGCTTGGATGACTGGTGTGCTCCATATCGGGTGCGCAGATCAGGCTCACCCGCTCCGTGCTCGGCCAGTGGCCCAGCTGGGCGAGGGCATGGCCCACGGCCTCCTGGAACGGTTCACCTCTCTCCAGTCCGCTCAGGTGCAGGCTGAGCCGAGGCTGGTGGAGCAGGGCCTGCAGGCGTGCACTGGTCTCGGGCTCGAGGCGCAGTCCTTGCTCCTGCGCCCAGGCCAGCAGGTCCTGTTGCCGGGCCGGGGGCGGTGAGGCACTGTCCGCGCCGTGCCAGGCCAAAACGACCGATGGCCCCCCGATCGGACAACTGGGTCCTTCGCCCATCAGGTGACCCAGCTTGGTGCGCTTGGCGGCCAGGTAGGCGGCGTTGTGGTCGCCCGGATCCATCACCAGGGGCACCCGGTCCTCCACCTGCAGGCCGTAGCCGCCCAGGCCGGCGATCTTGCGGGGGTTGTTGGTGATCAGACGCAGGCGGTGCACGCCGAGGTCGCTGAGGATCTGCGCTCCCACGCCATAGTTGCGCAGGTCGGCGGGAAAGCCGAGGCGCTCGTTCGCCTCCACCGTGTCCAGACCGGTGTCCTGGAGCGAATAGGCCCGGAGCTTGTTGATCAGGCCAATGCCGCGTCCCTCCTGGCGCAGGTAGACCACCACCCCTTCGCCCGCCGCCTCGATCATGCGCAGCGCGGCCTCCAGCTGGGGCCGGCAGTCACAGCGCAGGGATCCGAAGGCATCGCCGGTGAGGCACTCGCTGTGCACCCGCACCAGGACGGGATCGCTGGCGGTTTCTGGGTGACCCTTGACGATCGCCACGTGTTCGCTGCCATCCAGCTCATTGCGATAGCCGATGGCCCGGAACTGGCCGAAGGCGCTGGGGAGGGCCGCCTCAGCCTGGCGGCGCACGAAACGCTCCGTATCGAGCCGGTAGCGGATCAGATCGGCAATCGAGATCAGGCGCAGTCGATGGCGACGGGCATAGGCCGCCAGCTGGGGCAGCCGCGCCATCGAACCATCGGCGTTCTGGATCTCGCAGATCACTCCGGCTGGATAGAGCCCCGCCAGCCGGGCCAGATCGACGGCCGCTTCCGTGTGGCCCGCCCGCTTGAGCACGCCGCCCTGCCGGGCTCGCAGCGGAAAGATGTGCCCTGGGCGGCGCAGATCGGAGGGGCGGGTGTTCGGGTGGATGGCCACCTGGATCGTGCGGGCCCGGTCTTCGGCGGAGATCCCCGTGCTCACACCGTTTTCCGGCCCTGCATCCACGCTCACGGTGAAGGCGGTCTGGTTCTCATCGGTGTTGCGATCCACCATCAGTGGCAGATCGAGGGTGTCCAGCCGCTCCCCTTCCATCGCCAGGCAGATCAGGCCCCGGGCCTCGGTGGCCATGAAGTTGATCTGCTCCGGCGTGGCGAACTGGGCGGCGCAAATCAGGTCGCCCTCGTTTTCCCGGTTCTCATCGTCGACCACCACGATCGACTCGCCGTTGCGGATCGCTGCCAGGGCATCGGCGATGGCATCGAAGTGAATGGGGTCCTGATCGCTTTCCCTGGTGCCTGACTGCGTGCCGATCTCTCCGTTGCTCCCGAGGTCCCAGCTCCCGGGGGGATTGATGGCTGACGACCGGATGGCGGACAACGGCGGGCGGGCCGCTGGGCCCTGGCTCAATCATCCTTTATAAAGCCCAGCACGTCTGCTCGATGGCCATGGCCAGCCCCTCCACAGCCCCCCAGCGGGTCGCCGTGATCGGGGCCAGCGGCTACGGGGGCCTGCAGACCCTGCGCCTGCTGGAGGGCCATCCCCACTTCCAGGTCACCTTCCTGGGGGGGGAGCGCAGCAGTGGCAAGCGCTGGAGTGAGCTCACCCCCTTTCTGCCCCTGCCGGACGACCCGGTGGTGCAGGTGCCCGAGCCCGAGGCGATCGCCGCGGCGGCCGATTTCGCGGTGCTCAGCCTCCCCAATGGCCTGGCATCCCAGCTCGTGCCGCCCCTGCTGGAGCGAGGCGTGCGCGTGGTGGATCTCTCCGCCGACTACCGCTATCGCTCCCTTGCCCAGTGGCAGGAGGTGTATGCCAGTGAGGCCCGCAGTTTCCCCCGCAGCGATAGCGACCTCTGCGACGAAGCGGTGTACGGCCTGCCGGAATGGCACGGCGAACGGATTGCCCAGGCGCGGTTGGTGGCCGCTCCGGGCTGCTTCCCCACCGCCTCCCTGCTCGGCCTGCTTCCCTTCCTGAAGCAGGGACTCGTCGATGTGGGCGGCATCGTGATCGATGCCAAGACCGGCACCAGCGGCGGCGGCCGGGCGGCCAAGGAACACCTGTTGCTGGCGGAAGCTGCCGAGGCCGTGGCTCCCTATGGGGTGGTGGGCCACCGCCACACCAGCGAAATCGAACAGATCGCCTCCCAGGTGGCGGGTCTGCAGATCCAGCTCCAGTTCACCCCCCACCTGCTGCCGATGGTGCGGGGCCTGCTCTCCACCGTCTATTGCCGGCTGCGCGATCCAGGTCTCACCGCCGACGACTGCACCACCGTGCTGCGGTCGGCCTACCGCGAAAGCCCCTGCGTGGAGGTGTTGCCCGTGGGCACCTACCCCTCCACCAAGTGGGTGCGGCACACCAACCGGGCGCTGCTCTCGGTGCAGGCGGATACCCGCACCGGGCAGCTGATCGTGATGGGCGCCGTGGACAACCTGCTCAAGGGCCAGGCCGGCCAGGGGGTGCAGTGCCTCAACCTGATGGCCGGCCTGGCGCCCGCCACGGGCCTGCCCCTGCTGCCGTTCTATCCCTGAGGTGCCAGCCGATCGGCGGCCAGCTGCACCGCCAGCGGCAGGATGCGGTGTTCCTGGCGCTGGATGCGTGCCGCCAGGCTGCTGCGGTCGTCCCCGGCCAGCACCGGCACGGCGGCCTGCACCAGGATCCGTCCTGCATCCACCTCTTCGCTCACCAGGTGAGCGGTGCAGCCCGCCAGGGTGACCCCCGCGGCCAGGGCCTGGCCCACGGCATCCACGCCGCGGAAGCTGGGGAGCAGGGAGGGGTGGATGTTCACCAGGCGATCCGGAAACGCTCCGATCAGCACCGGCGTGACGATCCGCATCCAGCCCGCCATCACCACCAGATCCACCCCTCTCTCGTGGAACACGGTCACGAGGGCGCGATCCAGGGCAGCTCGGTCGGAGTGGACGCGGTGGTCGAGCAGCTGCCAGGGCACGCCCAGCCGATCGGCGCGCTGGGCCGCGCCGCAGCCGGGGTTGTTGACCACCAGCACCACCACCTCCGCCTGCGGCCTGCCTGCTCGACAGGCCTCCACCAGGGCCTCGAAATTGCTGCCACTTCCGGAGGCCATGACCCCGAGTCGCAGGGCGGAGCGCTGGGTGCCGCTGGCGCCAGGCTGCGGTGGCAACGGCCACTGGACGGCGCAGTCGGTCTCGCTAGGGTCAGGAAAAGCGGGCATCCGGTCCATGTCCCATCTCTCCATCCTGCCAACCGTTCTCCGCGACGCCGCGCTGTTGGCGTCCTGTCTGGAGGCGCTGGGATTCCAACCCAGCCGGGGCGGGGTTGTGAAGGGATTCGCAGGGGAACGGGAACCGGTGGACCTGCAGGTCCCTGTGTCCCGGGAGTTGATCCTGGGATGGCGGCAGCAACCGGATGGTTCCCTGGCCCTTGTGGGCGACCTCCAGCGACTCAGCCACACCACCCGGGTGCATGACCTGCTGGGCCGGATCACCCGGCGTTATGCCGCCGCCCTCGCCCTGCAGGAGGCCGAGCGGCACTTCCGCGGGGCCGAGGTGAGCGTCGGCCTCTGATGCACCCACGGTGATTGACGCGTCCGGTCCGCAGGTCCACATCGATCTCCGCGCAGCCAGCGCCCACCTCGTGCAGGTGGAGATCCGTCTTCGTCCTCGCCAGCAGACCCTTCGGCTGGCTCTTCCGGCCTGGACTCCTGGCTCCTATCTGATCCGCGATTACGTGCGGCAGCTGGAGGGGCTGCAGCTGGAGCAGGCTGGCCGCAGCCTGCCGCTGCGCAGGATGGACGTGGCGGCCTGGCAAGCGGAGCTGCCGGACCAGGAACCGCTCACCCTGCGCTACAGGCTGCTGGCTCCGGAGCTGACGGTGCGCACCAGCCATCTCGATGCTGACCATGGCTTCCTCTGCCTGGCGGCGGTGGTTCTTGCGGTGGAAGGGGAGCGCTGGCAGCCCCATCACCTCAGCCTGGCCCTGCCGGATGGTTGGCAGGCCTTCCTCACCTTGCCCCAGGAGGCTGGTGGCGGCTGGACGGCTCGGGATTTCGACCAGTTGATCGACACGCCCATCGAAGTCGGCCCCCATGGCGCTCACCGCTTTGCGGTGGGGGAGGTGGGTCACCGATGGGTGAGCTGGGGAGTCACGCTGGCGGGGGTGGATCCGATGGAGGGTGACCCGGATCTCCTGAGGGATGTGCAGCGGGTTTGCCACGCCTGCTGCCGGCTGATGGGAGAGCGGTCTCCTGCTGCTGATGACTATCTCTTCATCCTCCATCTCACGGACAACGGCTACGGGGGCCTGGAGCATGACCGGAGCAGCGTGCTGCAGTACGGCCGCCGCCGCCTGCTCAAGCCCGATGGCCGCCGCAAACTCCTGCAACTGGTGGCCCATGAGTACCTGCACCAGTGGAATGTGCGCCGGCTGCGCCCGGCTGAACTCACGCCCTATGCCTACGACCGGCCCACGATCGTGCCCACCCTCTGGTTCGCCGAGGGGGTGACCAGCTACCTCGACCAGTTCCTGCCCCTCACGGCCGGTTGCAGCAGCGAGGCCGAGCTGTTTGAGGATCTGGGGATGGAGCTGAGCCGCTACCGCCAGAGCCCTGGGCGGGCCGTGCAGAGCCTGGTGGAGAGCGCAGAGGAGGCCTGGGTGAAGCTCTACAAGGCGGATGCCTATGCGATCAGCAGCCAGGTGAGCTACTACCTCAAGGGAGCCGTGCTGGCCCTGGTGCTCGACCTGCACCTGCGCCGCCACGGCAGCGGCCTGCCCGCTGTGCTGCGTCTGCTCTGGCAGCGCTTCGGGCGCGTGGGGCGCGGCTATCGCCAGAGCGATCTGCTGGACGCCTTCTGCGGGGTGGCTGCCGACCTGCGACAGCTGCTGCCCCAGTGGTTACACGGCCATGAGGACCCCGACCTCGAGGGCTACCTGGCCGACGTGGGCATGGTGCTCAAACCCCAGCTGGCCGCCGAGCCCTGGCTGGGCTGGCAGGTGGAGGCGGCGGCCGGCGGCGGGGTGCAGCTCCAGCGGGTGCTGCGGGCTGGTCCGGCCGAGCAGGCCGGTCTGATGGTGGGCGATGAGCTGGTGGGCCTGGCCGGTTGGCGCCTGCAGCGACCCGACGATCTGGCGCCGGTGCTGACCGCCCAGTCTGACGCCGCTGTGCTGCCGCTGGTGTACGCCCGCGATGGTCGCCTGCGCCAAACCGAGCTGCGGCACGAGTCCCCGCGGGTGGAGCGCTGGCTGCTGGAGGCGGATGCGGGGGCCGCGCCAGCGGCGGTGGAGCGCCGGCGACAATGGCTGGCGCTGGAGGTGGCATGAACCCCCGTCCCCAACCCGTACTGCTCGCCGCCCTCGGAGCCGCCGTGCTCGGTCTTGGTGGGATTGGCTGGCTGGCCAGGGATCTGACGGCGGGCGGAGAGGAGAGCTCCAGCCGCTCTCTGCTCGATCTGCTCGAGGAGGTGGGGCAGCCCGCCGGCGGTCAGCGCCAGGAGCCCTTGCCGCGGCCGGCCCCCCTCCCCCCCCGCCATCCCAGCTGGCAGTCGCCCCTGGCCAGCAGCTGCGCCCCCAGCCGGCCGGCAGAACGGCAGCGGCTCGGCCAGCTCGTGGAGCAGCTGCGGCGCTCGCCGCGGCGGGTGGCGATCGACCCCACCAACTTCGGCGAGCGCTTCAGCCACGATGCCTTCGGCAACCCCCTCGACCCCACCCCGCGGGTCGTGGTGCTGCACGAGACCGTCTACGGGATGAGCTCGGCCATCAACACCTTCCGCACGCCCCATCCCCGGGATGTGGATCAGGTGAGCTACCACGCGCTGGTGGGCCTTGATGGCTCGGTGGTGAAGCTGCTCGACCCCAGCAAGCGGGCCTTCGGAGCCGGGAACTCGGCGTTCCGTGGCCAGTGGGCGGTGACGAACCCGGCCGTGGGCGGATCGGTGAACAATTTCGCCCTGCACATCAGCCTGGAGACCCCCGTCGACGGCGAGCACGCCGGGCCGCGCCACAGCGGTTACACCGCCGCCCAGTACGACGGCCTGGCCGCGCTTCTGGCCCTGTGGATGCAGACCTACCCGATTCCCCTCGACCACATCACCACCCATCGGGCCGTGGATCTGGGGGGGGAACGCGCCGATCCTCGCAGCTTCAACTGGAGGGCGCTGCAGCAGCGACTTCAGGATCTCGGGGTGCTCTGCTGAGGCTGGTCGCCTCAGATGAGTGGGGAGAGCAGGGGCTTGCGCTGGCCGTAGAGCAGGGCATGGAGCTCGGGGTCCTGCATCGAGGCCAGGATGCGGCGGGGATAGTCGAGCTTGCCGTTGTGCAGGTAGGCCAGGGTGGCCAGGCCCTTGGCATCGTGGGCGCTGCCGCTGGCCTGCAGCATCTGGCCCTCAGGCAATTCCAGGGCACCCTTCAAGCGGGCGAATTTGCCCACCAGGAGCCGCACGTTCTGCTCGGGATCGAGCAGCTGATCGCGGGCCCTGCTGAGCTGCTCGGCGGAGGGGGACGGCGGCAGCAGACCCTGATGCACCATCTCCCCCACCCCCAGCTGGGCCAGGCCATGGGTCTGGAACAGGCCCGAGTGGGCGGCGATCGGGTGGTTCTCGCCGGGCTTGGCGTGCCGCATCTCGTCGAAGAGCACGGCGGTGACCAGCATCGGGTTGATGCGATGGCGGCGGCTCTCCTGCAGGATCACCGGCCGCAGCTCCTCCAGGCGGCCGAGGGTGTGGTGACGGAGGGGCTGGAGCTGGTCGATCCCGTCGCTGAACAGCTGGGCCAGGCGCGGCTGGGGCCCGTGCACGCCGAAGCGGCGACGAAGTTCTGCCAGTTCCTCGGCGCTGAACTGGAGTGGATCGGCCGGCAACAGGGCACCGTTGCGCTCAGCTGCCGGGGAGGCATCCAACCCCACCCAGGGGCGCGGCCGAGGGGCGCTGAAGGGCATCAGCGCAGCCACCAGCAGGCTGCTGGCGATCGGGATCAGGCGCCGGAAACGCCGAAGTGGAGTCGTGGTCGAAGGGTGCAGCGCAACGGGGGTCTGGGCGGGCGCCGTATCAGGGCCGCTGGCCCCTCTCCCCGCAATTGCAGCCAACCAACGGGTCATCGCTGGAGCTTAATGAACTTTTTCGGTCTTGTCTGCGGCCGGGGAGCGGTCTGTGGGCCGGCCCTAACCGAGGGGCCAGCTGTGGATCAGCACTAGGTTTCCCTCGCCAGCTCGCCACCACCACCAGGGCCATGACCGCCGACCTCGATCGGACCCATCCGGCCACCCAGTGGCAGCGGTTCTGTGATCTGCTGTGGTTCGACCCCGGTCTGCAGATCTGGCTCGATGTGAGCCGCATGGCGCTCAGTGCACGCGATCTGGAGGCTCTGGCGCCCCGCTTCGACGCGGCCTTCGCCGCAATGGCGGCACTCGAAGTCGGGGCCATCGCCAATGCCGATGAACAGCGCCAAGTGGGCCATTACTGGCTGCGCACCCCCTCCCTCGCCCCCGAGCCGGCGATCGCCGACCACATCGAGGCGGAAGTGCGGCGGATGGAGCAGTTCGCCGCTGAGCAGCAGGCCCGGGGGCGCTTCAGCGACGTGCTCTGGATCGGTATTGGCGGTTCGGGGCTCGGCCCCCTGCTGATGCAGCGGGCCCTGGGCCAGAAGGATCGGGGCTTGCCGCTTCACTTCATCGACAACGTCGATCCCCAGGGGATCAGCGAGACCCTCGCTTCCCTGGGGGATCGCCTGCTTTCCACTCTGGTGGTCGTGGTGAGCAAATCGGGCAGCACCCCCGAACCGCGCATCGGCATGGAGCAGGTGCGGGCGCGGCTGGAGAGCCTGGGGGGCCAGTGGGCCGAGCAAGCCGTGGCCGTGACCATGCTGGGCAGCCAGCTCGACCAGCGCGCCGAGCGGGAGGGCTGGCTGGCCCGCTTTGACATGTTCGATTGGGTGGGGGGCCGCACGAGCATCACCAGTGCGGTGGGTCTGCTGCCCGGGGCCCTGCTGGGGGTCGACATCCGCAGCTTCCTGGAGGGAGCTGGCGCCATGGATGCGCTCACGCGCGTGCCCGTGCTCGCGCGCAATCCGGCCGCGTTGCTGGCGGCCGCCTGGTATGCCGCCGGCGAGGGTCGGGGGCGCCGCGACATGGTGGTGCTGCCCTACCGCGACCGGCTGGAGGTGTTCAGCCGCTATCTGCAGCAGCTGGTGATGGAGAGCCTCGGCAAGCGCCTCAACCGCCGGGGCGAGGAGGTCCACCAGGGTCTGGCGGTGTATGGCAACAAGGGTTCCACCGACCAGCACGCCTACGTGCAGCAACTGCGCGATGGCCTCGACAACTTCTTCGTCACCTTCATCGAGGTGCTCGCCGACCCCGCTGATCTGGTGGTCTCCGGCGATGGTAGGCCCGGCGATGTGCTCGATGGCTTCCTGCAGGGCACCCGGGCCGCCCTGCTGGAGGGGGGGCGCCAGAGCCTCTCGATCACCCTCAGCCGCTTTGATGCCCGCAATCTCGGCGCCCTGGTGGCCCTGTTCGAGCGGGCCGTGGGCCTCTACGCCGAGCTCATCGACATCAACGCCTACGACCAGCCCGGGGTGGAGGCGGGCAAGAAGGCCGCCGCCGCCGTGCTCTCCCTGCAGACCCGCCTTGAGGAGCGGATCGCCGATGGCCAGCCCCACAGCCTCGACTCCCTGGCCCGCGACTTAGACGAAACCAGTCCCGAGCCCCTGTTCTGGATCCTGCGGCACCGGAGTGCCAACGATCCAACGCTGCGGGTGGAAGGCGACTGGGCCGAACCCCCGTCGCTGGTGTTCACCCAGCTCAGGCCGGCATGAGCCGGCAGCCCAGCTGAATGGTGCCCGCGTCGAGGAGCCGGCCGAGGCGCAGGGCTGTGGCCTCCTCCACCCGGTTGAACTCCTGCTGATTGGTGGTGAGCCACTGCAGCTCAGCCGGCGTGATCACGCCGGTGCTCAGGGCCTCCAGGAAGACAGCTCCCACGGACATGGCAGGTCTGGCGACTGGGTGCAGTCTGCTGGGGTTGCCGCGGCCTGCGGCGAATGGAACGGAATGTCACGAAGGGGATGGAGCTGTCAAGCCCTTTGGGCAGGAGATGCAGAGGCTGCATAGGTTGAGGCAGATCTGCAGCGTGGCTGGTGTTTGGCTTTCGGTCGCCGTCTCCGCCACCCTCGGGCAAACAGCCACCCTCGGGTACGCAGCTGCGACGCCAGCGCACCTACGCCGTGCCGGAGGTGTTCAAGGTGCCGCGGGAACACGAGCGCCGCACCATTTCCCTGCCTGCCGCCCACTTCCGCTGCACGCTGCACACGCCCGACGGCTTCCTCTGCGAGGGCATGCTCTGGGATGTGAGCCGGGGTGGGGTGTGCCTGCTGCTCTCCGGCGAGCTGGAGCTCGAGGCTCCCTCCCTGGCCCGGCTACAGCTGCATTCAGGCTTCGACGCCTCGGTGCTCGAACTGGATGCCCTGCTCTGCTGGCTCGACAGCAGCACCGGCAAGCCCTTCGCGGGATTTGCCTTCCACAACTGCACCCTGCCGGAGGGCTGCTTCCTCGATCGCTTCCTGGCCTGAGAGCCTGACGCGCAGCTGGGCGAGTGCTTCCCCCGGCAACCCCAGCCAGCGATCGAGCCAGGGGTCGCCGCAGGGGGGGACAGCGGCCACCCCCACCAGCAGGCCCCTCCCGGCCCCATCCAGGGGCTCGCCGCGAAGCTGCCCCCAGCGGGGATGGCGAGCCGGTGCGCAAGGGCCCGTACTCAGCACGGCATCGACCTGCAGGTGGGGCGGACGGTAAGGACCAGCGCTGAAGTGGAAGCGGGCCGAGAAGTGGAGCTCAAGCTCCCCCTCGGCCGGATTCAGCCAGCCCTCGAGGCGTTGCGGTTCGATGCGGATTTCCAGGCCGGGGGGCAGGGGGAGGCCCAGCAGGCGGGTGCTGCGCCAGTTGAGCGGGGGGATCACCAGCTCCCCGGGGGGAAAGTGGCAGGCCAGGCGGGACTCTCCACCACGATCAGCAGCGCATCCCCCAGCACTGGTCGTCAGCAGAACGCCCGTCCCGCCGCCACCGCTGGCGTTGTAGCGGAAGCGGGGGTAGGCGTTGATCGCCAGGCTGCAGCCGGGGGCCGTGCTCAGACGCAGGGCCAGGGCGCTCATCGCGCCGGGCCCAGGCCCTGGAGCTGCCCCCGCACCTTCAGGTCGACCAGGGCGTCATAGCCGCCGATCCAGCGCCCATCCACCCACACCTGGGGCACCGGTCCAGGGCTGGTGGCCTCCACGGCCTGGTGGGGAATCCCGAGCCCGTCGAGCAGGCGCTGGGCCCGGCGACACCAGGGACAGCCCGCCCGCACCACCAGCTGCACCCGTTCACCGCTCGCCGGCGGCGCCTGGGGCGCCGCGGCCGCGGTGCTGGGCGCCTGCTCCGGCGCCGGCGCGGCTACATCGAGCACGCCCACCAACAGATCGACCCCCTTCTGCACCAGGGTGCCCGGCTCGAGGTGGCCCCCCCACACCTGGCAGTGGCCATCCGAGAGGCTCAGGTGCAGGTGCACGCCGTCAGGGGCCAGAGTGCCCTGAAGGGTGATCACCTCCAGATCGCCCTGGAGCACCGTGGGCTGCGCCTGGCCGGGACACTGGAAGGCCGCCTGGCGGAGATTGCCCACCACGCTGATCACAAAACCGTGCAACCCCTGCTCGGCGGCGTAGGCCTCCAGGCTGCGGTGCAGATCGCTGCCGGCATCGAAGTGGAGCGGCAGGGCACGCATGCAGGCACGATCAGGGCCCGCTCAAGTTACGTGGCCGGCTCAGAGGGCCACAACGCGGCGGCGGCCGGCGGCCTTGGCGGCATACATGTGGCGATCGGCCCGCTTGAGGAACAGGGATGCGTCCTCGCCGGCGCCGTGCAGGGCCACGCCGATCGACACCGACGCGAGGATGCGCTGATCGCCCCAGGCAATCGGTTCGCTGATCAGGAGCTGCAGTTTCTCCGCCACGCCCAGGGCCGCCTCCAGGGTTTGCACCCCATCGAGGAGCACCAGGAATTCATCGCCCCCCAGGCGGCCGGCGTGATCGCGGCGGCGCAGCACGCCGCTGATGCGCTGGGCCACCGTCTGCAAAACGACGTCACCCCCGGCATGGCCATAGGTGTCGTTGATGCCCTTGAAGTCGTCAAAGTCGCAGAAGAGCAGGGCCAGGGGCTGGGCCGTGCGCCGCTTGTCATCCAGCAGCCGTTGTTCCAGCCAGCCGAGAATCACCGCCCGACTCTCCAGGCCGGTGAGCGGATCGGTGTTGGCCCGCTGGAGCAGCCGGCGCTCTTCCTGCACCTGCTCGTCGATGGGCTGGAGGGTGATCACATAGCCGTCATCGCCCCCCAGGGCCACCTCGGGGAATGGGCCGCCATCGGCGAGGTCCTGGTTGCGAGTGCCGGTCGCCCCCAGTCGCCGCACGCTCAGCTGCACCCAGCACCAGCCGCCCTTGGGATCCACCAGCCGCAGCCGTCCCTGGCGGATCGGGCCGGCATCCTGCAGCCAGCGCTCCAGGTGCACCGGTTCCGGCCGCCCTTCCGCGGCGGCGAAGAGGTCACGGAAGGCCTTCCCCTGCTACTGCTCCTGCTGCCAGCCGGTCATCGGCTGCAGGGAGGGAGAGACCCACACCACCTGCTCGCTGCTGTTGAGGAGCGCCACCACCTCCACGATGTTCTCGGTGAGCAGGCGGTAGAGGGCGGCCGCCTCCGCCAGGCTGCGGGCGGCGCGGAAGCGCTCGGTGACATCGCGCCAGCTCACCACCAGAAATCCCTTGGTGGGAAGGATCTGGATGTCGTAGCAGCGGTTGTCTTTGAAGAGATCGTGGTTTTGGTAGGCGAAGTCGGTGATCGTGGAGGGGGTGTTGTTTTCAGCGGCATCAATGAACAGATCCAACAAGCCGTTGTGCTGCATCTGCGGGAAGATCGACAGCATGCTCTGGCCCACGATGGCCTCCCGCTCCTGCTGCATGTAACGGCATGCCGATTGGTTGGCTTCCAGAATCAGCAGGTCATCCACGTGGCCGTCGTGGCGCAGGTGCACCTGGAGGAGCAGGAAGGTGTCATCGGCGGTGTCGAACGCCATCCGCAGCAGATCCAGCTGCTCGAACGTGCTCGGCACCGTGGCTCCTTCGCCAATCCGGTGGTGATGCACGGGCGTGAAGGTGGGCGGCGTTACTGCAGGCGAGGCTGCAGGGTCGGCCTCTGAACGGGCCTGATGGAGCAGCGCCTCAAAGTCGACGAGCTCCATGGGGCGGCCGCAGAGATAGCCCTGGAAGAGATCACAGCCCAGGTCCTCCAGCAGCTGGGGCTGCTCGATGGTTTCCACCCCTTCGGCAATGCATTCCATGCCGAGGCCGTGGGCCAGGGTGATCGTGGCGCGCACGATCGTCTGGTCCTGGGGTGAGGCGTTGATGCTCTGCACAAAGGTGCGGTAGATCTTGAGCCGGTGCACCGGCAGGGTGCGCAGCAGCTCCAGGGAGGAGTTGCCGGTGCCGAAGTCGTCGATGGCAATGCGGAAGCCCTGATCCGCGAGCACGCGCAGTTGCTCGCGGGCCAGCAGGGGGTTGCGAAGCAGGGCGGTTTCGGTGATCTCCAGCTCCAGTTGATCGGGGCTGAGCTTGTGTTCACTGAGTCCATCGAGCAGGGCGCTGATGTAGCGCCGGCCCGGCATCTCCAGCTCCCGTGGCGAGACATTGAGGGCCAGACGGGGGGTCTGCAGACCCGCCTGACGCCAGCGAGCCAGATGCTGCACCGTGGTGCTCAGTCCCCAGGCAGAAGCTGGAGGATCATTCCGCTCTCTTCGGCGAGAGGGATGAAGTGGCTGGGGGGCACGGCGACCCCCATGCGGTTGGTCCAGCGCAGCAGCATCTCGCCGCCCACCAGCTGGCCGTTGCGATGCAATTGCAGCTGCACCACGAGGCGCAGCTGATGGTGGTTGATCGCCTGGGCCAGCTCGGCATTGAGCTCCATCCGCTCCTGAATCTGGCGGCTGATGGTGCTGGAGTAGGCACAGAACTGGATGCGTCCCTGCGCCTTGGCCTTGGTGAGCGCCGTGTTGGCGCACTCGATCAGACTCTTGGCATCCTGGCCATGTTCGGGATAGGTGGCCAGACCGATCGAAAAGGTGGGAAACACCGGCAGTTCCCCCATGATCGGATTCTGCAGACTCCAGCGTTGCTGCAGCTGTCGCCCCAGGTTCATCGCATCACCCAGGGAGTTGATCTAGTCCTCCAGCACGATCAGAAACTGATCGCTGCTCAGGCGAGCCAGCCAGGCCTGCTCGCCAACCAGCTGGCGCAGCCGTGGGGCCAACACCTGCAGCACCCGGTCACCCACATCGGAACCGAAGTTGTCGTTGATCTCCTGGAAGCCATCCACATCGAGGCTGAAGAGGGAGAGGGAGTTGTTGTAACTGCGCCCATTCAGGCGGCGGTTCAGTTCATCGAGGCTGGCCAGTTTGTTGGGCAGGCCCGTGAGGGGATCGCTGGAGCGCTCCAAGGCCTGCTCCTGCAGAAACAGCCGCTCCTCACTCACATCCTTGAGGGTGCCGATGGCCCGCACGGGCTGGCCGCTGTCGTCATAGCTGAAGCTTGCCTCGGCCTGCACCAGCAGATCGGTGCCGTCGAGGAAAGCCAGGCGATGCCGATGGCGAAAAGGATCCCCCCGATTCACGGCCCGCTGAAACTCCTGGCGCCAGCGCAGGCGGTCGTCGGGATGGACCAGGGCGCCATAGGCCCAGAAGGTGGTGTCGGGAGTGGCGGCGCTCGAGCGGCAGAGGCGCCGCATCTGCTCCGACCAGCGCATCCGCCCGTCAGCTAAGCGCAGGTCCCACACCCCGATCCCACTGAGAGCTTCGCCGTCATTCAGCAGGTGCAGTTGCTCGAGGAGCTGCGATTCCTGTTCCTGGGCGGCACGGCGGTCGCGCACCAGGCTGAGGATCACCGGGCGCCCGTCGAGGGCGAAGACCCGATGGCTGGCCTCCACCTCCAGGATCGCGTCCGTCTTCGTGCGGTGGCGCGCTTGGAACAGAACCCCTCCCTGGCTCAGGAGCTCCTGCCGTCGTTCCGCCACCCAGGCGGCGTCGTGATCGGGGTCTGCCTCGAGTGCCTCGGGCGGCAGCTGGAGCAGCTCATCGATGGAGTAGCCGAGATGCTCTGCTGCCGAGGGGCTGCAGGCCAGAAACCGGCCTGATGCGGCGTCGAAGACGAGCAGGTCAAGTCCGCTGATGTCGGCGATCAGGCAGAAGTCAAGGAGGCGGCTGCGGCTGACCGCTGAGAGCTCCGGACTGAGGCCCAGATCCGCCATCCCGCCTGCCTTTTCCCTGCTTCAACCGTAGGGACCAGGAGATCCCGGAGGATGATTTGTGACGGATGGATTCACAAGCGCACTGTTCTCTGATAAGGCCAGTTTGTGATGCGATTCAGCTGAGATGGGCGCGATCCGTCAACTCCGGCGTTATCGACAGGCCGTTGGTCGTTCGGGAAGTCAGCGCACCTGCACGCCTTTCCAGAACGCCACCCTGCCCCGAATGTCTGCTGCAGCCGGTTTGGGATCGGGGTAGAACCAGGCCGCCCGGGCATTCACCTGGCCGTTCACCACCACGTCGTAGTAGTGGGCCTCCCCTTTCCAGCCGCAGTGGCTGCGGTGGGTGGACGGTTGGATGGACTGCGGATCAAGGGAGTCCGAAGGGAAATAGGCGTTGCCCTCCACCGTGACGATGTCGTCACTGGTGGCGATCACCTGGCCGTTCCAGATCGCCTGCATCAGGGCACCAAATTCACCAGTTTGCCGGGAACAACAATCACCCGGCTGGGGGCCCTGCCCTCCAGCCACTTGGCGGCAATGTCGCTCGCAAGCGCCAACTGCTCCAGGGTGGCCTTGTCGGCGTCGGCGGGTACCTCCAGATTGCCGCGCACCTTGCCCTTCACCTGGATCACCAGGGGCACCGTGTCGCGCACCAGCGCCGCAGCGTCGCTCGCGGGCCAGGGTTGCCGGTGGATGCTGGTGGCGCCCAGCCGCTCCCAGAGCTCCTCCGCCAGGTGGGGGGCGAAGGGCGCCAGCAGCAACAGCAGGGTGCGCAGCCCTTCGCAGGCCACCGGCTCGCTGGCGGCGGCCAGATGTTCGCCCATGGCATTGCTGAGCTTCATCAACTCCGCCACGGCAGTGTTGAACTGCAGCTCGCCCTCGAGGTCTTCGCTCACCGAGCGGATGGCCGTGTGCACGGCGCGGCGCAGCTCCTTCTCCCCTGGGCTGAGGGCTGTGGCCTCAGGCAGGGAGAGCTCGGCGCTGTCCGCCAGGCCCAGGCCCCGCTCCACCGCCCCGTCCACCAGCCGCCAGATGCGCTGCAGGAAGCGGAACTGGCCTTCCACATCGGCATCGTCCCACTCCAGATCCTTCTCGGGTGGTGCCTTGAACAGGATGAACATCCGCGCGGTGTCGGCGCCGTATTTGTCGATCACCACGGCCGGATCCACGCCGTTGTACTTCGACTTCGACATCTTTTCGTAGAACACCTCCAGCACCTCGCCCGTGACAGGGTCGCGGGGATCGCTGGGGTCGGCCACATCCGCCGGGGCGATGTATTTGCCGCTGTGGGGGTTCTTGTAGGTGATGCCCTGCACCATGCCCTGGGTGAGCAGGCGGGCAAACGGTTCATCGAAGCCCAGCAGGCCCCGGTCGCGCAGCACCTTGGTGAAGAAACGGGCGTAGAGCAGGTGCAGGATGGCGTGCTCGATGCCGCCCACGTACTGATCCACCGGCAGCCAGGAATCCACCGCCTCCCGGGAGAAGGGCAGGGCCGTGTTCTGGGGATCGCTGTAGCGCAGGAAATACCAGCTGGAGCACATGAAGGTGTCCATGGTGTCTGTTTCCCGGCGGGCGGGCCTGCCGCAGCAGGGGCAGTCGACACGCCACCAGCTCTCGAGCTGGGCCAGGGGGGATCCGCCCTTCCCCGAAAACGCCACATCGCGGGGCAGCTCCACCGGCAGCTGGTCGGCCGGCACCGGCACCACGCCGCAGCTGTCGCATTGAATCACCGGGATCGGACAGCCCCAGTAGCGCTGGCGGGAGATCAGCCAGTCGCGCAGGCGGTAGGTGGTGCGGGCCCGGCCCCAGCCCTCTGCTTCAGCCGCCGCCGTGATCGCCGCCTTGGCCTCACCGCTGGGCAGGCCATCGAAGCGGCCCGAGTGGATCAGCACCCCGGGCTCAGTCCAGGCACCGCCCTCATAGGCGTGCTCGTCGCTGCCCTCGGGGATGATCACCTGGCACACCGGCAGCTCGTACTGGCGGGCGAAGACAAAGTCGCGCTGGTCGTGGGCGGGCACGCCCATCACCGCGCCTGTGCCGTATTCAGCGAGCACGTAGTCGGCGATCCACAGAGGAATCAGCTCCCCGTTGGCCGGATTGCGAACCCGGGCGCCGATCGGCACGCCACGCTTGGGTTTGTCATCGGCCGTGCGCTCCTGCTCGCTCTGGCGCGCCACCAGATCACAGAAGGCCTCCACGTGGATCGCCTGCTCGGCGGTGGTGAGCTCGGCCACCAGCGGATGTTCGGGGGCCAGCACCACATAGCTGGCGCCGAAGATGGTGTCCGGCCGGGTGGTGAACACGGTGATTGCCTCGCCGGTGTCGCTGCCATCGGCGGCGACCACGGGGAAGCTGAGCTCGGCGCCGGTGCTGCGGCCGATCCAGTTGGCCTGCATGGTGCGCACCCGCTCGGGCCAGCCCTCCAGCTTGGGCAGGTCGTCGAGCAGCTGGTCGGCGTAGGCGGTGATCTTCAGGAACCACTGGCGCAGCTTGCGCTTCTCCACAAGGGCGCCGGAGCGCCAGGAACGCCCCTCGCTGTTCACCTGTTCGTTGGCCAGCACCGTCTGATCGATCGGATCCCAGTTGACGGTGGCTTCTTTCTGGTATGCCAGGCCCGCCTCCAGGAACTGCAGGAACAGCCACTGGGTCCAGCGGTAGTAGTCGCTGTGGCAGGTGGCCACCTCCCGGCTCCAGTCGATCGAGAGGCCGAGGCGCTGCAGCTGGGCCCGCATGGCGGCGATGTTGCGGTCGGTCCAGTCGCCCGGATCGACCCCCCGCTCGATCGCCGCGTTCTCTGCAGGCAGGCCGAAGGCATCCCAGCCCATCGGATGGAGCACGTTGCAGCCGCGCATCCGCTGCACCCGGGCGATCACGTCGGTGATGACGTAGTTGCGCACATGCCCCATGTGCAGGTTCCCCGAGGGATAGGGGAACATCGAGAGGGCGTAGAAGGGTTGTGCTGCTCTGCCCTGCGGCTCAGGAGTGGCATCGGCCCCCTGGGCCTGCCAGTGCTGCTGCCAGCGTTCCTCAATGGCCTGGGGTTGGTAGCGGGAGGCGTCGCTCACGACAGGTCGGGCGGCTGGCCTGTGATGGTGCCACAGGCCCGTTCAGGCCAGGGCCCGCAGCACGCTGACGCTGTGGCGATTGATCAGGATCAGGGGACGGTTCTCGCCCGGATCCAGGGCGAAGTACTGGAGGTCCTGCCAGCGCAGGATTCCTTCGTATTCATGGCCACCGCTCACCATCAGGGCGATCGGGGCCTTGCGGCGAATCAGCTCCTGGATGTGGCGAATGCTGGGCTGGGCCGTATCGAGCGTCGGCGAGCGGCGTTCGAGAAAGCTCTGCATAGGATTCGCACCTGGCTCCGGACGCTCCCATCGTGCTCCAGTTCAGCAAGTATCAAGGTCTGGGGAACGATTTCCTCATGGTTGACGGTCGCTCGGCGGGCGATGACGACACCCTGGGATTCACGCCGGAGCGGGTGCAGCGGCTCTGTGACCGGCGCTTCGGCATCGGCGCCGATGGCGTGATCCTGGCCCTGCCGCCCCGCCAGGACGGGGAACTGCGCATGCGGATCTTCAATGCCGATGGCAGCGAACCGGAGATGTGCGGCAACGGCATCCGCTGCTTGGCCCGCTTCCTGGCAGACAGTGACGGTGATCAGAGCGGACGCCGCTGGCAGATCGAAACCCTGGCCGGCCGGATCGTGCCCGAGCTCCAGGCCGACGGCACCATCTGCGTGGACATGGGCGCCCCCTTCCTCCAGCCCGAGACCGTGCCCACTACCCTGCCCCTGGGGGAGAGCGGCATTCCCCAGGGGTCCCTCGAGGCGGCAGGGCAGAGCTTTGCCGTTGGCGCCGCTGGCATGGGTAATCCCCACGTGGTGATTCCGGTGGCCGACCTGGCGGCAGTGGATCTGGAGACGTGGGGGGCGGCCCTGGAGGTGCATGCCTCCTTCCCCGCCAAGACGAACGTGCACTTCGTGCAAGTGCTGGATCGCGGCCACCTGGTGATGAAGGTGTGGGAGCGGGGGGCCGGCCCCACCCTTGCCTGCGGCACGGGGGCCTGCGCCACCCTGGTGGTGTGCCATCGCCTCGGCCTGGCGGACCGCCAGGCTCGGATGGATCTTCCCGGCGGCCCACTCGAGATTCTGTGGGATGAGGCCAGTGGCCACATCCTGATGACCGGGCCTGCGGAGGCGGTCTTCGATGCCGTCGTCGCGCCGCAGCTCTGGGAGGGCGAGCCGGAGGGGGCAGTCGAGGCGGTCGAGCCACGCGCCTCTGCAACAGCTGCACCCTCGGCAGCCTCCGCTCCATCAGGAGATGCCGTTGACTGCGCCGTCGCCTGCGTGAACGGCTGCATCCGCCCCGAGGCCTGCCCCTCCGCCGAGGCCCGCGCCCGGGTGGAGGCCCTGCTCAACAGCAGTTCCCTCGACGACCTGGTGGCGCTGGCGACCAATTCCCTCGAAGCCCGCACGCGCGCGCGCTTCGAGCGCGACACCGGTCTCTCCGGCTGAATGGCGGTCTACCTGGACGCCTCCGCCACGTCCCCACCCGCCGCGGCGGTGCTGGAGGCGATGGCCGCGGTGCAGGCTGAAGCCTGGGGCAATCCCTCGAGCCTCCATCGCCAGGGCCAGGCGGCGGCCGAGGCCCTGGAACGGGCCCGCTGGCAGAGCGCCGCCGCCCTGGGTTGTGAGCCGGATGAAGTGGTGTTCACCTCCGGCGGCACGGAGGCGATCCATCTGGCCCTGCTGGGTACGGCAGACCGCGGCGCTCCTGGGCGGCTGCTGATCTCCAGTGTGGAACACCCAGCCACGGAAGCGGCGGCCCGGCAACTGGAGTGCCGGGGGTGGACGGTGCAACGCGTGCCGGTCGATGCCTGCGGCCTGCTGGATCTGGATGCCCTGGACGAGGCCCTGGAGCCGCCCACGAAGCTGGTATCCCTGATCTGGGGCCAGAGCGAGGTGGGCTCCCTCCAGGATCTCGAGCTGATCGGTCGCCGCTGCCGGGAGGCAGGGGTGCCCCTGCACGTGGATGCGGTGCAGGTGGTGGGCCATCTGCCGATCGACTTCGCCCAGTTGCCGGTGGATCTGCTCAGCCTGGCGGGCCACAAGATCCAGGGGCCCAGGGGCATCGGAGCATTGCTGGTGCGCTCCGGTCATGCCCTGGATGCCCTTCAGGGAGGTGGGGGCCAGGAGGGCGGCCGCCGGGCCGGCACCGAACCGGTGGCCCTGGCGGTTGGCTTGGCCCTGGCACTCGAGCTGGGCGTGTCCAGACTCGCCGGCTCGGGGGGACTGGATCCCCTCGCCAGGCTGCGCGATCGCCTCTGGCAACAGCTGCATCCCCTTGCTGGCCTCACGCTCACCGGTCCCGACCCCCTGCAGCAGCCCCAACGCCGCCTGCCCCACCACCTCAGCCTGCGGGTGGCAGACCCCGAGGGTCGCCCCCTGCCGGGTCGGGCGCTGGTGCGGGCCCTGGATCGGCTGGGCTATGCGGTGAGCAGCGGTTCGGCCTGCAGCAGCTCGGGCACGGCCGCCAGTCCGGTGCTGCGGGCCCTCGGGTTGAGCGAGGCGGAGGCCGGCAGCGGGCTGCGGATCAGCCTGGGGCCGTGGCTGGCCCCGGCCGATGTGGAGGGCTTCCCGGCTGCCCTCGAGCAGGCACGCCAGGAGCTGGCGGCGACCCCGTAGGGTCGCGCCAGTTCAGGCCGCTGCTCCATGCTTCCCGCCGACCTGCGCAGCGCCGAAGCCCAGGCCCTGGAGGCCGTGCTGGCTGCCCTGCCAACCCAGACCCGGGGGCGTTGGAGCGTGGAGTGGCGCTTCGAGGGCCTACGCCTGCTGCCGGTGGCCCTGCGCTTCTGTGCCTCCTTGCTGGAAGCCGGGCATGGGGCCCGGTTGCTCTGCCCGGATGCTGGCGCCGCAGCCCTGGCCCGTCGGGATGCCCCGGAGCTGGCGGAGCAGGTGGCTGACTTCCGCGGCCAGATGCGCCGGAACCAGGAGACCAGCATGCCGAGCTCTGATCTGCTGCTCGCCCTGGCGCCCGCCCAACCCGACTACGAGGAGTTTGAGCAGCTCTGCGCCACCCACGCCGGGCCGGTGGTGATGCTCAACGGCACCCTGGAGGATGCGGCTGTGGGCATCGGCAGTGTGGCCCGGGAGCGCCGTCGCGGTTTTCTGGCCGCCTGGCAGCCGGCCTACGCCCTCCAGCCCCAGGAGGGGGCAGCCCTGCGGTTCGCCTACCCGGGGCCCTGGGAGCTCTATCGCCAGGATCCCGATGGCTTCCGCCTGGCCGCCCGCTTCGATCAGAAGCCTGACCTGGAGGCCCAGATGGAGGCCTTGGCCGGCGAGCAGGGGCCCGGCGTGGGGGGCAACCTGCGGGCGCTCGATGCCTTCATCGAGGGGCTGCGCAGCTGAGCTGGTGGGCTCGGGTGGATCTCCTTACACTGGCGCGACTGCGCTGATGCCCATGGCTGCCGCTTTTCCCCAGGGGTCGTCCCGCCGCTGGAGCCTGGTGGATCTGGCGGCCGGTGTGGCCGTGCTGGCCGCCATCGGCGGGGTGGTGTGGAGTCCGAAACTCTCCGGCGCCGTGGCCAAGGCCACCGGCGCCATGGTGCCCGTCACCGTGTCGGTGGACGTGCGGGGCATTCCGGTGGTCAACCCCGAGGGCTTGATCGCCGCGGTGCGGCAGGAAGGGAGGGTGGAGATCGTGATCCGCAACCAGCCCCACGGCAGCGTGAAGGTGGCGGCGGTGGAGCCCCTGCAACGGCGGCTGGTGGCGGTGCAGCCCAATGGATCGGTGGTGACCGCAGCCGATCCCAACCAGGCCGTGTTCAGCAACCTCGACGCCCGCTTCCAGTTGCGCGGTGAGGGGCGCCGCACCGGCGGAGGGGTGGTGTTCGGCAACCAGAAGCTGAAGGTGGGAGCCCCGGTGGAGCTGGAGGGCGAAGGCTTCCGGGTGAACGGCACCGTCACTGCCATTGCCGTGGAGAAGGGCTGAGCCGATGACCCATCCCCCCCTGACCACCGCCCGCCGCCTGGGCCCGCTGCTGCTGGGCTTCCCCCCGCTGATCCTGCCGCTGCTGGCGGGCACCGCCCTGGCCCAGCCCCCCGCCCGCAGCGCGGTGAGCGTGCCCGGGCCCGACCTGGCCGAGCTGGGGCCGGCACCGATGGCGACCCTGCCTCCCCCGCCCCCGGCCGTCGGCCTGCCGCTGCTGCAGGGGCAGGTGAGCTGCGGCCCCCTGCAGCAGCGCCTGCAGGCCACCCTTGCCGGTGCCAGTGGTGGTTGGAGCGTGAGCATCGCCGACTCCCGCGGTCGCCTGCTGGCGGAGGTCAATGGCCTCACCCCCCGCGTGCCGGCCTCGAACCAGAAGCTGGTGAGCACGGCCTATGCCCTGGATCGGCTGGGCCCCGACTACCGCCTGTCCACCAGGCTCTGGCGTCTGCCGGACGGCAGCTTCCGGCTCACAGGCGAGGGCGATCCCGACCTCGCACTGCCCCAGCTCCAGCGCTTCGCCAAACTGGCCCTCGGATCGGGCGGCAGCTCCGGGCCACCCGGCACGAGCGTGCGCCTGGAACTGGCGGAGGAACCCCGGCAGCAGTGGTGGCCGAGTGGCTGGAATCCGGCGGACCGCACCTATGCCTACGGCGCGCCGATCACCCGCCTGGCGGTTACCAGCAATGCCATCCACGATGCGGTGATGAATCCGCCCTCCCGTCTGCAGACCCTCCTGCAGCGGGCCGTGGATCAGCAGGGAGGCCAGGCCCAGCTCGCCCTGGTGTCAGCCCGAAACCCGCTGCCGGCTGACGCGGTGCTGCTGCACGAGGAGCCCTCGGCGCCGATGCACAACCTGCTGAGCCTGGCGAACAGCGAAAGCCACAACTTCACCGCCGAGGTGTTGATGCGCCAGGCCGCCGGCAGCTGGGATCTGGCCCAGGCCCAGCGGCGCACCCAGGACTGGCTGATGGCCCAGAGCCTGCCCATGCAGGGCGTGCGCATCGCCGATGGCAGTGGGCTCGACCGCGCCAACCGGCTCACCAGTCGCTTTCTGGCCGCCTTGCTCATGCGGATGGATCAGCACCCCTACGGTCGCAACTACCTCGCCTCGATGGCCGTCGCAGGCCAGCGCGGCACCCTCCGCAACCTCTACAACGGCAGCAGCCTGCAGGGGCAGTTCTATGGCAAGACCGGCACCCTCACGGGGGTGCGCGCGATCAGCGGGGTGCTGCTCACTGCTGAAGGCCCCCGTTACGTGAGTGCCATTTCCAATGGCGCCGGCAACCCGAACACCGTGATCGGCCAGGTGCTGCGGGCCAGCCAGACACCCGGGCTCTGTCCGCTCTGAGGGGGGAAGCCTGAGGGGTAGGCGCACACCCCTCAGGGTTTGCCGCCAACGCCCAGTAGCACTGGGCCCAGCAACACTGATCTGCGACCGGTGGCTGGGGTGGGATCAGCCCGCCAGCTGGCGCAGGGTGTTAGCCACCCGCCGGCGCTTGCTGTCGCGGGGGGTAGCCGAGGGGGCCGGAGTGGCCGCTGCTGCCTCCGCGGCGCTGCCCCCCTCGCGCACCTGCAGGCGCACCAGCTCCCGGCGACCAGCCATCACCACCTGGCCCATGTCCTTGAGGCGGCCCTCCAGCTCACCGAGCACCTGCTCGGCATAGCGATTGGCCCCTTCGCTGATGGCTGCGGCCTCCTGGCGGCTGCGCGCCACCAGCTGGTCACATTGCTGCTGGGTCTGCTGGCGGAACTGCAGGGCATCGTTGTGCAGGCGCTCCGCCTCGGCCTGGCTCTCCCGCTGCACCCGCAGACCTTCCTGGCGGATCTGCTCCAGTTCGCCCATGGCCTGCTGGCGGTTGCGCTCGTGCTGTTCAAGCAGCAGACGATTGCGTTCGGCAGCCTCCTGTTCGAGCTGCTGGCGGCGGGCGGCAAACTGCTGCTCCATCTGCGCGAGGATGGCCTGGTGCTCCTGCTCGGCCTTCGCCGCCTGCTGGCGGCCCTGCAGCAACAGCTGGTCACACTGCTGGCGAGCCTGCTCCCGCAGTTCGGCCACCTGCCGCTCGGCCTCCTGGCGGATCGAGGCGTTGTTGATCAGCTGCTCCCGCTCCCGCTGGCCGGTGGCGACAATCTCCTCGGCCTGGCGGCGGGCCTGGCTGATGAACTCCTCGCGCTGCCGCAGGAGATCAAGGGCCTGGTTGAGCTGGCCGGGCAGGGACTCGCGCACGGCATCCATCACCTCGATGGCGTCCTGCTCGTTGACCAGGCGACCACCGCTGAAGGGGATCCGCGTGCCTTCCAGCACGATCTCCTCGAGCTGGTCGAGCTGATCGAGCACGGTGATGCTGGCCTCAGCCATGGCTGCCCTGGGACGAATCGCACCGATTAAAAAGCCTCGCCAGGTCGAGCGCCACACCCGGTGGCACCAGATGGGCCACATCCCCACCAAAGCGGGCCACTTCCTTCACCACCGAACTGCTCAGAAAGCTGTGCTGAACGGCGGTGGCCAGAAACAGGGTCTCCACAGCCGGAGCGAGGCTGTGGTTGGTGTGGGCGATCTGCAATTCGAATTCGAAGTCGCTCAGGGCTCTCAGGCCCCGCAGGATCACGCCGGCACCGCAACGGGAGGCGAACTCCACCGTGAGCCCGTCGAAACTGGCCACCTCCACGCCAGGGAGATGGGCCGTGGCCGTGCGGATCTGGTTGAGCCGCTGCTCGAGGCTGAAGGCCGGAGTCTTGCTGGGGTTCTGCAGCACCGCCACCATCACGCCGTCAAACAGGCGGGCGGCCCTCTCGATCAGATCGAGATGGCCGAGGGTGAGCGGGTCGAAGCTGCCGGGATAGAGGGCACGCATGGCGCCAGCCTATGGGCCGCGCCTGCGGCCGGGGCCCGTTTCTAGAGTCGGCTGAGTTGCCGGCGCCCCTCGCGCCCCCTGCCCGCCATGGCTTCCACTCTCAACGCCGACGCCAAGAAGACCCTGCTGCGCAAGATCCCCCACGGGGTGTTCATCTGCGGGGTGGCAGAGGGCGAGGAGGTGAACGGGTTCACCGCCAGCTGGGTCACCCAGGGCAGCTTCGAGCCGCCCCTGGTGGTGATGGCGGTGCGGGCCGACAGCACCAGCAACGGCATGATCCAGCGCACCGGCCGCTTTTCACTCAATGTGCTCAAGGCCGACCAGAAGGACCTGGCCGCCGTGTTCTTCAAGCCCCAGAAGGGGGTGGGGGGCCGCTTCGACGCCGCCCCCTTCACCCTGGGCGAGCTGGGCCTGCCGATCCTCAACGACGCCGTGGGGGGCGTGGAGTGCGAGCTGGTGGGTCAGGTGGCCCACGGCGATCACACCGTCTTCGTGGGCGCGGTGAAGACCGCCACACTCCATGCGGATGGTCCGGCCCTGGAGCTCTCCAGCACCGGCTGGCAGTACGGCGGCTGAGTTGAGCGTCCAGCCCCTGCTGCAGCAACCCGATCGTCTCAAGGCCCGGCTCAGGGAGGTGCCCCCTGAGCCGGGCTGCTATCTGATGCGCGACGGTGAGGACCGCATCCTCTACATCGGCAAGGCCAAGATGCTGCGCAACCGCGTGCGCAGCTACTTCCAGAGCGGCAGCGGCCACGGCCACAGCCCCCGCATCCGGCTGATGGTGCGGCAGGTAGTCGAGATCGAGTTCATCGTCACCGACAGCGAGGCCGAGGCGCTGGCGCTGGAGGCCAACCTGATCAAGCAGAACCAGCCGCACTTCAACGTGCTGCTGAAGGACGACAAGAAATATCCCTACCTCTGCATCACCTGGAGCGAGCCCTACCCGCGCATCTTCATCACCCGGCGGCGCCGCTTCCGCTCGCCCCTCGATCGCTTCTACGGGCCCTATGTGGATGTGGGTCTGCTGCGCCGCACCCTGGCCCTGGTGAAGCGGGTGTTTCCCCTGCGGCAGCGTCCCCAGCCGCTCTACAAGGACCGCACCTGCCTGAACTACAACATCGGCCGCTGCCCTGGGGTGTGCCAGGAAAAGATCAGTTCAGAGGACTACCACCGCACGCTGCGCCAGGTGGCGATGGTGTTCCAGGGACGGAATGAGGAGCTGCTGGAGCTGCTGCAGGAGCAGATGGAGCGCTATGCGGAGCGGCTGGATTTTGAGAGCGCTGCCCGGGTGCGCGACCAGATCCAGGGGCTCGACACGCTCACGGCCGACCAGAAGATGAGCCTCGGCGACAGCTCGGTGAGCCGGGATGTGATCGCCCTGGCGGCCGACGGGCGGGTGGCGGCAGTGCAGCTGTTCCAGATGCGGGCCGGCAAGTTGGTGGGGCGACTGGGCTTTACGGCCAACGCCGAGGGCACCCCAGCGGCCGAGGAGGGGACTGGGGGGGATCTGCCTCCATCGTCCGAGCGGCGTGAGGCACTCGGGCGCATCCTCCAGACGGTGATCGAGGAGCACTACAGCCAGGTGGAGGGGGTGGAGATTCCGCCCGAGTTGCTGGTGCAGCATCCATTGCCCCAGCAGGCCCTGATCGAGGAGTGGTTGAGCGAGCTGCGCGGACGTCGCGTGAAGCTGGCGGTGCCCCAGCGCCAGCAGAAGGCCGACCTGATCGGGCTGGTGGTGCGCAACGCAAGCTACGAGCTGCAGCGGGCCCAGCGGGCCAGTGAACAGAACCTGCTGGCCACGGAAGACCTGGCCCAACTGCTGGAGCTGGCCAGCGCACCCCGGCGGATCGAGGGCTTCGACATCAGCCACATCCAGGGCAGCGATGCGGTCGCGTCCCAGGTGGTGTTCGTCGATGGGCTGCCGGCCAAGCAGCACTACCGCAAGTACAAGATCCGAAGCAGCGCCGTGCGGGCCGGCCACTCCGACGACTTCATGAGCATGGCGGAGGTGATTCGCCGCCGCTTCCGCCGCTGGGCCCAGGCCAAGGCCGAAGGCGCTGATCTGCGGGAGCTGCGGCGGGCGGCGGGCACGGCCCTGCACACCGGCGGCCTCAACGACTGGCCGGATGTGGTGATGATTGATGGAGGGAAGGGCCAGCTCTCGGCCGTGATGGAGGCCCTGCGGGAACTGAACCTCGACCAGGAGCTGGTGGTGTGTTCCCTGGCCAAGCAGCGGGAGGAGGTGTTTGTGCCAGGGGCCAGGGAGCCGCTGGAGAGCGAGCCCGACCAGCTGGGGGTGCAGCTGTTGCGACGCCTTCGCGATGAAGCGCACCGCTTCGCCGTGAGCTTCCACCGCCAGCAGCGCGGTGAGCGGATGACGCGCTCCCGCCTCTCCGATATTCCCGGCCTCGGCCCCAAGCGGATCCGGGAGCTTCTCTCCCACTTCCGCTCGATCGACGCCATCCAGCTGGCCAGTGTGGAGGCGCTCGCCGCTGCTCCCGGCATGGGTCCGGCCCTGGCGCGGCAGGTGTGGGACTACTTCCATCCAAGCGCGGATGAACACATCGACGACAGGCCCAGTGCCGACGAACCCGTGACGCTGGCCGCCGAGGATGCGGACCTTGCCACCCGCCTGGAGCCCGTTCGTTGATCGCGCCGTTGCTCCGCCTGCTGCAGACCGCCCTCAGGATTGCTCTCGCGGTGGTCCTGGCGGTTGCATCCCCTGGCCTGGTGGGCATGGCCGGTGCCTCCCCCGGGGTGTGCGTCGGGCCGGTCTGCGCCGACGACATCAGCCGCAGCGCCAAGCACCACTGGCAATTGCGGCTGCGGCTCTCTGACCAGCAGGGCCACCACGAGCGGGTGGTGGTCGACTGCCGCAGCGGTGACCTCAGCCCCCGTGGCGGCCTCGTGGACCGGGGCTACGGCACCGCCGCCGCCCGCCGTGCCTGCCGGCTTGCCGCTGGGGCCTGAACCGAGCCGTTCACGGCGCTTCCCGGTGCCAGCGGTGACCAAGTGCAAAGGACCTGAGCCGCTCGGCGCTGATCCAGCGGCAGTGATGTTTTGTCGACCCTGGCGATCGCAGGGGCAGGCCCGCCCACCGGATTTCCGATGCCATACCGTCTCTGGCCGTCGTTGATCGTCACCCTGGCGCAGACAGCCCTGGCGCCACTCCTGGGCATCTCTCTCACATCGGGGCCCGGGTGGGCGGCCAGCCCTCCCGCTCCGACACTCCTCTACCGGCTGGAAACCACCTGCTCGATCCGCGGCGCCAAGGCGGTGGACTGTGTGGTGGAGGCCCTACAGGACGACCAAGCGACCCTGTACCGCCACAGCATCGGCCCTGTTGTGGAGACGATCCGCATCAGCGATGGTCCGCTGCGGATGGCCCGTCTGGACCCGGCGACGGGTGCGTGGCGGTTGCTGGGATCGGCGGAAGCGCAGTTCTCCTCCAACACGATCTGCTTCGACGGCCGGGACCTGTGTGTGTTCAATCCGAACTATCTCAACAGCGTGCGGGAGGAGCGTGTCGACGAACTCGAGGGGCGTGATCGGGTGTTGGTGCGCTTTGACGGCGATGGGCGGGTGCTGCTGACCTGCTACGACCAGGGTTGTGAGGCTCTGCCATAAGCGAACCGAAGCCTGGCCGTCACCCCCTGGCGAGCGTGGTGCTCGCTGGCCTGCTGCTGCTGCCGGCGGGCCTGTCGGAGCCGGCTCTGGCCCAACCACCGGCGGTGGGGGGAGATACCGGCAGCTGGACGGCCCAGCTCCGGCGTCCATCCGGAGGAACCAGTGGTAGCCGGATAGGCGGAAGCCCTGGGGGCGGTACCCGTCGAAGCGCAGCGGCTGGGCAACGCAATGCCGGTGGTGGTTCGCAGGGCGGTCGCAACCGCGATCGGGGCCGGAGCGGGGGTGGCCAGTCGGGCTTTCGCAACGCCGCAGCGGGCATGACCCAGGGTTCGCGTCAGCCCGAGGGTGGCTGGTCGAGCAACAGTCGGGGGCGGGGAACGCCTTCGATCGGCGGCAGCAACCGGGGGGGAGAAGCAAACCACCGCAACCGCAACCAGGGAGCAGCGGGCTCCCGCTTGGCAGATCGCAGTCGCTCAGCCGATCGAAGCCGTCAGGATCGCCTGGACCAGCGGCGTGATCGGCGGGATGACCGTCTCGATCAGCGGCGGGACCGCCGGGACGACCGCTGGCGGAGCACCCGGCGCCGCTGGGATCGCTGGGACCGCTGGTACGGCTACCCCGGCTGGGCCCGTCCGGGCTGGGGTGCGGCACGGCCCTGGCCAGTGGGCTGGTATGGGGGCTGGTCAAGTCCCCGCTGGAGCTGGTGGGGGCCGAGCGCCGCGGCCTGGGGCATCACCACCCTTGCGACCGCCGCCCTGATCAACGCAGCTGTCGACAACGCGGTCTCCCGCAACACGACGTACATCGTTGTGCCGAACAGCAGCTACCTGCTCCTCTACGGCACGGTGCGCCCTGTCGGCAGTCGCTCCACCACCTTTGCGGTGGTGGCCGATGGCGACGAGATTGATCTCACCGCCGACTGTGATCGCAGCACCCTCGATGGCCTGGTGCCCGCGTCCCGAGCCGAGGCCGAATTGCTGAACGCAGCCTGTCAGGTGGCCTTCGGTTCAGCCTGAGGGCCCAGCAGTACCGCCCGGAGGGGGCACCGCTCCCCCAGGCTGGGGGGTATTGCGACGGGCGCTGGCCATGCAAGGGATCTGGATCCTCGGCGACCAACTGAACGCCGCCCATCCCGCCCTGCAGGCGCTTGAGCGAGACCATGGCCCCCAGGAAGCCCGCCGCCGCTGCCGCCTCCTGCTGATCGAGAGCACCTCGGTGCTCGCCTGGCGCCGCTATCACCGCCAGAAGCTGGTGCTGGTGTGGACTGCCATGCGCCACTTCGCAGCCGAGCTGCGCGAGGCTGGCTGGCTGGTGGATCAGCGCGAGGCCAGCAGCTTTGGCGACGCCCTCACCGCCTGGATCGCCGAGCACGGCATCCGCGCCCTGGCGGTGATGGAGCCGGCCGAACGCCCCTTCCGCCAGGCGATCGAGCGCCTGGAGCTGCCGATTCCGCTGCAGTGGCACCCCTCCAACGCCTTCCTCTGGAGCCGGGAAGCGTTTTCGGCCTGGGCTGCGCCTTACAAGCAGCTGCGGATGGAGCTGTTCTACCGGGAGGGGCGCCGCCGCTTTGGCGTGCTGATGGATCCGGCTGCCGATCCGCCCGGCTCCCAGCCCCTTGGCGGCCAGTGGAACTACGACCACGACAACCGCAAGGCACCGCCCAGGGGATTGAGCGGTCCGCCGCCGCTGCGGTTCGAGCCCGATGCCGTGACCCGGGCCGTGATCACCAAGGTGGAGGAGCTCGCGCAGGCGATGGAGGCGGCGGGCGATGCCGGGCTGCCGGGCCAGAGCCAGCCCTTCGCCTGGGCGGTCACCCGCGCTCAGGCCCTGGCGGTGCTGGAGCACTTCATCGCCAGCCGCCTGGATGGCTTCGGCCCCTACCAGGACGCCATGGTGAGCGGCCAGCCCACCCTCTGGCATGCCCTTCTGTCGCCCTACCTCAACCTGGGCCTGCTCCACCCCCTGGAGGTGATCCGCCGGCTGGAGCAGGCCGGGCTGGAGCAGGGCACGCCGCTAGCCTCGTTGGAGGGGGTGATCCGCCAGATCCTGGGGTGGCGCGAATACACCCACGGCCTCTACTGGTGGTTCGGTCCCGACTACCCCCAGCGCAATCACTTCGGCGCCGTTCGCCCCCTGCCGGGCTGGCTGGAGCAGCTGGGGGGCAGCGGCATGGCCTGCCTTGACACAGTGCTGGGGGAGCTGGCGATCACCGGCTACGCCCACCACATCCAGCGGCTGATGGTGCTGGCGAACTACGGCCTGATTGCCGGGCTGGATCCCCAGGCGTTCACCGCCTGGTTCCACCGCATGTTCATCGACGGCTTCGACTGGGTGATGCAGACCAACGTGATCGGCATGGGGCTGTTCGCTGATGGGGGCCTGCTGGCTAGCAAGCCCTATGCGGCCAGCGGCAACTACATCAACCGCATGAGCACCTACTGCAAGGGGTGTCGCTACAACCCGAAGCAGCGCAGCGGCGCGGACGCCTGCCCCTTCAACGCCCTCTACTGGGATTTTCTGGCGCGCAACCGCGAGGGCTTGGGCCGCAATCCACGCATGGGGCTGGTCCTCAAGCAGCTGGAGAAGATCCCGGCCCCGGAGCTGGTGGCCATCCGCAGCACGGCGGCCAGCCACCGCCCAACGGAACCCCTCCGCTGATTCGCCTCCTTTGCTCCGGCCGCCCCATCAGGGCGATGGCGCAGCCCCCTCGCTGTCCCGCCGGACCAGCTGGCCGGCGTAGGGCCCGAAGCCATCGAGGCAGGCACTGCCGCAATGGCAGCCGAGGCTGATGGCGGCGCGCGCATCCCAGCCCGCGGCCAGGGCGGCGGTGACGCCCGCTGCGAAGCAGTCGCCAGCGCCGTAGCTGTCGATTCCCGTCCGATCCCTCCGCGGGGCAGCAAAGGGCCCCAGGGGTGCCACCACGCCTCCCTCGGCACCGGCCGTGGCGATCTGCAGCCTTGGAGCGGGGTTCAGGGCACCCGCCGGCACCTGTTCGGCGGGATCGAGGGCACTGCCGATCAGGGCGTCGAGATGCACGCCCGCCTCCTGGAGCACGGGCAGCCGCAGGCGCGGCGTCGCGGTGAGCACCGGTGCCCGTCGGGCCATGGTCAGCCCCGCCGCGTCGGTGGCGGTCACGAACACACCGGCACAGGCGCTGAGGCGCTCCCAGGGCAACGGATCGGCTGCCACGGGGGCGAGCCGCTCCCCAGCCACGACGATGCTGCGGTCGCCACTGGCATCCACCAGGCTCACACCGCGCCGGGTGGGGCCTTCCCGCCAGGCGATCACGAGTTCCAGGCCGAGTGCCTGCAGCCGCTCAGCCGCTGCTTCGCCGGCCCGGTCCCGCCCCAGGGCAGTGAACAGCACCACCGGGGCAGCGGTGAGTCGATGCATCTGCACGGCAGCGACCGCCGCTGCACCAGCAGGTTCCTCCGCAAAGCGACTGGCCCGGGCCACGGCACCGGCCACCGGCAGCTGCTCGACCGCCAGGAAGCTGACCACCTCCACATGGCCCACAACGGCCAGGGGAAGGGGCGGCAGGTCGGGCAACTGCTCCAGGGGCAGCGGGGCGAGACGGGGGGACAGTGGCGGCTGGAGCAGGTCGCGTTCCATTCTCCGCAGCACCAGAAGCGGGAGGTTGCTGAGCTAGGGATGGGCCAGCAGGCGCAGCGGCCATGGCCATACTCTCCATCCAGACCGGTCCCCATGGCGATCCGCCGCGCACCCAACGGCTCGACTACGGCCTCGTGCTGTTCCAGCTGCTGGTGCGAATGCGCTTCGACCTGCTGATCTGGGCAGGGTTCTGCCTGATCGCCTGGAGGCGGGGCGCCACCCCCCTGCCCTGGACCATCACGCCCATGGGCCTGTCGGTGCTGGGGATTGCCGTGTCGATCTTCATCGCCTTCCGTAACACCCAGGCCATCGGGCGCTGGTGGGAGGCCCGCATGCTCTGGGGAGCCGTGGTGAACCAGAGCCGCCAATGGCGTGACACCCTGATCGCCCACGTTGGTCCAACCCGGCTGCGCACGGCCCGAGGCCAGCGCCTGATCGAGATCCAGGTGGCCCAGGTGTGGCTGCTCAACTTCGAGTTGCGCAACTACTGGCGCAGCGAGGTGCGTGCGGGCGTGGACCGCTTGCTCGCCGAGCTGGGACTGCCGGCCGGCCTGTGGCTCCAGGACCTCTGCCGCCGCCGGGCCGCCATCATCCATGCCCTGCATCGGGATGGCTGGGTGGACGACTGGGGCCGCCAGCAGCTGGTGGAAGTGGCCAACCGCTGCCTCGACTCCATCGGCGACCTCCAGCGGATCCGCAACACGCCGATTCCTGCCTCCTACGACGTCTTCGTGCGCCTGGTCACCTGGCTGTATGGCCTGCAACTGCTCCTTGAATTCCGCGGGCAGTCCTCGATCAAGGTAGGGGCTGTGCTGTTTCTCGGCTTTCTGGTGGCGGAGCGCATCGGCTCCTACGTGGAGGGACCCTTCGATCGGGACGGCAGCTGTTTCTCGCTGCCGCTGAATAGCCTGTGCAGCACGATCAGCGCGGATCTGATGGATCGGCAGCTGGAGATGGGGCCCTTCCGGCCCAGCCAGGACCCCACCCGCTGGGACTGAACGCGTGAGGCTGCTGCACACCTCCGACTGGCACCTGGGGCGCAACTTCCATGGCGCCTCCCTGCTGGAGGACCAGGCAGCGGCCATGGACCGGATCGTCGACCTCAGCCGCGAGGCAGGGGTGGATCTGGTGGTGATCGCCGGCGATCTCTACGACCGGGCCATCCCGCCGGCTCCCGCCGTGGCCCTGTTCACCGACACGGTGGCCCGACTCCGGGCCAATGGTGCCGCGGTGGTGGCGATCGCGGGCAATCACGACAGCCACGTGCGGGTCTCCGTCTACGACGAGCTGCTGGGTGCCCTCGGGGTGAGCGTGCGCGGCGACTGGCGCCGGGCCGTGGAACCCGTGCTCGTGCATCCGCGGCGAGGGGGAGATGCCGTCGCGGTTTACCCCCTGCCCTACCTCGAACCCCTGGTGGATGGTCCCGCCCTGCTGGCAGGGGCCTCGGAGCCTGCTGAGGCCGGTGGAGCGGCCATGGGCCAGCGGCTGCGCCACCAGGAGGTGATGGATCTGGCCCTCGCTGCGATCCAGGCCGATCGGGCCCGCCGCCAGGGCACCCGCAGCGTGCTGGTGGCCCATGCCTTCGTCGCCGGTGGCCGCTCCTGCGAGTCGGAGCGGGACCTCTCGGTGGGGAACGTGGAGGTGGTGGGGGTGCCCAGTTTTGCCGACTTCGATCTGGTGGCCCTCGGCCACCTCCACGCCGCCCAGGAGCTGGATGGTCCGCGGCTCGCCTATGCGGGCAGCCCGCTGGCCTACTCCTTTTCCGAAGAAGGCCAGCGCAAGGGGGTGCGCCTGCTGGAGCTCGATGCCAGCGGCGCGGTGACGGCGGAGACGGTCCCCATCGACGTGGGCCGACCACTGCGCAGCCTGGAGGGCACCCTGGAACAGCTGCTGGCGGATTCAGCCCTCGAGGAGGCTTGCGGTGCCTGGGTGCGGGCTGTGCTGCTCGACGACCAGCTGCCGGCCCAGGCGATGGCCCGGCTGCAGCAGCGCTTTCCCCATGCCGTGGAGCTGCGACACCGGCCGCCCCGCTCCGAAGCCCTCAGCAGCAGTGCCCGCACCCAGCGCATCCGGGCCGCGACCGGCCCCCTGGAGCGCACCCTGGCCTTCTTCGCCGACCAGCAGGGGCGCGCGCCCCACCGGGAGGAGGAGGAGCTGCTGCGGCAGGCCCTGGCGGCTGTCCGGGAGACCCCCTGATGCGCCCCCACTGCCTGGAACTGGAGGCCTTCGGGCCCTACGCCGAGCCGGTGCGGGTCGACTTCGACCCCCTGGCCCGGGAGGGCCTGTTTCTGATCCACGGCAGCACCGGAGCGGGCAAGACCTTCCTGCTCGATGCCCTCTGCTTCGCCCTCTATGGCGAGGTGACCGGGGACCGGAGCCCCAGGGGACTGCGCTCCGATCACGCCCCCCCCGGCCAGGTGCCGCGGGTGGCCCTGGAGTTTTCGGCGGCCGGGGGCCGCTGGCGGGTGGAGCGACAGCCGGCCTGTGAGGTGCCCCGTGTCCGCGGGGAAGGCACCACCTCCCGGCCTGCGCGAGCCGTCCTCTGGCGCTGCCGCGACGGCCAGGCCTGGGACAGCGCGGAGGCGCCGATCGCCGGCAACGTCACGGACGTGGGCCGCGAGGTGGTGAACCTGCTGGGGCTGGAGGCCGCCCAGTTCCGACAGGTGATCCTGCTGCCCCAGGGCCGCTTCGCCGAGGTGCTGCGAGCTGGGCCCGAGCAGCGGGAGGCCCTGCTCAAGACCCTCTTCGATACGGGGCTCTACGAGCGGGCCAGCCTGTGGCTGGAGGACCAGGCCCGAAAGGCCCAGGCCGACCTGGCCGAGGCCCAACGCCGACTGGCCGGGCTGGAGGAGCAGGCGCAGGCCCTGCTCGAGCCCTGGGGCGATGGCGAGGCACGTGGTGCGGCCCGGCTGGGAGAAGCCCGCGAAGCCCTGGCGGTGGTGGTCGTGGCCGCCCAGCAACAGCGCCTGGCAACGGAGGCTGCGGTGCAGCGCCTCCAGCAGGAGCAGCTGCAGCTGACGCGACTGGCCGATCAGTGGACGCGCCGCCAGGCTGCCCGCGAGGCCCTCGCTGGCCTCAGCCGCGACCAGCAGGCCATCGAGGCGCTGCGCCAGCGTCTTCAGCGGGCGGATCGGGCCGAGCAGCTGCGGCCCGCACTCGAAGGCTTGCTGCAGCTGTGCCGGCGCCTGGAGGCGGTGGATGCCGCCCTGATTGGCGCTCTGCAGCAGGCCGCTGTCTGCCGCGACCGCACACCGCTGTTGCCCGAGGCGGTGCGGGCGCTGCCCCTGCCCAGGGAGCTGCCCTGGGAGGTGTCCTCCATCCAGCTCACCGAAGCCCTCACGGCCCTGGCCGCCAGCCAGCGGGATCTCGAGGGCCTGCTGGTCCTGGTGCGCGAGCGGGATGAGGGCCGCCAGGGCCTGCAGCAGCGCGAGCGCGACCTCACGGCCCTGGCGGAGAACGTGCAGAAAGGAGAGAACCTGCTGGCCCAGGTGCGCGCCCAGCTGCCCGGGGCGGAGCAGGCCCTGGTGCTGGCCCGCCGCGCCCAGGATCAATTAACGGGGCTGGAGCAGGCCAACACGGCGGCCCGCCAGGCCCTGGCGCTGCTGCAGCGGCTGGAGCAGGCCGACCGGCGGGCCCTGGCGGCGCAGCAGCAACTCCTCACGGCGCGCAGCAGGCACCAGCACTGCCGGGAGCTCGACCAGACCCTGCGGGAGCGGCAGCTCCAGAACATGGCCGCAGCCCTGGCGGCCGGTCTCCAGGCCGATCAGCCCTGCCCGGTGTGCGGCTCCCACGAGCACCCCCAACCCGCGTCGGCCGCCGATGCAGACCTCGCGCCGGCGGAGCTGGAGCGTGCAGCGGAGGCCCGACGTCAGGCCGACCAGGAGCTTCAGGAGGCCCTGGCGGCCTCCAGTGCCGCCCAGGCTCAAGCGCAGGCCCTGCGCCAGCAGGCCGGCGCTGCCGCCAGCGACCCCCAGGGCCTCCATCGCCAGGCCGCCGAAGCCGATCTGCAGTTGAGGCAGGCCCGGGAAGGGGCAGCCCGGGCCGAGCAACTCAGCCAGGAGGTGCAGGAGCTGCAGCGGAAGCTGGAGGCCTATCAGGAACGGCTGGTGCAGCGGCGGCTGGAGCAGCGGGTGGGCGAGGAACAGCGCCAGGGGCTGCAGGCACAGGTGCAGGGCCTGGAGGGGCGTCTGCGCGCCAGCCTTGGCCCGGCGGGCGACCAGGACCCTGCCCTGATCCTGGAGCAGCACAAGGGCCTCCAGCAGGTGCTGGGCACCCTGGGGGAGCAGCTCCAGGAGAGGCGCGTGCTGGCCGGGCAGCGCCTGGAACTGGAGGACCGCCTCAACGCCGATTGCCAGGCGGCGGGGTTCAGCAGCGGAGCGGCCCTGGAGCAGGCGCTGGCCGGCAGCGCGGAGCGAAGCGCCTGGCAGCAGCAGATCGCCTCCCACGACGAAGCCCGCCAGCGCCATGACGCCCTGCTTCGGGATCCGGATCTGCAAGCGCTTCCTGAACAGTGTCCGGACCTGCAGGCGGTGGGATCAGCCCTGGAGCAGGCGAGCGAAGAGCGGGATGGGGCTGTGAGCCAACTGGGGCGCGCCGAGGCCGCCCAGGGCCGGTTGGAGCAGCTGCTTGGCCAGCACCGCCAGGCTTCCCTGGAGGCCGAGGCCCTTCAGCGACGCACGGATCTGCTCGCCGGGGTGGCCAACCGTGCCCTTGGCCGCAGCAGCCCCCACATCTCCCTGCAGCGCTGGGTGCTCTCGGCCTACCTCGAGGAGATCTGCAGCTTTGCCAACCAGCGCCTCGAGTCGATGACAAGCGGTCGCTACCAGCTGCGCCTCAGCGATGCCGTCGGCCTGCGCAAGGGCAGCAAGGCCGGCCTGGGCCTGCGGGTGCTCGATGCCTTCACGGGGGAGGAGCGCGAGGTGTCCAGCCTGTCCGGTGGAGAGACGTTCCAGGCCTCCCTTGCCCTTGCCCTGGGCGTGGCCGACACGGTGCAGGCCCACAGCGGTGGCGTGCGCCTCGACACCCTGTTCATCGATGAAGGATTCGGGAGCCTCGACCCGGAGAGCATGCAGCTGGCGATGGATGAACTCGATCGCCTGCGGGAGGGGGGGCGCATGATCGGTCTGATCAGCCATGTGGCAGCCCTGCGGGAGCGCATCCGCAGCGGCATTGCCGTGCACAGCTCCGAGCGGGGGTCGCGGCTGGTGGTGGGCGTCAGCACCCAAGAGCCATGACAGGTAACCGGCGCCTGGATGCGGGGGGCCCGGAGCTGGTGCTCGTCTATGGCACGTTGATGGCCGGCGAGTGCAACCACCACTGGCTGGCAGGAGCGCCGTTGCTGGAGCGGATGGCCTTGGCGGGGCTGGTGCTCCATGACCTGGGGCCCTACCCGATGGCCGTCAGAGCTGCGGAGATGTCAACCGGCCCAGCAGACGCCGAGCTCGAGGCCGAGCTCTATGGCCTCTCGTGGAGCCTGCTGCTGGAGCTCGACCGACTGGAGGATCACCCGAGAAAGTATCAGCGCGAGGCCTGGCCCCTGGCCGATGGGCGCAAGGCCTGGATCTATCTGGGCCGTGCCCACCAGGTGCGCGGCAGGCCGCGGATCGCCAGTGGCCGGTGGCGGCAGCGCGGCTGAGGGCTCAGCGGAGCCCGAACAGCTCATCCCAGGTGAGCTGCGGTTCGTCGCCGCGATGGACCAGCGACTCCCCCTGAACGGCAGGGGGCGGACTGGGGACGGCAGCTCGCGAGGTGGTGCCGTGGGGACCGGAACGACCTTTGGACGTCTTCCTGAGGGGCCGAGCGGCAGTGGCTCGGACGTTGTGGGAATTGGACATGACAGAACAAAAAGGGAATGGGGTGGATATCGATGAACGCACCAGAGAATTGCCACAGGCCCTTGGGCCGGGGGGACGCTGCCGGGAAGCGCAGGCATGCGTCGGTGCGGAGCCCGCGTGAGCGGAACGGTGATCGAGGGGCCGGTGAGGAGGGCCTGCATCGCCCGCCAGCTTCAACCAGCTCACTAACACTACCGCGCCCAGACCGTTCTGCGAACCCCCGGGGCGGCCATCGAGCCCAACATGGGTTTATGCCCATGGAGCCTTATCCGGAGTAACTATGAGTTAGGCTGTCTCCATGGACGGGCCCCGGATCGGGTCAGCGCCGGTTCGGCGCCCCTTCGGTTCGCGGCCATCTGCTTCACACCCCCGTCTCGGAATCCCCCATGCCTGACCACGTTCCCAGCGTCACCTTCCACACCCGCGTGCGGGATGAGTCGGTGCCCGGCCCCAATCCCTACCGCTGGCAGGACCTCACCAGCGACGAGATCTTCAAGGGCCGCAAGGTGGTGCTGTTCGCCCTGCCCGGCGCCTTCACCCCCACCTGCTCCTCCAACCACCTCCCCCGCTACGAGGAGCTCTACGAGGAGTTCCGCGCCCACGGCGTGGACCAGATCATCTGCCTGTCGGTGAACGACGCCTTCGTGATGTTCCAGTGGGGCAAGCAGATCGGGACAAAAAACGTGTTCCTGCTGCCCGACGGCAACGGCACATTCACCCGCAAGATGGGCATGCTGATCGACAAGTCGAACTTGGGCTTCGGCATGCGCTCCTGGCGCTACTCGATGCTGGTGAACGACGGCCGGATCGAGAAGATCTTCCGCGAACCGGAGATCGACGACAACTGCCCGCTCGACCCCTTCGAGGTGTCCGATGCCGACACGATGCTGGCCTACCTCAAGGGCAGTGAGCCCGCCGGCGTGACCGCCCCCCGCCGCGCGTTCGAGGGCTGAACCAGCCACCGGCTCTCCAGCCCAGCCCAGCATTCCCCGTCCCACGCTTCTCACCACCGCACTCCCATGGCTGACTGCTTCGACCTGATCGTGCTTGGCGCCGGCTCCGGAGGCCTGGCCGCCGCCAAGCGCGCCGCCTCCTACGGCGCCAGGGTGGCGATCGTGGAGGGCGACCGGGTGGGCGGCACCTGCGTGATCCGCGGCTGCGTGCCCAAGAAACTGCTGGTGTACGGCTCGGCCTACCGCCACCTGCTCGAGGCCGCCCCCAGCTACGGCTGGGACCCGGGCGAGGTGCGCCGCGATCCGGGGCGGCTGCTGGCCAACGTGCGGGCCGAGGTGGATCGCCTCAACACGCTGCACATCGGCTTTCTGCAGAAGGCCGGGGTGGAGCTGGTGAGCGGCTGGGGGCGCTTTCAGGCTCCCGGGGAGGTGCTGGTGCGAGCCAGCGACGGCAGCGAGCGCCTGCTCAAGGGGGAGCGCACGTTGATCGCCGTGGGCGGCCGGCCCCACCGGCCGGCGATTGCCGGTGCCGAGCTGGCCTGGGTGAGCGACGACATGTTCCTGCTGGAGAGCCTGCCGGAGGCCGTTGTGGTGGTGGGCGCCGGCTTCATCGCCTGCGAATTCGCCTGCATCCTCCATGGCCTGGGAGTGCAGGTGACCCAGCTGGTGCGCGGTGATCACTTGCTGCGCGGCTTCGACCGCGAGGCCAGCGACGCGGTGGCCGAAGCGATGCAGGCCGACGGCATCGCGATCCGCTTTGCCCACTCCCCCGCCGCCATCAGCGGTGAGCCCGGCAACCTCACCCTCACCACCCAGAGCGGCGAAGAGCTGGCCTGCGGCGGCGTGCTGCTGGCCACCGGCCGCCGGCCCTTTCTCGATGGCCTCAACCTGGAGGCCGCCGGCGTGGCGGTGGAGGGCCACCGCATCCCGGTGGACGCCGACCAGCGCACCAACGTGCTCGATATCTATGCCGTAGGCGACGTGACCGACCGGGTGAACCTCACCCCCGTGGCCGTGGACGAGGGCCGTGCCTTTGCCGACACGGTGTATGGCAAGCGGCCTCGCCAGGTCGACCACGACCTGATCGCCAGCGCCGTATTCAGCCAGCCGGAACTCTCCGGCGTGGGCCTCACCGAGGAGCAGGCGCTGGAGCGCCATGGCCAGGAGGCGATCCAGGTGCACCGGGCCCGCTTCCGGCCGATGAGCCAGGCCCTGCCCGCCAGTGGCCCGCGGGTGCTGCTCAAGCTGATCGTGGAGCGCGCCTCGGGCAAGGTGCTCGGCTGCCACATGGTGGGCGAGCACGCCGCCGAGATCATCCAGATGGCGGCGATCGCCATCGGCATGGGCGCCACCAAGGCCGACTTCGACCGCACGATGGCCTTGCACCCTTCGGTGGCTGAAGAATTCGTGACCATGCCCAACTGAGCACAAGCACTCAACCTCAGACTTCGGTGTGGATGGCCACCGCAGCCACCCCGGGGGCGTGCATGAACTGAAGTTCAGCGTTCACACCCCTTCCGATGGTGATCAGCAACGGTCCAGCGCCTGCAGCCGCGCCCGAGTCCTGCACCGAGGCCCGGCAGCATCCAGACGGTTTCAGTGCCGACCAGGCCTTTCTGGCTGTCGCCCTGGCTGCCGTCTCCTGGGATGGCGTGCTCAGCCCCGCCGGCACCAGGGCGCTCCGCCATGCCATCGACTACCGCCAGCCCTTCTGCACGTTCAGCGACCAGGAGCTGGTGCAGGGCATCGACGACCTCCTGCAGCGCCTGCGCCTGCAGGGTGCCCAACAACTGATGCTCAAGGCGGCCCGGGTGCTCAGTCCCCAGCTCCGGCGCACCGCATTTGCCACCGCTGCCGAGATCATGCGGTCTGACGGCCCTCTGCAGCCGGATGAGCGCAACATCCTCAGCACCCTGGCCGACACCCTGGAGCTCTCCACCGCAGACACCCAGGCCATGCTCGGACTGATGGAGGTGCTCCACGCACCCGTGGTCTGAGGGGATGGGGGCCCCCCGCGGCAGCTGCTGCTGAGCCAGGCTGGTGCGTGTTGGGAGCACCGATGGGCCCATCCATCCTCGAGGTCGATCTCCTGGCCTTTGAGCGCGGCAGCCGGGGCCAGCAGGCCGCCACGGTCGACGGGGTGATGCGCAGCCTCGGTACGGGCTTTGTGCTCACCCGCAGCGATCTCCCCGCTGCAGTCCTCGACGAGGCCTACGGCTTGTTGGCCACCTTCTTTGCCCTGCCGGAGGTGGCCAAGCAGGGATTCCACAGCCCCAAGGCTGCAGGCCAGACGGGCTATACGGGCACCCTGGTGGAGACGGCCGCCGGGGAAACCCTCCCCGACTGGAAGGAGATGCTGAACTGGGGCCTACCCCTGCCCCAGCACCACCCCCTGCGGCGGCGGTACCCCCTCCTCTACCCCGACCAGGTGTTGCCCGAGGCTGCGGTGCCGGGGATCACCGCGGTGCTCGAACGCTTTCACCGCAGCGTCGCCGATCTGCAGCGACGTTTTCTGCGGATCATCGCCACAGGCCTCGGGCTCGATATCGACTTTTTCGAGGCTGTGGTGCGGGACGGACCGACCCTCACCCGGGCGATCCACTACCCGCCGATGCCGACGGCGCCAGCTGAGGGCCATGTGTGGGCCGCCGCCCATGGCGACATCAACCTGATCACCGCTCTGCCCCGGGCCACCGCGGCAGGTCTGCAGGTGCTGGTGGAGGGAGAATGGCGGGACGCGCTCGCACCAGACGGGCAGGTGATCCTGAACAGTGGCCTGATGCTTGAACGGCTGAGCAATGGGCGCATTCCCACGGGTTGGCACCGGGTGGTGGCACCGGCAGGCTCCACCGAGGCGCGCCTGAGCGTGGTGCAGTTCTGCCACCCCACGCCCTCCACCGTGCTCAACCCTCTGGCCAGCTGCATCGATGCCGAGCATCCCCAGCGGTTCGCAGCCCTGACGGCAGCCGATGCCCTGGAAGAGGTGCTCTACGGGATCAACCTGCTCCATGGCTGACCAGTCCCTGGCCCGGCGCGTCGATTCCCAGCTCGCCCGTCTCGGGGTGAACCTGCTGTTGCCCTTGCTGCCGCTCGCGCTGGCCTGGCTGCAGGAACTGATCGACCAGCTGCTCTTCCGTGGGCGCTGGAACCTGCCGATGCTGCCGGGAGGGCCTTGGTGGGGGGTGCTCACGGCTCCTTTCAGCCACAGCGGTTTCGGCCATCTGATGGCCAACACGCTGGTGTTCCTTCCCCTCTCCTGGCTGGTGCTGCTGCGGGGCCGCCGGGATTACCTGGCCGTCTGGGTGGGCGTGCTCCTCTGCGCCGTTCCCCTCTGGCTGCTCTGGCCGGTGGGCAGCCACGGGCTCTCCGGAGTGGTGTATGGACTGCTGGGTTACCTGCTCATCATTGGGTGGCTGGAAAAGCGGCCCCTGTCAATCCTTCTGTCGGTGATCTGTCTGGTGGGCTACGGCGGTGTTCTGCCCAGCCTCATCCCCCTGTTCTCGCCCAGTGGCGTGAGCTGGATCGGCCACCTGAGCGGTTTCCTGGGCGGAATCCTGGCCGCTCTGGCGATCCATCGCGAGTAAGCCCACCCGCTGTTCCGCAAGCCCTCCCCGTGACTGCCCTGCCCCCAGCGCCAACGCTGATTCTTGGTGGCTTTCTGATCACGCCCGAGGCCTACGGGCCGATGGCGACCGCCATTGCCGCCCAGACGGGACAACCGGTCCAGGTGGTGCCAACGACACGCCTGGAGTGGCTGCGCACAGGCGGCCGCCCCGGTTGGCGGCGGTTGCTCGATCGCAGCCACGACCTGCTGCTGGCCCTCGCAGCAGAGTCTCCAGTCGGCCGGGTGAACCTGGTTGGCCACAGTTCCGGCGGGGTGATGCTGCGGCTGCTGCTTGGTGATCACCCATTCGCAGGCCGGGTGTACGCCGATCGCATCCGGGTGCAGAGCCTCGTCACGCTGGGAAGTCCACACCAGGCGGTTCGGGGAACGGCCCTGCGCCGGGAGGTGGCGGCGCTCTATCCCGGGGCGCCCTACGCCGGGGAGCTCGCCTATCTGGCGGTGGCCGGGGCGATCGAGCCCGCCGAACTGCGGCCGCGGGTGCGGCCGCTCGTGCAGCGCTCCTACCGGGCGATCAACAACGACCCCGCCAGCCGCGGCGATGGCCTGGTGCCCGTGAGCTCGGCCCTGCTGGACGGTGCTGAGCCGCTGGTGCTGGAGGGGGTGGGCCACGGGGGCTGGTTTGCCGAGCGCTGGTACGGCAGCCCCGAGGTGCTCCCCCGCTGGGTGGATCGACTCGGCCCCCCCTAGCCTGGCCGCTGCGAAAGACCCGCTTGAGCGGACGCATCAACGGAATGGAGCTCGCCCTGGTGTGGCCCCCGGAGGCCTATCTCTGGTTCAAGACCCTGCACATCGTGGGGGTGGTGGTGTGGTTCGCCGGGCTCTTCTACCTGGTGCGCCTGTTCATCTACCACCGCGAAGCGGCAGAGCTGGAGTCCCCCCTGCGCGAGGCCTTTGAAGGCCAGTACGCGCTGATGGAGCGGCGGCTGGCGAACATCATCACCACCCCCGGGATGGTGGTGACGGTGGTGTGCGCGGTGGGTCTGCTCAGCGTGAATACCGCCTGGCTGCAGCAGGGCTGGATGCACGCCAAGCTGGCCTTCGTTCTGGCCCTGCTGGCCTACCACGCCTTCTGCTACAGGCTGATGGGGCGGCTGAGCCAGGGGGCCTGCCAGTGGAGCGGCCGCCAGCTGCGGGCCCTCAACGAGCTGCCCACCCTGCTGCTGGTGATCGTGGTCATGTTGGTGGTGTTCAAGAACCAGTTCCCCACCGGCGCCGCTACCTGGTTCATCGTGGCCCTGGTGGTGTTCATGGCGGCCTCGATCCAGTTCTATGCCCGCTGGCGGCGACTGCGGGCCGAACGCGAGGCGGCGGCGGCTGTCAACACCTGAGATGGCCCCAGCCAGCGACCACCCCCTGGCGGCGGTGTTGGCGACCGTCACTCCAGAGTGCTGTCCCAGCCGCCTCAACTTCCACTGCCACACCGTCTGCAGTGACGGCAGCCTCCAGCCGGAGGCCCTGGCCGAGCAGGCCATCGCCCTCGGATTGGAGCACCTGGCGGTCACGGATCACCACGCCATCGCGGGCAGTGAGCGGGTCGCCAGCGCCCTCAGTGCTGCCCAGCTGCGGGGGCTGGCCGTTCCGATGCTCTGGCGCGGGGTGGAGATCAGCTGTCTCCTGGAGGGCTGCCTCGTGCACGTGCTGGCCCTGGGCTTCCGCGAGGAGCACCCAAGCCTCCTCCCCTATCTCCAGGGCAGCAGCGTCGCGGGAGAGGCCCTGCGAGCCGAGGCCGTGATTGAGGCCATCCGCCAGGCGGGTGGCCTGGCCCTGCTGGCCCATCCCGCCCGCTACCGGCTCCCCTTCCCGCGCCTGATCGCAGCGGCAGCAAAACTGGGCTTTGACGGGGCGGAAACCTGGTACGACTACGCCATGCAGCCCCGCTGGCAGCCCACGCCCCTGGTGTGCGAGGCGATCGCCCGCGATCTGACCAGGCGTGGCCTTTTGCAGAGTTGTGGTACGGACACCCATGGTCTGGCGCTGCATGGCCGCTAGGGTTTGCTGACGCTTTCCCCTTGCCTGTCGATGGGTCTGTTTGATCGCCTGTTCTCTTCCGGCTCTGGCGCGAACAGCGCCTCCAGCGGCCCGAAAGCCAAGAAACCCGCTGAGACGGTCTTCCTCGACGCCGATCAGGCCAGCAGCCTGGGCGACGTGAACTTCATGCGTCGTTCCAACACCATCCGCCGCACCTTCCCCGGCACCGCCGACAACCCCGGCAACAAGGAGATGGTGGCGGAGGTGGCCTCGATGGAGGCCAAGCTGGAGAAGGTCTCCGAGGGCCTGCCTGGCGCCGCCGCGTCCGAGGAGTCGATGAGCCTCACCGGTGGGGTGCCCAAGCCGGTGAAGAAGACCTTCGCCAAGCCCATGTCGCAGGCCGAACTCGACCAGCGCAAGAAGGGCTCGGCCGTGGGTGTGAACGTGCCCGGTGGGCCGGCGGCCATCAAGATGGAGAAGGATGAGCAGAGTGCCGCCCAAGGGCAGGCCTCTCCTGCCACCTCGGCACTGAATACGGCCAAGCCCGGCGCCATCGACCCCTTCAAGCAGATGGTGAAGGACCTCAACGGCTGAGGTCCCCCGGGGCTCAGCGCTGCTCGACGAGCCCCTCTGCCTCGAGCACCAGGTGCCGCAGGTCTTGCAACTGCTGCTCAGTGGCGTTGCTCCAGAGGCCCCGATGGTGGGCCTCGAGCAGGCGCTCAGCCATGTCCCGCAGGGCCCAGGGATTGGCCCCCTCCAGAAATCCCCGCACCGCAGGGTCGCCCAGCCAGCGATCGGCAACGGCGCCGTAGCTCCAGTCGGGCACGCGCCCCGTGCTCGCGTCGTAGGCGAACAGATAGTCGAGGCTGGCGGCCATCTCGAACCCCCCCTTGTAGCCGTGCTGACGCATGCCCTCGATCCAGCGGGGATTGAGCAGACGGGAGCGCAGCACCTTGTCGAACTCCTTCTCCAGCCGGTGCAACCGGGGCCGGGCGGCGCGGGAATGGTCACCGAACCAGGCCGCCGGGGCCTGGCCCTGGAGGGTTTCGGCGGCAGCGCTCAGCCCCCCCTGGAACTGGTAGTAGTCGTCTGAATCGAGCAGGTCGTGCTCGCGGTTGTCCTGGTTGTGCAGCACCACCTGCACCGCGCGGAGCCGCTGCTCGAGACCCTGTCGATCGGCCATTGCCTCGATAGCGCCGCCCCCTGGGCCGCCGCCGAGGCCACCCCCTGTCTCGCTCGCGCCCTCGGCAGCGCCGTAGCGCCAGCTGCTCCAGCTGAGGAAGGCCTCGCCCAGATCGCCGCGGTTTTCCCAGTGGCCGCTGTCGATCAACCCCTGCAGACCGGCGCCGTAGGCCCCCGGTGCCGAGCCGTACACCCGGGCCGCCGTGCCCTCGCGCCGGGCCGCTGCCGCCAGCGGGTTCTCGGCCTCCGGCTCATCGAGGGCGGCCACCAGAGCCGTGGCCCGGTTCATCCAGGCCACCAGCTGGGGAAAGGCGTCGCGGAACAGCCCCGAGATGCGCAGGGTCACATCCACCCGCGGCCGGCCCAGCAGCGGCAGAGGCACCACCTCCAGGTCCACCAGCCGGCGGGTGGGGCCATCCCACACCGGCCGCACCCCCAAGAGCGCCAGGGCCTGGGCGATGTCCTCGCCACCGTTGCGCATCGTGCTTGTCCCCCACACCGACAGGGCAAGGCTCTGCAGGTGCTCCCCTTCCTCCAGCAGGTGCAGCTCCAGCAGCAGCCCGGCGCTGCGGCGGCCGAGGTCCCAGGCGGCTTCCGTGGGCAGGCCACGCAGGTCCACCGAGTAGAAGTTGCGACCGGTCGGCAGCAGATCGGGCCGGCCGCGGGTGGGAGCCCCGGAGGGACCGGCGGCAATCCGGCGGCCATCCAGACCCGCCAGGAAGGCCAGTTGCTCCTGCTCACCGCAGGCCAGCAGCCGTGGCAGCAGCACCCGCTGCAGATGCTCCAGCACCGGCGCCGTGTGGGGGCCAATTGCCATTGGTGGAGCCGACGGCTGCTCGCCCCCCCCCGCCAGGGCCCAACGGCAGAGATCCAGCGCCTGGCGCTCAAGCTGCACGACGCCATCCCCCACCCGCCGGGCGGGTGCGAGAGCTTGCTGATCAGCCGTGCTCAGGGGTTGTTCTTCCGGGTCAGCCCAGGGGTCGAGCTCCAGCCCTTGATCGCGGCCGAGGGCCTGGGTGAGCCCGGGCAGGCCCGCCTGCGGAGCACGCGCCAGGCAGGCCAGCAGTTCCGCCAGCTCGTCCGGCTCCGGCAGCTGTCCATAACGGTGCAACCCAAGCCGAATCTGGGCTTCCTTCAGCTCGCAGAGGTAGCCATCAGCAGCCTCCAGCCGGGCCTCCAGATCAGCGGAGCTGCCATGGGGCAGCTCCAGGGCGGCCAGCCGCTGATCGAGCTGGCGACGCAGCAGGGAGGCCCGTTCATGGCTGCCCACCTGGCAGGCCTCCCAGTACTCATCGAGGAGGGCCTCCAGCTGCTGCAGGTCGCCGTGCAGACCGGCCCGTCCCAGGGGGGGGGGGGGGGGGGAGGTGGTCGAGGATCACGGCCTGGCTACGGCGCTTCGCCTGGGAGCCCTCTCCCGGATCGTTGACGATGAAGGGGTAAAGATGTGGCATGGGGCCCAGGGCCCACTCCGGGAAGCAGGCCGGGGAGAGCCCCAGCCCTTTGCCAGGCAGCCACTCGAGATTTCCGTGCTTGCCGACATGCACAACGGCCTGGGCGCCGAAGTGCTGGCGCAACCAGAGGTACTGGGCCAGATAGGCGTGGGTGGGGGGCAGATCGGGCGAGTGATAGCTGAGGCTCGGATCGCGGTCGTAGCCCCGCTCGGGCTGCACCAGCAGGCAGACATGGCCGAAGCACAGGCCGAACACCGCAAATCCCCGCCCGCCATCGGCCAGGGTCTCGAGGCCGCCATCATGCTCCGGTGCTCCCCACACCGCCTCCAGGCGCTCGCGACCCTCTGCGGGCAGCTGCTGATACCAGGCCTGGTAGCTGGCCAGGGGAAGGTGGTCGAGGGCGGCGCGGTGGCCGCTCTCCGGATCGTTGGTGCGGCCGGCCAGCAAGGCCTCGATCAGGGCCTGGCCGTCGGCCGGCAGGGGACCGACCACGCCATAGCCCCCGACCTGGAGCCACTGCAGCATCGCTGCCGCCGAAGCGGGGGTGTCCAGCCCCACCCCGTTGGCCAGCCGGCTGTTGCGGGTGGGGTAATTGGCCAGAACCAGGGCCACCCGCCGCTCGGCGGCCGGAGTGCGGCGCAGGCTGATCCAATTGGCAGCCAGCTCGCACACCCACCCGAGCCGCTCGCCATCGGGGCGGTAACGCTGGAGGGCGGCCCCCAGGTTCTCCCCTGCCCCCACGCACTCCTTGAAGGCGCCGATCCGGGTGGTGATCCGGCCGTCGAGCTCCGGCAGGGCCACCTGCAAGGTGAGGTCGGTGGGGGAGAGGCCGATGCTGCTGGCCTGCCAGCGCTGCCGGGGCTGGCTGCTGCTGAGGAGCTGCAGCACCGGCACATCGAGGGCCTCCCAGAGGGGCGCCCCCAGGCTCGCCTCCGCAAACTGCACGGAGGCGAAGGAGGTGCAGCACAGCACCGCCTGCACCCGTTCCCGCGCCAACAGCTGCTGCACACCGCGCTGCACGGCGCCTTCGCGCAGGCTGCTCACCCACAGGGCCCGGGGGCAGAGCCCCCGCTCGCGCAGGCGGGCCAGCAGATCTTCCATCAGCGCCAGGTCGCCTGCCTGCCACAGGGCCCGATAGGCGATCACGCCGATGCGCTCACCGGCGTCCCGGCGCCAGTCGTGGGGGAGGGGATCGGCGAGGGGCAGGGGCACCGGGGGATCGACTGACTCCCCCCTGAGCAGGCCACCCAGAGCCCCCAGCACCATCCGGCCATTGGCCGGTCCCCCCTCCCGCAGGCAGCGGGCCAGGCCCACCGCAAGCAACGGATCACCCGTACCCAGTTCCGCCAGCGTTCGTTCCTCCTCTGACGTGCCGGCCAGCACCAACAGCTGGCGGCCAGACCCTGCATCAGCCCAATGGCACAGGCGTTCCAGGCCGTAACTCCAGTGGCCCCGCCCGCCCAGCAGCCGGACCACAACCAGTTGCGCCGTCTGGGCCGTGGTTGCCAGATAGTGATCCACCACCGCCGGGTGGGCGAGGGCTGCCAGGTTCAATCCCCGCAGTTCAGCACCCAGCAGCTGGGGTTCCGCCTCGAGCAGGGCCTCCAGCACCAGCAGGTCGGTGTCGGCGCTGGTGAGGAGCAGCACCGGGGCCGGTGCCTGCTCGATGAAGGCGGCCGAACCTTCGTCCGCCGCTCCCGGGATCGCCGCCAGCCTGTGCATCCCCCCATCCTGCTGGCTGCAGTGAGAAGATCGGGGCACGTCCGGCGCCACGCCCCCGTCCCGCTGCCATGCACCAGTTCCTCCCCTACGCCTGGTTCGGTGGCAAGTGCGTGCCCTTCGCGGAGGCCACCCTGTCCGTGGCCACCCATGCTCTGCACTACGGCACCGGCGCCTTCGGGGGCATGCGGGCCCTGCCCAACCCCAGTGATGCAGCCGAGATCCTGCTGTTCCGGGCCGATCGCCACGCCCGCCGCCTGAGCCAGAGCGCGCGGTTGCTGCTGACCGAGCTGCCGGAGGCGACGATCCACGACGCCATTGCCGCCTTCCTGAAGGCCAACAAACCGACCTGTCCGGTGTACCTGCGGCCCTTCGTCTACACCAGCGACCTGGGAATTGCCCCGCGGCTGCACAACATCGAAACCGACTTTCTCATCTACGGCCTCGAGCTGGGCGACTACCTCTCCCCCGAAGGGGTGAGCTGTCGCATCAGCTCCTGGACCCGCCAGGAGGACCGCTCCCTCCCCCTGCGCGGCAAGATCAGCGGCGCCTACATCACCAGCTCCCTGGCCAAGACCGAGGCGGTGAAGAGCGGTTTCGATGAAGCCCTGCTCCTGAACAGCCGCGGCAAGGTGAGCGAGGCCAGCGGCATGAACCTGTTCATCGTGCGGGATGGGGCGCTGATCACCCCGGGTGTGGATCAGGACATCCTCGAGGGCATCACCCGCGCCAGCGTGATCGAACTGGCCAAGGCGATGGGCATCGAGGTGATCGAGCGGGCGGTCGACAAGAGCGAGCTGTTTGTGGCCGACGAGGTGTTCCTCAGCGGCACCGCTGCCAAGGTGACGCCGGTGCGTCGGGTGGAGAGCACCGATCTGCCCGCAGCGCGGCCTGTGATGGAGCGGATCCGCGAGCGCCTGACGGCGATCACGGAGGGCCGTGATTCCGCCTATGACCACTGGGTGACACGCGTGCGCATCGACGGCTGATGGTGGTGGCAAGCTCCGGGGTTCAAGAGGCGCTGGCGACCAGCCAGCGGGTCGGCTTTCTCGAGCGGCTGCACAACCCTGGGCGGCCGGTGCTGGTCTTCGATGGCGCCACGGGCACCTCGCTGCAGCAGATGAACCTCACCGCCGAGGATTTCGGTGGCCCGGCCCTGGAGGGGTGCAACGAGAACCTGGTGTTCACGCGCCCCGATGCTGTGCAGGAGGTCGCCCGCCAGTTCCTGGAGGTGGGCGCTGATGTGATCGAGACCGACACTTTCGGCGCGGCGTCGATCGTGCTGGCGGAATACGACCTGCAGGACCAGGCCTTCGCCATCAACAAGCGCGCCGCTGAGCTGGCCCGCGAGATGGCCGATGCCTACTCCACCCCCGAGAAGCCCCGCTTCGTGGCCGGCTCGATGGGGCCCACCACCAAGCTGCCCTCCCTCGGCCACATTGATTTCGACACGATGAAGGCCTCCTTCGCCGAGCAGGCGGAGGGATTGATCGCCGGCGATGTCGATCTCTTCATCGTTGAGACCTGCCAGGACGTGCTGCAGATCAAGGCGGCGCTGCAGGGAATTGAGGCGGCTTTCGCCAAGACCGGCCAGCGCCGCCCCCTGATGGTGAGCGTGACGATGGAGATCACCGGCACGATGCTGGTGGGCAGCGACATCGCCGCCGTGGTGGCGATCCTCGAACCGTTCCCGATCGACGTGCTCGGCCTGAACTGTGCCACCGGGCCGGAGCAGATGAAGGAGCACATCCGCTACCTGAGCGAGCACAGCCCGTTCGTGGTGAGCTGCATCCCCAACGCCGGTCTGCCGGAGAACATCGGCGGCGTGGCCCACTACCGGCTGACGCCGGTGGAGATGAAGATGCAGCTGATGCACTTCGTCGAAGACCTGGGGGTGCAGGTGATCGGCGGCTGCTGCGGCACCACGCCCGCCCATATCGGCGCGCTCGTGGAACTGGCGCGCGACCTGAAGGCGGCATCGCGTCCGGTACGGACCCCCCAGAGCCAGCATGAGCGTCCACTGCTCCAGGTGGAGCCTGCCGCTGCCTCGATCTACGGCACCACTCCCTATCTGCAGGACAACTCCTTCCTGATTATCGGCGAGCGGCTCAATGCCAGCGGCAGCAAGAAGGTGCGGGAGCTTCTGGCCGAGGAGGACTGGGACGGGCTGGTGGCCGTGGCCCGCGGCCAAGTGAAGGAGAACGCCCACGTGCTCGACGTCAACGTCGACTACGTCGGTCGCGATGGCGAGCGCGACATGCGGGAGCTGGTGAGCCGTCTGGTTACCAACGTGAACCTGCCGCTGATGCTCGACTCCACCGAGTGGCAGAAAATGGAGGCCGGCCTCAAGGTGGCAGGCGGCAAGTGCCTGCTTAATTCCACCAACTACGAGGATGGCCCTGAGCGCTTCTTCAAGGTGCTGGAACTGGCCAGGGATTACGGCGCCGGCGTGGTGATCGGCACCATTGATGAGGAGGGGATGGCCCGCACGGCCGCGAAGAAATTCGAGATCGCCCAGCGGGCCTACCGCGATGCCCTCGAATTCGGGATTCCGGCCCACGAGCTCTTCTACGACCCCCTCGCCCTACCAATCTCCACCGGCATCGAGGAGGATCGCAACAACGGCGCCGCCACGGTCGAGTCGATCCGCATGATCCGTGAGCGTCTACCCGGCGTGCATGTGGTGCTGGGTGTGAGCAACGTGAGCTTCGGCCTCTCCCCTGCCGCTCGGATTGTGCTCAACTCCGTGTTCCTGCATGAGTGCTGTCAGGCAGGCATGGATGCTGCCATTGTGAGCCCGGCCAAGATCCTGCCGCTGGCCAAGATCAGCGACGAGCACCAGCAAGTGTGTCTGGATCTGATCTACGACCGGCGCCGCTTTGAGAGTGATCAACCGGGGGCGATCTGCACCTACGACCCACTCACTGCTCTCACCACCCTGTTTGAAGGGGTCAGCGCCAAGGAAGCCCGCGCTTCGGGACCATCCCTCGCCGATCTGCCGATCGAAGAACGGCTCAAGCAGCACATCATTGATGGCGAGCGCATCGGCCTTGAGCCCGCACTCGATGAGGCGCTGCAGAGCTATCCCCCCCTGCAGATCATCAACACCTTCCTGCTCGATGGCATGAAGGTGGTGGGAGAACTGTTCGGCAGTGGCCAGATGCAGCTGCCCTTCGTTCTGCAGAGCGCCGAGACGATGAAGACCGCCGTTGCCCATCTGGAGCCCCACATGGAAAAAGTGGAGGGCGAGAGCTCGGCCAAGGGCAAGTTTCTGATCGCCACGGTGAAGGGCGATGTGCACGACATCGGCAAGAACCTGGTTGACATCATCCTCACCAACAACGGCTATGAGGTGATCAACCTGGGCATCAAACAGAGCTGCGAGGCGATCATCGAGGCTCAGCAGCAGCACCAGGCCGACTGCATCGCCATGAGCGGGCTGCTGGTGAAGTCCACGGCCTTCATGAAGGACAACCTGGAGGCCTTTAATGACGCCGGCATCGCCGTACCGGTGATTCTCGGCGGTGCAGCTCTCACCCCTCGCTTCGTGAACGGGGATTGCCGTGCCGCCTACAAAGGCCAGGTGATCTATGGGCGCGATGCCTTCGCCGACCTGCGGTTCATGGATGCCCTGATGGAGGCGAAAGCAGCCGGTACCTGGGATGACGGGCGCGGTTTCCTCAAAGGTGCTCCCGAAGGACTGGGGCTGGCCGAGCCAGGCGATGGTGAGAATCACGATGGTCCGAGCCCCCGGGAGGAGGAGGCAGCCCCCACGGCTGACACTCCAGCCCATGCCGGTGGAGAGGCCGTCACTCCTGGCCCGAACGACAGCCGCTCCGAGGCTGTGCCAGAGGAGCCGGTCCTGATGCCTCCGTTCTGGGGGAGCCGGGTGCTCACGGAGGCCGACATCGACCTGGCTGAGGTGTTCGCTTACCTCGACCGCAATGCCCTGTTCGCGGGCCAGTGGCAGCTGCGCAAGGGCCAGCAGCAGTCGCGTTCCGACTACGAGGCCATGCTGGTCGAGAAGGCCGAGCCTGTGCTTCAGGAGTGGATGGAGCGCTGCCTGCAGGAGCAACTGCTCCAACCCCGGGTGGCCTACGGCTATTTCCCCTGCGGACGGGTCGGGAACGCCGTCGTGGTGTTCGATCCCGAGGGCATGGCCCAGGGTGCGCCAGCGGCGGCAGCGGGGCCCGAGCTGGGCCGGTTCTTGCTTCCTCGCCAGCGGGCCGGCAACCGCTATTGCATTGCCGACTTCTACCGCGACCTCCAGGTCGACGCCGGTGGATCGGCCTGCGCAGGGGATGTCCTGCCCATGCAGGCAGTGACCATGGGGGAGCAGGCCTCCCGCTATGCCCAGCAGCTCTTCGCCGCTGACCAGTACACCGATTACCTCTATTTCCACGGTCTGGCCGTTCAGATGGCTGAGGCGCTGGCCGAGTGGACCCACGCCCGCATCCGCGCGGAGCTCGGGCACCCTGATCCCGCCACCATGCCCCTGCGGGACGTGCTGGCCCAGCGTTACCGCGGCAGCCGGTACTCCTTCGGCTACCCGGCCTGCCCCAACGTCGGTGATTCCCGCCAGCAGCTGGCCTGGCTGGGCGCCGAGCGCATCGGGCTGAGCATGGATGACAGCGAGCAGCTTCATCCCGAGCAGAGCACCACGGCCCTAGTGGCGCTCCACAGCAAGGCCCGCTACTTCAGTGCCTGATTGGCACCAGCCCCCAGGGCCCCAGCCCTAGCCTGGGCTGGCATCGATCCAAGACCCCATGGCAATTGCAGGTCCCGACGGCGTGGATGCGGCGATCAAGGCAGGTTTTGACCTCGACGGCACGCCGATCCCGGCTGAAATGCTGGCCCTCTACAACGAGGTGATGGACCTTGAGGCCCAGCGCGCTCGCAGTGGGGTGAAGAAGTCCATGCGCAACCGCATCGTCAAGACCGGTTCGAAGCACTTGGACCAGGCCACGCTCGATGCGCGCCTGCAGGCCGCGGGTTGGGACGGCCTCAAACCCAAGGAGGTCGCCTTCTTCTACGGCTGAGGCCAACTCAGCTGCAGAGGTCCTCAAGGGCGTCGATCACTTCCTGCTGGAATTCCTCCAGATCGGAGGAATCACTCAGATCGATGCCCTCACCGGCGGCGTTCTGGGTGAGCTCCTGGAAATGGAAGGCCCCTTCCCCGTGGGCAAGGAACTCCATGGCGGAGGGTTCACCGCTCTCCTTGTAGGCGTCACAGAGGGCCAGAAAGGCCGCATCTTCGGTGAATTCCCAGCTCATGAAGGGGGGCGCGCAGAACGACGGATGTAACGCGTCACCGACCTCTAATGCCTCACCCCCGCAATCCGTCAACCACCTGGGCCAGTTTTCCCGGGCTGACCGCTGAACCTGCCGTTGGCCTGGCCGTGCCGATTGCCCATCCAGACCGCACCGATGACCTCCCCCAACCCCAGCAATCCTTCCGCAGCAGAGAGCGCCCTGAACGTGCTTGGGGAGCCCCTCGAGCTCTGCAGCTGTGCCCCGCTCACCGGTTGGTTCCGTGATGGTTACTGCCAGAGCCATCCCAGTGATCTGGGGCGGCACACCGTCTGCTGCGTCGTCAACGAGGCCTTCCTGAGCTACAGCCGGGCCCAGGGCAACGACCTGAGCACCCCTGCTCCCCAGTACGGCTTCCCCGGGCTCCGGCCCGGGGACCACTGGTGCGTCTGTGCGCCGCGTTGGCTGGAGGCCTACGAGGACGGCATGGCACCCCCCGTGCGTCTGACCGCGACGGCCCTGGGAACCCTGGAGGTGATTTCCCTGGACCTTCTGCGCCAACACGCAGCCTGAGACGGGCTCACCAGGGGATGGGTTGCCCGTCCCAGGCCCAGAACTGACCGCTCTGCTCGGGGGTGAGTCGCTCCAGCACATCCAGCAGCTGGCTGGCCGCCCGCCGGGGGCTGAACAACCGCTCTGGTGGTACCGACCCCTGAAACGGGCCTGACAGGGACGTGGCGGTGGTGCCGGGGTGCATCAGGCTGACGCAGGCCAGGGGCAGCCTGCGGCGCCATTCCAGGGCCAGGGTGTGGAGCAGCTGGTTCTGGGCCGCCTTGGCGGCCCGGTAGGCATACCAGCCGCCGAGGCGGTTATCGCCGATGCTCCCCACCCGGGCGGACAGGCTGGCGAAATGGAAGGGGAGGTCTCGGGGGAGCAACGGCTCGAGAGCCTGGGCCAGCAGCAGAGGGCCGAAGGCATTCACGGCAAACGAGCGCTCGAGCGCAGATCGCCGCACCTGGGCCAGCCGCTTCTCCGGCTGGAGATCAGGAGCGTGCAGCAGACCCGCGCAGCACACCACCAGCCGCAGGGGTGCCCCCCCAGTCAGTGATTCCCGCAGGCCTAGGAGGCTCTGGTCGGTGGCCAGGTCGACAGCGAGCACCCGGACGCGTGTCGCCAGGTCGGGGGGCTGCGGTGACCGCGAGGTCATCACCAGCTCGAGTGCGGGGGCCCGCTCAGCCAGATCAGCCACAAGGGCCCGACCGATGCCGCCGCCCCCGACCACCAGGGCCCGACCCTGCCATTCACGCAGGGGCCCACCAGCCCATGGCGGGGAGGGGGACGCCGGTGTGATGGATCCGGACACCGGCAGCGGTGCAGGTCTGGCGCATGATGGCAGTCAGTTCTGCTGAGGCGCCTGGCCGATGCCCCTGCGGATTGCCCTGTTCGGCCGAGGCGCCTGGGGCACCACCCTGCTGGAGCTCTGGCAGCGGCAGGGGCACCAGCTGCGCAGCTGGACCCGCCGCGAGGGGGGAGATCCAGCCGCCCTGCTCGGGGATTGTGATCTGGCGGTGGCGGCCGTTGCCATGGCCGGCGTGAAGCCCCTAGCGGTGCAGCTGGCTCCCCACTGGCCTGAGGCCCTGCCCCTGCTGAGCTGCACCAAGGGCATCGACCCCAAGCGGCTGCTGAGCGCCACCCAGCTCTGGGAGCAGCAGCTCCTCACCCCCATGGCCGTGCTCAGCGGGCCGAACCTGGCGAGCGAACTCGCAAGCGGATTGCCGGCCGCCAGCGTGATCGCGAGTGCGGATCCTGGTCTGGCCGCCCGTCTGCAGGGCGAACTGAGTGGAGAAACCCTTCGCCTGTACACCAACAGTGATCCCATCGGCACGGAGGTGGCGGGCGCGCTGAAAAACGTGATGGCCCTGGCTGCCGGCCTGTGCGATGGCCTGCAACTCGGTGCCAATGCCCGTGCTTCCCTGCTCACCCGCGGGCTGGCCGAGATGGGGGTGGTGCTCCAGGGTCTTGGCGGCTGCCCCTCCACGCTCTACGGCCTGGCCGGGCTGGGGGACCTGCTCGCCACCGCCACCAGCCCCCTCAGCCGCAACTACCGCTGCGGCCTCCTGCTGGCGGAGGGCTGCCCGGCGGTGGAGGCCCTGCGTCGCATCGATGCGACGGTCGAAGGCCTGCGCACGGCCTCCGCAGCCGTGGCGCTGGCCCTGCGCGAGGGATGGTCGTTGCCCATCTGTGAGCAGGTGGTGGAGGTGATCGAGGCGCGCAGGAGTCCGCTGGAGGCCAGCCGAGCCTTGATGGGGCGCAACCTGCGTCCGGAATCGGTTCCGCCGCACTCCGTCGCATGATCTCCAGCCCCTGCGCCTTGCCGGCGGTGCTCGTGGAGGCATTCACCGAGACGCCCTGCGGCGGCAATGGAGCCGCCGTGGTGCTGCTCGAACGGCCCCTGCCGGCGCCGCCGTTGCAGGCCATCGCCCGCAGCCTGAACCAGTCAGAGACAGCCTTTCTCTGGCAGCACCCTTCGGGTGCCTGGCTGCTGCGTTGGTTCACCCCCACCTGTGAGGTGGCGCTGTGCGGCCATGCCACCCTGGCCGCCACCCTGGCCCTGGGGCACTGGGGCAAGCTGCTGGCCCGGCAATCGCTGGCCCTGTACAGCCGCAGTGGCGCCCTGGACGTGCGCCTGGGTGGGCGGGCCACCACCGGGCCGACGCGGGCCTCGATCGTGCTCCCCAGCAGTGGCCTGGTGCCAGCAGAGGCCGGTGCCAACCTTTTGGCGTACCTGCACCAGCACCTGGGGGCCCGACCCGAGGCCTACTGGCAGTCGCCCCTCGGTTATCGGGTGGTGCTGCTCACCGCCGCTGCCCCCCTGGCCGCTGCCCACCTGCCGGTGGAGGGCATGCCGCAGGCGGAGCGGGGCGGCCTGCTGCTGATGCAGCCCCTCGAGGGCGGGGTGGCCGGCTCCCCGCCCCAGGTGCTGGGCGAGCCCTGCGACTACCAGCTCCGCTTCCTGGCCCCGGGCCTGGGCATTCCGGAGGATCCGGTCACCGGGTCGGCCCACGCGCTGGTGGCCCCGTGGTGGCTGGAGCGGCTCGGCAGGACGCACACCGTGGGATGGCAGTGCTCACACCGGCCGGGTGGCATGCGCTGCGAGGCCGTTTCCTCAGGCATGATCCGCCTGACGGGTGCGGGGCATCTCCTGTGGGACGGAACCTTGCAACTTGGTGCCAACGGGTGCTCGCCTTCCGACCCCGACGCCTGGAGCTCCCTCTTGGGCTGAGGCTCCGCAACCCTCTGAGCCGTCAGTTACTCCTGGCCCTGCCGATGGGTGCCGTGGCGCTCACCGTCGGCTTCGCGGCCCAGGGCCTGGTGCCCCGTCCCCAGGCGATCAGCGATGCCGAGCTGCTTGACACGCTGCTGGAGGTGCCGCCAGAGAACACCCCAGTGGAGACCGGCGCCACCAGTGACCCGCTGAGCCAGCTGCAGGCGATGCGCGGCAAGGGCACTGCCCCGGGCTCCCCGACGCCCGAAGGCCAGCCCGCTGGCCTGGTGGAGCCTGCTGCGGCTGCACCTGTGGATCTCGAAATCCGGGTGGCCCTGCTGCGGGCAGGCTCCTCCCCCCAGCTCTCGGCGACGGGGCCGTGGCAACTCGTCGGCCGCGATGGCTCCTTGCTACAGCAGGGCCAGGCCGGGGAGAGGGTGCAGCTCGACAACCTCTGGGCTGCTGGCCCGGAGGCCTGGCTGCAGACCGGCGGTGATGCCCTGCTCGTGAATGGGGCCCCCTACGCCGGCCGTCTGCGGCTCATCCAGCAGGACGGTGGACTGCGCCTGGTCAATCACCTGGGGCTGGAGCGCTACATCAGCTCGGTGGTGGGGGCTGAGATGCCGAGCAGCTGGTCCATGGAGGCCCTGCGTGCCCAGGCCGTCGCCGCCCGCTCCTATGCCCTGGCCCATATGGCCAGACCCGCCAACCGGCATTGGCACCTGGGGGACACCACCCGATGGCAGGCCTATCGTGGACTTGGCAGCGTCCATCCCCGCACCCAGCAGGTTGCTGCCAGCACAGCTGGACTGATCCTCAGCTATCAAGGGGGGATCGTCGAGTCCCTCTACGCCGCCACCCAGCAGATCGTCAATGAGGCCCATGGCCACCTCGGGGCGAGCATGAGCCAGCACGGCGCCCAGGACCTGGCCGAGAAGGGGTACCGCTACAACCAGATCCTCGGGCACTACTACCGGGGGGCCTCCCTGGCCCGTCTGAAGGCCGGGACCGGCGGGTGACGATGGAGCGGCACGGGCGGTTCTGGCAGGCCGCGCTGCAGCGCTCCGAGGAGGCCCTGGAGGTGGGAGCCCTCGTACCCCTCACGACCGAGGTGATGGCGGGCCGGGGGATGGAGCCGTTCGTGCTGCGCAGACTCCTGAGCCGCACCCCCAAGCACCTGCGGGCCGGCGGGCCCAGGCCCAACCCGTTCCTGCCCTGGGAGCCCAGCCTCCAGGTCGACAGCCTTGGCGAGGACCATGTGCTGCTCCTCAACAAATTTCCCGTGCAGCCCGGCCACCTGCTGGTGATCACCCAGCAGTGGCAGCCCCAGGGTGGCTGGCTCCAGCCCACTGACTGGGGAGCCGTGGCCCAGGTGTTGGCGGACACCGGGGGCCTGTGGTTCTTCAACAGCTGCGCCGCAGCCGGCGCCAGCCAGCCCCATCGCCATCTGCAGCTGCTCCCCCGGAAAGCCGGATCGGTCAGCTGTCCCCTGGCCCCCCACCTCCTGGCCCAGCTGGCGGGTGAGCAGAGTCGCTGGCCCTGGTGCTACAGCCTGGGCAGGCGGTTGCTGCCACCGGTGGTTGCAGGCCGGCAAAAGCCCTCAAGGCATGACGTCGCACAGGAGCTGAATCAGCTCTACCGGGAGCATGCGGCCCACCTGGGACTCGGTGACCCCGCAGGGGATCCGCAACCCCGCCACCCCTACAACCTGCTGTTCGATGACGACTGGTTCCTGATGGTGCGGCGCGAACGGGAGCACTGCGCCGGCTTCAGCCTCAATGCCCTGGGCTTCGCCGGCTATCTGCTGGCCACCACAGGTTCCGATCTGAAGTGGCTGGAGCAGCACGGTCCCTGGCGCCTGCTGCAGGAGGTGGCCACTCCTTCGAGCGATTCGGTGGTTTCCCGGTTGCGCTGAGTCGGGCTGCTGGAGCTGGGTGGAAAGGGGCAGCCAGCCGGCGACCCGCTCGCTCGATCCAGCCATCGACGCGATTCCCTTCTCTGTTCAGCCACAGCCATGACCACCACAGCCGCCAAGCGACTCTGCACGGGCCGCCAGGCCATTCAGCGGCGCAACGCCAGGATCGAGCAGTACCGCCACCTGGTGCGGCCGATCGCCCTGCACTACCACCGGCGCTGCGCCGAACCCCTCGATGACCTGGTGCAGGTGGGACTGCTGGGGCTGTTGCGAGCCGCCGAGCTCTATCGCCAGGAGAGTGGCATTCCCTTCGAAGCCTTTGCCCGCCCCCACGTGAGGGGATCCATCCTCCACTACCTGCGCGATGAAGCCCCGGTGGTGCGGCTGCCACGCCGACTGGAGGAACAGCGTCTGCAACTGATCCGACTGCAGGGGCTTCAGCCGCAGGCCATGTCCGCCGCTGCCATGCAGCAGCAGCTGGGCATCAATGAGGGGCAGTGGCAGCGGCTGCTCGCTGCCGGTGCAAGCCGCCGCCCTCTCAACCTGGATGACCTTCCGGATGAGGATGTGCCAGGCCCGGGGCTGGAGGCCGCCGGAGAGGGAGCAAACGGGCCTGAGCTCGATCCGAGGAAACTGCTCCGGGATTTGCCGGATGACCAGCGCGAGGTGCTCGAACGGGTCGTGCTGGCTGGATGGAGCTACCGGCGCACCGGAAAGGCCCTGGAGATCAGCGCGATGACCGTGCAGAGGCGGCTACGGAGGGGCCTGGACGGGCTTCGTCAGCAGCTCAGCCCTGGGCCTGGCTGCCATCCCGCTGCATCTGCCGTTCGAGGGTGCTGATGGCGGCTTCCAGGGCTGCCACCTGACGTTCGGCCCCATCGCGCCAGAAGCGCAGCATGCGCAGCTTGCGTTCCTGGTGGCGACGCAGGGCGTCACCGGCGGAACTGGAATCGGTGCAGCAGCTGAACAGCGGAAGCATGGCCTTATGCTCCAAAGTTTCACGGTTCTAGCCACTCGCCCGCCCATGGCGAGCGTGATCTGTACCGATCGGTCTCCCGCTCTCCTCAGCCCAACTCCCGATCCCTGAGGCCCCGTCCGGCCCCCAGCCTGCTCCCTCGTTCTGAGCCCGTCAGACCTGGTGGGGCCAGGACGACCGCCACTCCGAACCCCCACGCAGTTTGAGTTTCCTCGTCCCCGCCACGGCCCTGCGTTCGGTCTCAGCAGTGCTTCTGGGTCTCACGGCCGTGGCGCCCCATCCGGCAGCCCTGGCCGATGTCGCCCTGATGTCCGGTCAACGGGCCAAGCCGCTCAACGGCACCTTCAACCAGGTGCCGGTGCTCCACTCGAACCAGCCCGAGGAGGTGGAGGGCCCCGGCATCCTGATCTCCACGACGCCAGGCGTCTCCTACGCCGCCGAGAACGGCATGGCCCTGCGGAACGCCGAATACACCTTCAACGGTGAGTTCGGGCTGCACATGCATCACAAATACTTCCCGAGCTACCGCAGCCAGATCCGAGCCGGTGAGCGGCGCACCGAGCTCACCCTGGGAGTGATCCTCATCAACCCAGGACGGGTCCCCGTCAGCATCCAGTTCGATCGCGGTGCCGTTCGCAACAGCTTTGAGGCCCCTTACCTGGCCAACAACCTGCTCGGGGTGAAACCCCTGGGTCGGCGTCCCTGGAACACCGGACCCGGGGATGCCACTGCTGTGCAGATGCTGCGCGACCAGCTCGACCGCAATCTCAGCGACCTGGTGGTGATTCCCCCCCGGAGCAGGATCGTGCTGCTGCGCACCCAGCTGCCTGCCCTGGGTATCGCCAACGGCCTGCTGAGGGGCCGGAGCAACGGCCCGTTCCAGATGGCGGTGGTCGCCGCACCAGGCCCGGGCAGTGACGCGGATCTGGTGGCCGTTCTGGACCAGCGACGCCTTGCTCCTGGCCGGGTGTACCTCAACCGGATTGCCGACATCCAGAGCCGGCGGGTCTTCTCCAGGGTGGGAGGCGTGGCCATCGGAGACACCTACACCGCGTCGCTCCGTCACGACCTGAAGGCGGAGGGTGCGCTGCATGTGCCTCTCACCAGCACCAGCCGGCATCACTTCGGAACCCGCGATGTGCAGGTCAATCCGCTCGCCAGCCGCATGCTCGACTCTTCACTCGACAACGTCGGCACCTATGGAGTGCGCTTTGACGTTGATCTGAAACTGAAGGGATCGGGACCCTATGAGCTGGTGCTGAGCCATCCAACCCTGGCGGGAGGCAGGCCCTTTGTCGCCTTCCGGGGCTCCCTGCAGGTGCGCACGGATGAAGGGTTGCAGGAGATGCACCTGGGCATGCGTTCCGGGGATAGCCATGCGCTCACCACGCTCAATCTCAAGCCCGGGGTCGTCAACCCTGTTCGGGTGAGCCTGGTCTACCCAGCCGATGCCACACCGGGCCATCTGCTGAGCGTGGTGCCAGCCAGCCAGCTGGCGGTTGTGCAGGCCCGCCAGGCTCAGCAGACTGCCGCTGCAACTGCAAGCCCTCCGGCCATGCCCGCGCCGACCAGGCCGCAACCGCAGACCCCGAACCCCCTGCTCGGCCCAAGGCCCCTGCAGCCTTCCGCAGAACGGACCATGCCCAGGCCCCTGCCGCAGTTCAGGCAGCCGCCCGTGGGCACCCTCCCGGCCCAACAACCCCTTGAGGATCGCTATCGGGAGGCCCTGGAGGCACAGCAGGAGATCATCCGTGGCCTGATGGGCCGCTGAGTGCCAATCCATTGCTGAGCAGCCGGGATGGATGAGGAGCAGCAGCGGGTTCGCCGGTCCATCAACCTCAAGCTCCCCGAAGCCCTAATTGAGCAGATCGACGGGCTGAAGGCGGAATACGGACTGCGCAGCCGCGGGAAGATCGTGGAGCGGCTGCTCGAGGAGATCTTCCGTCCTCGCGATCAGCGGGATCTGGATGAAGCGGAAGGCAGGAGCCAGGCAGCGCGCACGGATGACTCCTTTGACGAGTCCGGTGCCCTCGTGCTGGTGGTGCGAGAGGGGCATGCCGATCCGACCTCAGGACTGGCCCTGCGCCTGGAGCGGGGAGATGGGAGGGATGAGGCGACGGCTAACCACCAGCCGCAGCCCAGCCGCGGCATCGACTTGCCTGGGTTCGTGCGACGCCAATCCGACCAGGTGCGACGCAGCCTGCAGCGTCCATCTCAACCAGGCAGCCCCGCGCTTGATCCCCTCCCACCTGTCTCAGCTGGGCTGATGGAGGAAGGTCTCGAAAGGGCGCGCAGCCATTGGCTTGAGCTGTACGGCAAGGATGCCGATGAGGCGGTGCTGGAGGCGGCGATGGTCTGGATTGCCCAGGACATCTGGCCCCAGAGTGACCAGAGCGAAGGGCGTCCGTTCAGCTGGAGCCTGGTGAGCGAGACGATGGCCAGCCTTGTACCGAGCTGGCTGCCGGGGGCTCCAAGCTTCGAGCGGGTGATGGTGGCTGCGGGGGTGCTGGAGGATCCGTTCAGTGCCTCCACCCTCGTCGTTCGCATTCCCACCCTGATTCGCCGCTTCGTTCACCGCTACCGGCGACGGCGGGGCACTCCCTTCCAGACGCTGGAGCACACGATGACGCTGCACGGAGCCCTCAAGGTGCTCCAGCTACCCACGACCCCTGGCCAGCGGCTGACGCTCCCCCAGATTCGCGAGGCCTACAGGCAGATGGCCCTGGCCAATCATCCCGATGCCGGCGGCTCGGAGGAGGCGATGCGACGGCTCAACGAGGCCTATCAACTGCTCAAGGAGCTGTACCGACAGCCATAAAGCAGACCGACTTGTCTCAGGAAGGACGCAGCACGGGTCCCGTCCCGGGTCTAAGGCAGGACCAGGGATACCATGCCGTGAGACTGTTCATGAGCCAGGCATGCCAGTCGCTGTCGCTCCGGTGGTTCGCCCCCAGGCCGGGGATGCCCTGCGCCCCGCAGGACGCCAGGCGCAATCAGCCGTCTCAGCCGGGACTTGTCCTACGACATATATTGCGTCTCATACAGGAGAAGCAGGACCAGTGCGAAAGGCCCAGCCAGAGTGCCCCAGCTCCGCCGCGCATCCCGTTTTGACGTCTCAGATCAGACTCAGAAAAATCGGCGATTCTGGCTGTGGGATCCAAGCCCATCCCAACCCCCAACTGGTGGCGATGCTGAGCATTGTGGCCCGCCTCAAGCGCGGCCTTGGCCTGTCCAGTCCTGGCCAGAGGCAGAATCCCCCGGCAACAGGGAAGGAGATTGTTGCTCAGCACTGAGATGGTGGTCGGATCACTGACTCGCGTACCTGCTTAAGACACAGGTACGCAGACTCAAGCAGGGGGTGGCCGGGTCCTGCAGGGTCCACCGCAACCGCCCCCTGAAGTCAGGTACCAGCAGTCCCATCCGCGTCTGAGCCCTGGTCTCCTAGCTCGTCTCGCCTAGGACGCCTGAGCGCACTCTCAGGGTCTCACCGAGTCACCGTGACACCCGGTCGGAGCAGGATCCGCGGCGAGAAACAGCCCCCCACAGGTGGATCGTGGGTCCCGACCGGGTCCTACTTTGGGACCAGATGCGGGTCCCAGATGACCAAGAGAAGACGATGGCTGGGACGTGGAGCAGTGACGCGCGTCTCAGGCGAGACGCGCCCTAGGTCCATTAAAAAGACCCGACTGAGACAGCTCAGTCGGGTCGAGGTGGATGTGAGATCCGGTTCAGGTGGTGGTCTGCATCCCCTGGATCAGGAAGTCGAAGTAGGGACCGGCCAGGGCTGCATCCTCCGTACTCAGCAAGGTGATCGCCGCCTCCTTCATGGTCCGCATGGCCTCCACCATCCCCGGCATCGGGACGCCAAGGCTGTTGTACATCTCGCGGGCCCCTTCCAGGCCGATCTTCTGGATCATCTCGGTGCTGCCAGCCAGCACGCCGTAAGTCACAAGTCGCAGGTACCAGCTGTAATCCCGGAGGCACTGGGCACGCTGTTTCTGACCGTAGGCATTACCGCCAGGAGCGACGTACTCCGGCTTGCGGGTGAACAGCTGCTTGGCGGCCTCGTCAACGATTTTCTTCTCGTTTTCCGTGAGGATGCGGACCACCGAGAGTCGACGAGCGCCACCGTTGAGGAAATCCACCATGGAGCGGAGTTCACCGCCACTGGGGTAACGGAGCTGATCGTCTGCCTGAAGAATCAGATCCCGAACGACGCTCATCGCAGCGACCACACGCTTGTCCAGTGTATCGACACCCTGCGGGGGCTTCTGCGCCGAATCGCAAACGTGTAACGGCACTTTGCACGACGTAGGGTCAAGGTGGCTGTCGACGGGCAAGCATGCAACCTCCAGTCGAGCTGAATGCCCCGGGCCGCGATCTGGATCCCGCGGATCTCCGTCCTGGCCAGCTGCTCGAACAGGCTGTGACCGGTTTGGCCCATGACGGGCGGGGCGTGGTGAACCTGGGCGCTGGCGTGGCGTTTGTCCCTGGAGCCCTCCCGGGTGAACAGATCCGGCTGCGGCTGCTGAATCGGTCCCGTCGCCTCTGGCAAGGGGAATTGCTGGACGTGTTGGAGTCCTCCCCCGACCGCAGCAGGCCCCCCTGCATCCTGGCGGAGCGCTGTGGGGGCTGCAGCGTGCAGCACCTGAGCAGCAGCGCGCAGCACCACTGGAAGCGGCAGAAGGTGAAGGATGCGCTGCAGCGCATCGGCGGACTGGCCGAGGCCGCGCCGCTGGTAGCCCCTGTACTCGGCCAGGCCAGTGGTTTTGGCTATCGCAACCGGGCCATCCTCCCCCTCGAGCGCCGCGAGGACGGCAGCCTGCGGGCCGGCTACTACCGGCCAGGAAGCCACCGGATCGTGAATCTCAACCACTGTCCGGTGCTCGATCCCCGCCTCGACGCCCTGATCGCCCCCTTGAAACAGGATCTGGAGGCCACGGGCTGGCCGGTCGATCGCCACCTCGCCGACGGAGGCGGGTTGCGCCACCTGGCCCTGCGGATTGGCCAGCACACCGGTGAGTTGCTGATCACCCTGGTGAGCAGCCACCGGTCGCTGCCGGGCCTCGACCAGCTGGCCACCACCTGGATGGACCGCTGGCCTGAGCTCGTGGGAGTGTGTCTCAACTTGCAGGAACGGGCGAACAACGTGCTGCTCGGCCCGGAAACCCACACGGTCACAGGACGGCCCTGGCTGCAGGAGCAGTTCGCGGGCCTGCGTCTCACGATCGGCGCCGACACCTTCTTCCAGGTGAACACCGCAATGGCGGAACAGGTGGTGCCCCTGATTCTCCAGGCCCTGGCCTCACAAACCCCCGGCCTGCTGGTGGATGCCTACTGCGGGATCGGCACCTACAGCCTGCCGGTGGCAGCGGCCGGCTGGCAGGTTGAAGGCATCGAGGTGGTGCCGTCTGCGGTCGCTCTCGCCAAGCGGAACGCCATCCAGAACGGACTGGAGGCACGCTGCCGCTTCCAGGAGGGCCCCGTCGCCGAGCTGCTGCAACCCTGCCTCACCCGCTGTGATGCACTGCTGGTGGATCCACCCCGCAAGGGGCTTGATCCCCAGGTGCTGGCAACAATCCTGGCGGAGCCCCCGGAGCAGCTGCTCTATCTCAGCTGCGATCCGGCCACCCTGGCGCGGGACCTGGCCCAGCTGGTGGGTGGCTCGGGCCCCTATGGGCTTGAGGGACTGCAGCCGCTCGATTTCTTCCCCCAGACGACCCACGTCGAGACGTTGGCCATCTTGCGCCGGTAAGCACGGCCCTAGCGCAACGTGGCGCCGAACTGCCTCTCCAGGGCCGCACAGACAGCGGCGTGGGCCGCCTCCACCGCCTCCTCCGTGAGGGTGCGCTGGGGATCCCGGTAACGAAGCCGGAAGGCCTGGCTGCAGCGATCGGCCTCCAGCTGGCTGCCCTCGTAGCGGTCGATCAGTTCGGCATGCTCGAGGAGGGGGCGTCCGGCTTTGCGGATCGTCTGCAGCAGATCGCCGGACGCGGTGCTGCGGGGCACCACCAGGGCCAGGTCCCGCTCCGAGGCGGGCACTGTGGCGAAGGGCTTGAATCTCGGCTGCCAGCGGTTGCGGCGGGTGGCGGCAGCGAGCAGGGGCTCCAGCTCGAGTTCGAACAGGTGGGTCGGCTCCGGCAGGTCCCAGCTCTCGGCGAGCTGGGGGTGGAGCTGGCCAAACCAGCCAGCGGGCCGCCCCTCCAGCACCAGCTGGGCGGCTCGGCCGGGGTGAAGCAGCGGATGGTCCGCCAGCACCCGATCTTCAAGCGGCAGGCGCAGGCTGGTGAGGGCCTGCTGCAGCACCCCCCGGGCCTGGAAATAGTCGAGGGGCTGGGGCTTGCCACTGTTGCTCCAGCGCTCGGCGCGCCGTTCACCGCAGAACACCCCCACCAGGAGACTGCGGGAGGCCGCACGACTGCTGCTGAACACCTGCCCGATCTCGAAGGCCCAGAATCCGGGAAGACCGCTTTGCAGATTGCGTCGGGCCGCCGCCAGCAACTCCTCGTGCAGGTTGTCGCGCAGGTGGCCGTAATCGGCCAACAGGGGATTGGCCAGGGGAATGCGGTCTGCCCCGGCCGGCACCAACGAAAACGAGCAGGCCTCCTGCAGGCCGGCAGCGCAGAGGCTGCGACGCAGCAAGCGCTCGGCCGCCTGGGCGTCGTTGAGGCCTCCTGGCTCGATCGGATCAGGAAGGTGACAGGCGAAGTGGTCGTAGCCCACCAGTCGGGCCACTTCCTCGATCAGGTCCACTTCCCTGCGCAGGTCGATGGCGCGGGATGGAGGCACCTGCACGTGCCAACCCTCGCCCTGATCACTCACCACACAGCCGATGGCCTCCAGCGTGCCGCGGATGCGGGCGTCCTCCAGATCCTGCAGCTCCCCCTCGATGAGCACGGGGCCGAGCAGGTTGTGCAGGGCATCGCGGCGGAGGTGGAGCGGCTGCTGGGGCTGCTGGGGCCGTTCGTGCATCCAGCGGCCGACCACCCGCGCCCCAGCGATCTCCGCCAGCAGGGCGCAGGCCCGGTCGGCCGCCGCCAGGGTGGCTTCGGGGGGGAGACCCTTCTCGAAGCGGCTGCTGGCCTCGGTTCTCAGCCCCGCGCTGCGGGCTGACAGGCGCACCCGTTGGGGGGCGAACACTGCGGCCTCCAGCCAGATGGCCGTGGTGTCGAGCTGCACCGCCTCCTCCAGGCCGCCCATCACGCCAGCGAGGGCAATCGGCCGATCGGCGCAGGTCACCACCAGGCTGTCGCTGCCCAGCTGCCGCTCTTCTCCATCAAGGGTGGTGAGCGTCTCGTCGGGCCGACCCTGGCGCAACCCCAGCTTCCCGGGCTGGAGGCTGCCACCGGCAGAAGCGGCCAGGCGCTCCTGGTCGAAGGCATGCAGGGGCTGGCCGGTCTCGAGCATCACCAGGTTGGTGATGTCGACCACATTGTTGATGGGGCGGATGCCGGCCTTCTCCAGCCTCCGTTGCAGCCAGCCAGGAGAAGGAGCCACCTGGAGGCCGTCCAGGGCCGTGACGCTGAACAGGCCCCCCTCCTCCATCGCCCGCTGACTGGCCGCACTGGCCTCAAGTGGCTGGGCAGTGGTGGCTGGGGGCACCGGAGCGAATCGCGTGCGGCCACCGCTGAGGGCAGCCACCTCCCGGGCAATCCCCTGCATCGACAGGCCATCGGGCCTGTTGGCCGTGATCGCCAGCTCGAGCACCTGGTCGTCGAGGCCGAAGCAGGGACCCACGGCCGCGCCGAGGGACGGAAGCGGATCGACCAGCTCCTCGAGGATGGCGATGCCCTCGGAACTGGCGCTCAGGCCCAGCTCGCTGAGGGAGCAGATCATGCCGCTGCTGGCCACGCCTCGCAGTTCGGCCGGCTTGATGGTGAGGTTCACGGCCGGCAGGGTCGCCCCCACCAGGGCGACGGGCACGTGAATGCCGGCGCGCACATTGGCGGCCCCGCAGACGATCTGCAGGGGTTCGCCGGCCCCCACATCCACCTGGCAGACGCTCAACTTGCTGGCATCGGGGTGGGGTTCGCGTTCCATCACCCTGCCGACAACCACACCGGCTGCCTGGGCGCTCAGGTCGTGGAGGGCGTCCACCTCGAAACCGGCGATGGAGAGGCGATCCGCCAGCACATCAACGGCCAGGGCGAGGCCACCTTCTCCGTCCGGGCCGCTCACCAGCTCCCGCAGCCACTGGTGAGAGACACGCATGAATCCAACTGCCGCAATGAGTGGCGATCCTAGGCAGCGGGGTCATGCCGCCCCAGGCCCCTGATCGCCAGGGGGTGGGTCCATCGCCAGGTATGGTGCATTCTTGTCAACTCGCATCGCTCAAGCGGCGCAACGTCCTTCATGGCTAAGAACAAGGGCGTCCGGATCGTGATCACTCTCGAGTGCACCGAATGCCGGTCCAACCCCGCCAAGCGGTCTCCTGGTGTGTCCCGTTACACCACCGAGAAGAACCGCCGCAACACCACGGAACGGCTGGAGCTGAAGAAGTTCTGCCCTCACTGCAACAAGTCGACGATTCACAAGGAAATCAAGTGATCGCGGCCCCCTGAGCCGGCTTCTGCCGCTTCGGGACCTGCAGCAACGGCATCCCCTTCCTTTCCCCTCTGCCCCTTCCCATGTCCAGCTCGTTTTTCAAGAAGCGCCTCTCGCCGATCAAGCCCGGCGACCCGATCGACTACAAGGATGTCGATCTGCTCAAAAAGTTCATCACTGAGCGCGGCAAGATCCTTCCCCGCCGCCTCACAGGCCTTACCGCCAAGCAGCAGCGCGATCTCACCAATGCTGTCAAGCGCGCCCGGATCGTGGCCCTGCTGCCCTTCGTGAATCCCGAGGGCTGAGTCCACTCTGGCCCAGGCCTCCTTCCACCCCGGTGACCTGGTCGGTCTGCTCCACGAGCGCAGTGGGGAGACCCGCCCACGACTGGCCGTGGTGGTGGGTGTCCAGGGAACCAGGCTGACGCTCGCCGTCGACTTCACTGCCAAAAGCCAGACCTGCCCGCAACGGGACGTCCAGCTGATCTGCCCCCTGCCCGGCGGTGTGTCTCCACCGCAACGGCTGGGGGTTTCTCCTTGGGGCTTCAGCAGCGAACACCTGCAGGCGGCCATGCCCTCCGCGCGCGATTGCGCGACCGCCTGGCTGCTGCTGCAGGAGTCCGGCCATGGGAACCCTGAGGCACCGCTCGATCTCGCAACCTGGTGTGAGCTGGTGTCGGGGAATCCGGAGCCCCTGCGGCGGGCGGCGAGCTGGCTATGGCTGCACAGCGATCAGCTGTGGTTTCGCTCCCGCCCGCAAGGCATCACCCCGCGACCCCTGAACGAACTGCGCCAGCGCCGCCGGGAGCGCTGGCTGAAGCGCCGCTCCCAGCAGCTGCGCCAGCTCTGGCATGGGTTGCTCCAGGGCCGGTGCCCCTTCCCAGCCGAGCTGCTGGCGCCGGAGCAACGCCTGCAGCTCAGCCTGCTGGAACAGTGGGCAGCTGAAGACTGCAGCACACCGCTCCCCAGTGATCTGCGCCAGGGACTCCAGGCCGCCCACTGTGCAGCGGAGCCCGGGGCCATCCGCCATCTTCTGGTCGATCTGGGGCACTGGAATCCCCACCATCTGCCCAGCCTCAGCCGCAGCAGCTGGGCCCTGGGCTTTTCGCCGGAGCTGGAGGCCGAGGCCGAGCGACTGCTGGCCGCCCACGCGCATGCGCAGCCCGGCGACGAGCAGCGCCTCGACCTCACCAGCCAGCACTGCGTCACCATCGATGACGACGACACCCGCGACATCGACGATGGCCTGGCCCTGGAGCGTGGGCCGGGAGAGCGGGAGCGGCTCTGGATCCACGTGGCCGACCCGGGGCGGCTGATTGAAGCGGATTCTCCCCTGGATCTGGAGGCTCGTCGCCGCGGCACCAGCCTCTATCTGGCCCGGGGCACCCTGCCCATGTTCCCCCTTCAGCTCAGCACAGGCCCCTTCAGCCTGCGGTCTGGCCAGCGCTGCGCTGCCTGGAGTGTGTGGGTGGAGCTGGAGGCCAGCGGCGCCGTGGCCGTCAGTGGGGTGGAGCGCACCTGGATTCGCCCGGCTTACCGCCTGTCCTACGCCGATGCCGATGAGCTGATCGAACTGGCCCCGCCGCAGGAACGGGACCTGGCCAGGTTGCATGACCTGCTCCTGCGTCGCCGCCAATGGCGGGTGGAGCGTGGAGCCCTGCTGCTCGACCAGCCGGAAGGACGCATCCGCGACGCCCAGGGCCAGCCCACCCTGGACGTCACCGAGCCGGGAGCCTCCCGGCTGATGGTCGCCGAGGCGATGATCCTGGCAGGCGCCGTGTTGGCGGAGCTGGGGCGCCAGCAACAGCTGGCCCTCCCCTACCGCAGCCAGCTCCCGGCGGAGCTGCCTCCGGCCGCCGAGCTCGAGGCCCTGCCGCCGGGACCCGTACGCCACGCCGCCATCCGGCGGTGTCTCAGCCGCGGACACAGCGGTGTGGAGCCCGCCCCCCACTTCAGCCTGGGGCTGGCGGCCTACGTGCAGGCCACCTCACCGATCCGCCGCTATGGCGACCTGGTGGTGCAGCGGCAGTTGCTGGCCATGCGCGAGGGGCGGCCTCCCCTCACCGCAGATCAGCTCCACGACCTGCTGGCGTCGCTCGAGGCGCCCCTGCGGGAGGCCGTGCAGATCAGCCGCGAAGATCAGCGTCACTGGCAGCAGGTCTGGTTTGCCGAGCACCGCGGACAGACCTGGCGCGTGCAGTTCCTCCGCTGGCTGCGGCCCCAGGACCGCCTGGGCCTGGTGCACTGCGAGGAGCTGGCAATGGATCTGCCCGCCGAGTGCCCCGCTGGCAGCCAGCCCGCCGATGGGCTGCTCCTGCGGGTGCACCTGGTTGACCCCCTGCGCGATCAGCTGCGCCTGATCGCCAGCGCCTGAGGCCAGGCGGGGGTCACTCAGGGGGCCAGACGGGACACCCGTAGCCACGGCCCCCAGGGGTTGGCCGTGCCGATCAATCGCACCGGCCCCTCGCTCGCCTGGGCGAGCCAGTGGTGCAGGGCAGGCTCCAGGGTGATCAGGGGCCAGGAGTCGCCCCCAGCACCCTCGTTTCCTGCGCCACCATCCATCGCCAGCTGGTAACCGCCCTCGGCGCGGCCCTGGAGAACCCCCGCCCACAGGCGCTCGCCCCGCTCGGGCGGGGCCTCGTCGGGCAGGGCATCCGCCTCGAGATCCCCGGCCCGCTTGCGGACTGCGGGGAGCGTTCCGTCCTTCAGCAGCAGGCTCGGATCGGCCAACACCGCCAGCTGACGATGCCGCCAGGCGGGATGGTGCCACGGGGTATCCCACAGCGGGAACGGACCCGCCGGAGCCAGGGGGTCAACGATCAGGGCCCGCTGCAGGTCCGCCACGGCCAGCTCGGCTGGGCGGCAGCCCTGCTGCAGACAGAGGGCTGCCGCCATTCCGGCGGCCTGGCCCACATTGAGGATCTGGGGCTGGAGGCGGGTGGCCCCGTTGGCCATGTGGCTGACGCTGAAACCCTTGTCGGCGGCCAGCAGATTGGCGGTGTCGGCACTCACCAGGGCGCCGTAGGGAATGCAGAAGGGGGTGCCGCTCCAGCGCCCGCCCCAGCGGCAGCTCTTTGGCGCCAGGGGCCAGTCGGCACCGGGATAGTGGTGATCATTGGCGTAGTTGCCCACCACCACCGCATCCACCACCCCCTGGCGCTCGGGCAGGGCTGCGATCGTGGCTCCGGGCCCCTGGGGCAGCAGGTGCTGCTCAATCATTGTGGCCAGGCCCACCAGGCGCCGCCCCTCCCGCCAGTAGGGCATCAGGGCCAGGGGCGAGGGGCCGGTGAGGGCCGTGCCTGCAGCCTCCGCGGCCGGGAAGAGCCCATCGAGCTGCAGCCAGCCGTCACTGGCCTGCGCTAGGGCCCGCCCGAACTGGAGGCTGTGCTCCTGCATGGCCGCGAAGAGCTCGACCTCGCCGCTGGTCGCCGCCTCCGGATCGGCGGCGAAGGCCCGCTCCAGGCCGCTGTGCCAGTCGTTGCCGGCCAGGGGCCAGTTGAGCATCACCCGATCGTTCGGCAAGCGGCCGTAGGTGATGGTGCGCTCGAGGCCGAAGGCGGCCGTGGCCTGGCTGAAGGGTTCGGGCAGGGGTGAACCGGGGGTGGGACAGGGCCGCTGCCGATCCAGCCGGCCGATCGCCACCCAGGTGGGCGACTGCACGGGCTGGCGGGCAAAGAAGGGTTCCGAAGCCAGCCGAGCTGCAGCGGGTGCACTCGGTTCGTCCCAGAGCTCCTGGGCTTCCCAGCCCAGGCGATGGGCCGCTCCAGCCAGGGCGATCAGCTCACCGCGGTCGCTGCCATCGATCATCAGATCCGGCACCAGCGTGTGGGGCCCGCCCTCTGCGGCGTGCTCCCGCTCCACCTCCAGGGCGGAGATGCGTTCACCCTGGCGCCGCACAGCCCTCAGCCGGGTACCCGGCCACCAGGTGAGGGCTGGGGCCTCATCCAGCCAGTGGCGCAGGATCGCCTCGGCGGTGGCCGGCTGGTAGCCAAAACAGCTCACCCAGTTGTGGTCGAGCCCGTTGGGCTCCCGGCGGCCCAACTCCCGCAGGAAGGCGCCCCAGAGCCCGGTCTGCCAGGGGGTGAGTTCATTGCCATCCGGACAGCACACCCCGGCCGCACTCACCATCCCCCCCAGCCAGGGGCCCGGGGTGAGGAGCAGGGTGCGGATCCCGCGGCGGGCGGCCTGCAGCGCCGCCGCCACACCGCCCGTGCCACCGCCCCACACCACCAGGGGAATCGCGAGCTCAGGCATGGAGAAGAGATGGGGCGCGATGGGTAAGATCCGGGTCTGGCACCGGTGATGGTCACCGCCGGCTCAGACCAGCGGTGCGGTCGGACTGCGGGGCTCAGCGCCGCACGCGGGCCTGCCGAGCACGTTGCCAGGCCACGATTCGCTGCATGTCCTACACCCTCACAACGCCTCTCTATTACGTCAACGACCGGGCCCATCTCGGCAGCACGTACACCACCCTCGCCTGCGATGCCATCGCCCGCTACCGGCGCCTGCGGGGCGAACAGGTGGTTTTCATCACCGGTTGTGACGAACACGGCCAGAAGATCCAGCGCACCGCCGAAGCCGCCGGGGTCTCACCCCAATCCCATTGCGATGCGGTGAGCGAGGGCTACCGGGACCTCTGGCAGCGCTGGCAGGTCAGCAACGATCGCTTCATCCGCACCACCGCCCCCCGCCACCGGACCCTGGTGGAACAGTTCTTCGCCCGGGTCGAGGCCAGTGGCGACGTGGTGGAGGGGCGGCAGCAGGGCTGGTATTGCGTGGCCTGCGAGGAGTTCAAGGACGACCCGCACGAGGCCCAGGATCCGGAGTGTCCGATCCATCGCAAGCCCCTGGAGTGGCGCGATGAGGTGAACCTCTTCTTCCGTCTGTCCCGCTACCAGGGCCAGATCGAGGAGCTGATCCGCCGGCCGGGCTTCATCGCCCCGGCGAGCCGCCGCAGGGAGGTGGAGAACTTCGTGGCCCAGGGTCTGCGCGACTTCTCGATCTCCCGCATCGACCTGCCCTGGGGAATTCCCGTGCCGGGACACCCGGGGCACACGTTCTATGTGTGGTTCGACGCCCTGCTCGGCTACCTCTCTGCCCTGCTGCAGGAGAGCAGCACGACGGGGGGTGATGACGCGGATCACGCCAACGGGGATCTCCAAACAGTGGATCTCAACCAGGTGCTCGCCAGAGGCTGGCCCGCCCAGCTGCACGTGATCGGCAAGGACATCCTGCGCTTCCATGCCGTCTACTGGCCGGCCATGTTGCTCTCCGCCGGGCTGCCCCTGCCGGAGCGGGTGTTCGGCCACGGCTTCCTCACGCGCGAGGGCCAGAAGATGGGGAAGTCATTGGGCAATGTGCTCGATCCGGAAGTGCTGCTCGAGCGCTGCGGCCGGGATGCCGTGCGCTGGTACCTGCTGCGTGACATCCCCTTCGGCGAGGACGGCGATTTTCAGCAGCAGCGCTTCACCGACCTGGTGAACAACGATCTGGCCAACACCATCGGCAACCTGCTCAACCGCACCAGCTCGATGGCGCGCAAGTGGTTTGCCGAAGCGGTGCCTCCCCTGGCAACGGCGCCGGACCTGGAGCATCCCCTGGCCCAGGCGGCTGCAGCCGCGGCCCAGCAGGTGGGCGACGCTCTCGATGCCCTCGAGTTCCGCAGCGCCGCAGAGGCGGTGCTGCAGCTGGCTACCACAGCCAATGGCTTCCTCAACGACACGGCCCCCTGGAAGGCGATGAAGACCCCAGGGCAGGAGGAGACCGTGGCCACCGATCTCTATGCCGTGCTGGAGGCCTCGCGCCTGGTGGCGGTGCTGCTGGCCCCCCTGCTGCCGGAGCTGTCGAGCCGCATGCTGCTTCAGCTGGGCCAGCAGCCGTTTGCCTCAGACCAGGAGCAGGCGCCGGCCGGCGCCTGGCTGGCGGCCCAGCAATGGGGCGGTCTCCAGCCTGGCCTACCCCTGCCCGTGCCGGAGCCGGTGATGCAGCGGCTCGAGCTGGACGGCCCCCTGTGAGGGCACCCCGGTTGGTGGCAGCGGCAGCCCTGGCAGCTCTGGTGCTGCCGGTGGCGGCCTGCCGCAGCACGCCTCCCAGGGAGGAGGCGGCCCAACCTTTTGTGTTCCGCGAGCTCAACCTGCGCCAGCGGGACCCCCAGGGCCGGCCCCTGTGGGAGATCACCAGCCCGGAAGCCCGCTACGACCTCAACCGACGCCTGGCCCAGGCCCGCCAACTGCGCGGGGTTCTCTACCAGGAGGGCAAACCGCTCTATCGGGTCTCCGCCAGCAACGCCGTGGTGGTGAACGACGGAGAGGTGGTCCTCGTGGAGGGCCCTTCGCAAGTGGTGCGTCTCGATCCCGACCGCCCAGCCGTGATCACCGCGCGCCGGCTGCGCTGGTATCCCGCCGAGGAGCGCATGGACATCGACCGCTCCCCGAAGGCCACCCAGGGTGACCTGGAACTCACTGCGGGCCTGGCTCGCTTTCGCATCGATGCGGACCGGCTGGAACTGCGCGAGCGGCCGGTGCTGCGCCAGAGCGGGGCGGAGCCGGTGCGTCTGGAGCTCGGTCCGGTCGACTGGTTTCCGGGCAGCGGAGCCCTGCGCGCCAGCGGACCGGTTCGCGGCAGCCGCCAGCTGACCGGCGGGGGGATTCAACAGTTGTCAGCCCCCTCCCTCACCGGCAACACCCGCAGCCAGACCATCGATCTGGTGGCTCCAGTGCGCCTGAGCGATCCCAGCCGCGAGGCCAGCCTGCAGGCCCAGGCCACCCGGCTCGATCTGGCTCAGCGCACCGCCAGCAGCGCCCTGCCCTTTCAGGGGGCCTATGGCCGCAGCACGATCCGGGGGGGCAGTTTCGTGCTGAACGGCAACGCCAACACCGTGCTGGTGCGCGAGGGCTGCGACCTGCGCCAACCGGGTGACAGCCTGACCGCCAGCCAATGCTTCTGGAATTGGCGCACGGGCGCGGTGGCCGCCAGCGGCGGGGTGAACCTGCGGCGCCAGGCCAATGGCCTCAGCACCCGGGCGGCCCGGCTGGAGGGGGTGATCGGCCGCAACGGCCGCGTCGCGTTCCAGACCCCCGGGGGGCGGGTCACCACCCAGCTCCAGCTGCCTGCCGGGCCCGAACGAGTGGGCTCTAGGCCGAAATCGGCCCCGAAGTCTCCCCCGTTTCAGCTGTAAGCGGCAGCGCCGCGCTGAGTTCAGCGCTGAGCCGCTGGGCCCAGCCCTCCACCCACACCAGATCACTGCGGCTGAAGCAGCGCGGCGACCAGCCCCCGAGCACCACCACCCCCTCCGAGCCGAGGGGTTGGATCAGCACAGCTGGCAGCTGGGGAAGCAAGCTCTCGAATTCGGCGCGGCCCGGATAGAGGGCCAAGTTCACCAGGGAAATCGCCTGGCCCCGCTCCATGGCCCGCTGGCAGATCGGCCCGGGGGAAAAATCCGTGTCGGCGAGCAGGCCCCGGCGCAGCAGCGCGCGGTGGCGCCAATGCACCAGCACCACCGCCGCCGGGCTGGCCGTGAGCAACATCTGGCTGCCCCAGCCAAGCTCCAGGCGGAGCCCCTCCGGGAGCCCCTCCGCCAGCTGCAAGCCCTCATCCCCGTTGAGGGAAGCCCGTGCAGCCGCTTCCGGCACCGCTCGGGTCCAGAGGATGGCAACGAGCATCAAGCCCACGGCCAGCAAGGACGCCAGCACCCCGGCTCGCGTCAGGGCAGGCTCGGTCCCCGAACTGGAGAGCTGGTTGGCCACGGCCAGTGCGAGACCGGCGACCCCGACCCCCAGGCAGACCCGGGCTGGTGGCGGAAGGGCCATGGCAGGACGACAGCAGCACCAACAGGCGGCAAACTAGGCGTAGGTGTGCCCAAGCCCCTTGAAGCCGTCCCGCGCTTCCGTTCCGTCACGTCAGCTCCTCCTCCAGCGCTGGGCCTGCGCCTGCACGGCTGGCCTGTTGTCGCTGACGATGGCCCTGCTGATCGGGATCTCCCTGGCGGCTCCCGCCCTGGCGCTCTCCGCCAGCAGTTTTCCCGAGCCCGTCAACGGGGAACGGGTGATTGACCAGGCGGGCATTCTGAGCAGGGCCGCCGTCAGCGATGTGTCCCACCAGCTCGACGCCTTCTCAGCCGAGCGCATTGAGGCCCGGCTGGTGACGGTGAGCCAGCTCGACTACGGCCTGAGCCTTCCCCAGCTCGGCGAGCAGCTGCTGCAGCAATGGCCCGCGGCCGCCGATCAGGCGGGCCAGGTGCTCTTCCTGATCGACAGCCAAACCAACTCCGCCGCCGTGGTGGCAACCCCCTCCCTGGACGGCCAGCTGAGCCCCGAGCTGCTGCGCAGCACCGCTCGCACCACCATGGCCCTGCCGATTCGCGAGGGGGCCCGCTTCCGCCAGGCCAGCCTCGATGGCATCCAGCGGGTGCTCACCGTGCTCCAGGGCGGGGATGATCCGGGCGAACCGGTCGTGGCCCAGGTGGTGAGCCAACCCACGAATGTGCCCACCCGGGAGGAAACGGCGTCGAGCAACGCCCTCACCTGGGTCGTGGTGCTGCTGGTGGCGGGCACCATCGTGCCCATGGCCACCTGGTGGATCTTTTCGCGCTGAGCACCGATGGGCCTGAGCGATTGGATGGGGGCCTTCGGCCGCGCCCAGGACCTGCAGATCAGCCACGATCTGGAGCGGGGCTATGAGGCAGCGCTGCTGATCCAGAGCATCGAGCTCGAGCACTACAACGACCGGCCGGTCCGCCCCGAACTCGAGCTGGCCATTCCCCGCGCCAGCCAGGCCCAGCTCCTGCGTCGGTTCCGGGCAGCCCTGGAGCTCTGCCAGCTGTGCCTGGAATCGGTGGAGGGGCACCGCGGCGAACTGTCGAGCCAGGAGCGCCGTCAGTTGCAGCTCGTGGAGGCGGTGGTCGCCCGCTACGACAAGAGCAAGCGCCAGACCCTCCCGGCCATCAGCCGCAGCCCCGAGGTTCTTCCCCGCAGCCTGATCGGCGTGGTGGACCAGGTGCGACGGCAGCTGGATCCCGAAGCGGAAGCCAATGTGCTCGCCGGATTCCGGCGCCGCCGCGACTCCACCCTGGTGTCGCTGCGCATCCTGCTGTTGATGATCCTGGTGCCGGTGCTGGTGCAGCAGATCAGCCGCACCTACGTGATGGGCCCCCTGGTGGATCGGTATGCCCCTGTGAGCGCCTTCATCAGCTATCCAAAGCCCCATCTGGAGGAGCGGGCGGTGGAGAAACTGAGGGTCTACAAGGCCGAAGTGGAATTCGCAGCCCTGCTCGAGGGCAAGGCCCTGCCCACGGCTGAGGAGCTGCAGGCCCAGCTCGCCCAGCGCGCACGGGAGTTGAAGGACGAGGCCGATGGCGACAGCACCGAAGCCATCAAGAATGTGTTGGCGGATCTGGCTGGACTGGCTGGATTCGTTCTGGTGTGCCTGCTTGGCAAACGCGACATTCAGGTGCTTCGCGGCTTCATTGACGAGCTGGTTTACGGCCTGAGTGATAGCGCAAAAGCCTTCACAATCATTCTCTTCACGGATATATTTGTTGGCTTCCACAGCCCCGAAGGCTGGACAGTGCTTCTTGATGGGGTCGCCCACCACCTAGGCCTGCCAGCCAGGGAAAACTTCATCATGTTGTTTATTGCCACCTTCCCGGTGGTTCTGGCAACCATCTTCAAATACTGGATCTTCCGCTACCTCAACCGCGTGTCTCCATCCTCGGTGGCCACCCTCCGCAACATGAATGGGGGCGGCTGAGGCCCCCATGCCCGTGGAGCTGATCACCGGCCCAGCCCGCAGCGGAAAGAGCCGCTGGGCCGAGCACCGCATCACGGAGCTGGCAGCACGGCAGCCCTCGGCAGTGGTGCATTACCTGGCCACAGGTCCGCTTCTGCCAGACGATCCCAGTTGGCAGGAGAGGTTGCGACTCCACCGCGAACGTCGGCCGAAAAGCTGGCGGTGCGATGAGGTGGGTCTGGAGCTGCCAGGGGCCCTGGAGCGACTGGGCCCGGGGGACCTGGCCCTGGTCGACTCCCTCGGGACCTGGGTGAGCCAGGCGCTGCACCTCGATCGCGAGAGCTGGGCCAAGGCCAGCGCTTCCCTGCTCCACATCCTTGAGCGACCCCCCTGCCGGGTGCTTCTTGTGAGCGAGCAGGTGGGCTGGGGCGTGGTGCCGGCAACGGCCGTCGGTGGCCTGTTTCGCGACCGTCTCGGTCTGCTGGAAGAGGCGATTGGAGGTCGCTGCGCACACCTTTGGCTCGTGGTGGCTGGTCGCGCCCTTGATCTGCTGACACTCAGTCAGCCCGTACCCGCCCAGCCGGATGAAGCGCCGGAGGGGCTGGGCTCCGGCCCGCTGTCCTGACGCCAAGCCGCACCCATGCCCCGCGTTGTGCTGTTTCAGCCCCAGATCCCGCCGAACACGGGCAATGTCGCTCGTACCTGCGCGGCCACAGCCCAGGAGCTCCATCTGATCGGCCCGCTTGGGTTTGAGATCACTGACCGCCAGCTCCGCCGTGCAGGCCTCGACTACTGGCCTTTCGTACCTCTGAGCGAACACGCCAGCTGGGAGGTCTTTGTGCAGGAGCGCCGCCGGCGGGGGGGACGCCTGGTCGCCCTTTCGGCCCACAGCCCCCTGGACTACACCGACTTCGCCTTCCAGGAGGACGACTGGCTGCTGTTCGGCCGCGAGACCGATGGCCTGCCCGAGGAGGTGCTGGCGACCGCAGATGTGGGACTCACAATCCCCATGGCCCGATCCAGGCACCATCCCGAGGGGGGAGTGCGCAGCCTGAATCTGGCGTCGGCAGCAGCTGTGGTGCTCTTCGAAGCCCTGCGGCAACTGGGCCAGACAGCCGGCCCAGCACAGTTGCACACCACAGGTGGTGCCTCCTGAACTTGCTGCCCCAGGTTCAGTCCGCTACTGTCTGCGCGGTCCGGGGATGTGGGCTTCTCCTCCGGGCTCTGTTGTTTGAGGACACTGCATGAAGCCGCGCCTGACTCCCAGCCAATCTCTGCGAATCGGTCTGGCTCTGGCCCTGCCCCTGGCGGCGGCGATACCGGCGGTTGGCTTCTCGAACGGCTTTCAGGCCCCCGAACTCCCGCCTCTTGAGGAGGAGGTTCAACTTGCTTCCCTGCCAGCCCCCAGTGCAGATCGGATGTGGGTACGCGTCCGTCAGCCCGTGGCGCTTCCTGATCTAGCTCGGCAACTCCGCCTCAGCGGCAGCACCCTTGCCTCTCTTAACGATGTGGAGGACCAGCACCGGTTCCGCCAGGGGGACTGGCTTGTGCTGCCCAGCCAGCAGAGCCGCTACGCCAAGCAGCTGGCTGCCCTCGACACCACCCAGCTGCGTCGCACCCCGCCACCGCTCCAGGCTCCCCCGCCGGTTCAGACCATGGGCGTCGTACGACTGGGCGACACCCTCCTGAAGATCGCCCAGCGCTACGGCACCACCATGCAGGAGATCCTGCGTCTCAATCCCGGTCTGGACACCGCTCGCCTGGTGGCGGGCACCGAGATCCAGCTGGTGCAGTCAGCGCCCCCCCGGCAGCGTGCCGTGCTGGGTCTCCGTCCCAGCACCAGTGGCGGTCTCAGCTGGCCAGACCAACCGGGCTTCGGCCAGGGAGACTTCGGCAGCAATGACAGCCAGACCTGGATCTGGCCAACCCGTGGGGTGTTCACCTCCGGCTACGGCTGGCGCTGGGGCCGGATGCATCGCGGCATCGACGTCGCCAACAATGTCGGCACTCCGATCCTGGCGGCGCGCACGGGTCGGGTGGTGTTCTCCGGCTGGCACGACGGCGGCTTCGGCTACCTGGTCACCCTCCAGCATCCCGATGGCAGCCGTTCGCTCTACGCCCACAACAGCCGCCTGATGGTTAGTGCCGGCCAGGAAGTGCTCCAGGGCAGCGTGATCGCCCTGATGGGCAGCACGGGTCGCAGCACGGGCCCGCACCTGCACTTCGAAATCCATCCCGCCGGCAATGGGGCGGCCAATCCCCTGAATTTCCTCCCTCCCCGCGCCTGATACACTCCATTTGCCGCGGCTCGGTAGCTCAGCTGGTTAGAGCGTGGGATTCATAACCCCAAGGTCGGGAGTTCAAGTCTCCCCCGAGCCATTGTGATGTGAGACAGAAATCACCTGCAGTGGTTTCGATCTTTTCCCACTCCCGGAGCAACTCACGTGCTCCTGGTCACCTGCTTTGAACAACCAAGCGCTCATGGCAACAGGGCGTTCAGGCGGTGCTCACCCACCATCCTTGATGCCAGACCTGTTCACGCCATCCAGGGGTAACAGAAAAACCCCGCGCACCCCGATCGTTCGGGTTGCCGATCCGGCTCATCCCTCCGGAGCAGGAGCCGCCAATCGCGCGGTGCGGGGAGCGAAGAGGAAGACCTCTTCATCGATGCGCAGCACCTGGCCGTCGAGAGCCTCCAGGCCACCACAGACGAAATCAATCAAGCGCTGCCCAGGGGCATCCTCCAACCAGGCCGCATTCACCACGACGGTCTGCTGTTCACGGATGGCCTGGAGCACCAGACGGGCATCCCCCAGAGACCGTGGGGTCATCACGAGCACCTGCTGCTGAACGCTGCGCAACCCCACAGGCGGCGCCGCGAGACTGAGGCCGATCGGTCTGTCGGATGTGTGCATGCCCACACCATGGAACCGCCAGGATCCGCTGACAACGGGCTTCCATTCAAATTCGCTTTTGGGTTCAGGCCGCGCAGCACTCCTTCACAGAGCACGCGGGCACCGGCGTCGCAGAGGGCACCACGTTGATGTGAGGTGGACGACAGCCGCGCAGCCGTATCTGCAGCACGCTCACTGCACCCACGCCCATTGCGGAGCGATGGCACTGATGCCAGCCCAACCCTCAGGCCCGATGCCGGTGGTGGTGATGGACGCGCCGCCCCGCGTCGAGGGGGAGGCCAGGACGGCATCGCCCGATGGGACCTGCCCCAGCGCCCCAGCACTGCCCCTCACCTTCACCATCGCGCTACCGAACAAGCCCAGCTGGGAAGAACTCCTGGGTTTGCGTTGAGTGCTGGCCTTGGCTGGCGAGACTGGGCCCCGGAGCCCTCAGGCTTCAGATGCTGCCCATTCAGCCCGTGCTCCAGCTCGCCTTTCGCACCCCGCGTGCCTACGCCTTGCTCTCGATCAGCGCGGCGGTGCTCACCGCCCTGCTGAAGCTTGCCGCTTGGTCGGCAACCGGTTCGGTGGGTCTGCTCTCCGATGCCCTGGAGTCCACGGTGAATCTGGCGGCAGCGTGCATGGCGTTCTGGGCCCTCTCCCTGGCGGCCAAGCCTGCTGACGCGGAACATCCTTTCGGCCACTCCAAGGCCGAGTACTTCTCCAGCGGGGTGGAGAGCGGTCTGATCCTGGTGGCGGCCGTGGCCATCATTCAGGCCGCAGCCGGCCGACTGGCCCAGCCGGAACCTCTGGCGGACCTGGGATCCGGCATGGCGCTCACCCTGCTGGCCACAGCCATCAACGCCCTGGTGGCCTGGACCCTGCTCAGGGCCTCCCGCCGCTTTGACTCCATCGGCCTCAGGGCTGATGCCCACCACCTGCTCACCGACGTCTGGACCTCCGTGGGCGTGGTGGCTGGCCTGGCCCTCGTGCAGATCACTGGGCTGCAGATCCTCGACCCGCTGATCGCCATCGCCGTGGCCCTGAACATCGTGGGCACCGGTTGGGGCCTGTTGCGGGAAACGGCCTCAGGGCTGCTGGATCGGGCCCTGCCGGCGGAGGAACAGGCGCGGCTGGAGCACGTCCTGGATCGCCATCGCAACGCAGGCCTGGCCTTTCATGCCGTCAAGGGCAGAGTGGCGGGCTCCCGGCGCTTTGTGTCCCTGCACGTGTTGGTGCCGGGGGACTGGTCAGTAGCCGATGGACATCGGATCTGCGACCAACTGGAACAGGAGATCGAACTGATCTTGCCGCGCACCGATGTGATCACGCATCTCGAACCCATCGAGGATCCGGCCAGTTGGCGTGATGAGCGGTTGGCGTGGGAACGGCCGGCAGCGGACCCATCAGGCCGCAAGGGGGGCTGAATCCACAAGGGCTGGGGCGAGATGGAGCCCAGGTTCACCACTGGGCACCCGAATCATCTCCGCCGCCCTGAAGCGGGAGATCAACCGGGTGGTGGTCACTCTGGTGGTGCCGATCAGCTCCCCGATCCGTTCATGGGTGAGACGGAAGGGAAGGTCGCACCACTCGCCGCAACGCCGCCCCAGACGGGTCGCCAACAGTGCAAACAGGGCGTGCAACCGTTGCTCCGCACTGCCGAGGTGGCGAATGCGCAACAGCTGGAGGGTCCACTCATTGACGGCATCAAACCCTTCGCCCTCCTGAACAGTGGTGGAGGTGCGGAAACACAGGGGGGTGAGCGCCTCCACGCAGACGCCGTCGCTGCAGAGCCGATCGGTGCGGAGGTGGTCACCTGCCTGGAGGAAGGCGATGGTCATCCCCTCGGTCTCCTCACAGGGGCAGTAGACCCGGGCCACCCCTTCAAGCACCTCAACGGAGGCCGCCACCGCACCCTGGCTGCTGCGCAGGCCGGAGTCGAGGAGCACGGTCTGCCCCGCTGGCACACGAACGGCTGCGACGGAATCGTCTGGCAGGAAACGGAAGCCCATCCCGATCTCGCGTGCTTGTTGCGAATTGCTCTCAACGTAGGCCACCCGCGAGCCTTTTGCAAGCGATTCTCAGTAGCAGGTCTCTGTGTCAGCGGGTGTGCACGCCAAAGCGGGTCCGCAGCGTGAGGCTGGCGCCTGCCTCCACCACCAGGAGTCGCTCACCGCTGAGAAGGGCTCCGCGGGGCGCCGTCCAGGGCTCGAGGCAGACCATCGGGCGGGGAGGATCAGTCCACAGGACAGCCAGATCGAGGGGAGCCGTGGTCTCGAGACTGACTTCGGTACCCCAGCCCCGGTCCTGGAGCCGCACGCAGTCCCTGGGCTCCGCCAGCAGGTCGATGCCCTGCGGCAGGGCATTAAGAAGGCTGTCACGCTCTGCGGGGGCCAGCGTGGTCTGGTCGATCACCTGCGGGGGAAGGCCCTCCAGATGCACCGCATCCAGGGAGCTCACCGCAAAGTAGGGGTGGAGCCCGAAGCAGAAGGGCAGGGGAGCGGATCCAGGATTCAGCACCTGCAAGGCAATCGCCAGCGCGCCTGGCTGGAGCTGCACTGCCATCCGCAGACGGAACGGATGGGGATAGACCGCCAGGGTTTCGGGGCTGTCGGCGAGCTCCAGCAACACGCCATCCTCTTCATCAAGGGCTGTGAGGCTCCAGGCCTGGTCCCTGGCGAATCCGTGCTGCGCCAAGCCTGAACGCTCTGGTGGAAGGCCTCCGCAGATGGGGAAGAGCACGGGGATGCCACCACGCACCGAGAGCGCCGGGTCGGCCAGCCGCTCGACGTCCAGATAGAGGACTTCACGACCGGCACAGCGCCAACCACTCACCAGGCCTCCCCGCTCCGGCAGGAGCCTCAGCTGGTCGCCAAGCGTGGGATGGGTGAACTCCCAGTGGGGGTAGGGGGTCGCGCGCTGGCGGAGCATGGATGGGAAACGGTCAGGACGAGGCTGCTCGACTGCGCCCCTGGCGGGCCTCCATGGCACGAATCAGGCCCTTGCTGCGATTGACATCGCCAATCCGCTCGCCTTCCCCCGGGCGGACGAGAGGCTTGTCACGCAGTTCGGTGCGCAGCTGATTGAGCAGGCGAAAATGGCTGGTGGTGTTGTACTTGCGCAGCACTGCCGGATCCCAGGCGGTTTCCCGTCGCCCCTCGCCCATGTGTCGGTCGAGCCCGCGGTGCCAGTTCTGACGCACGTCCGCATCCCTGCAACCACCCCATCCTCCACCCTGCCCAGACCTGGAGGCAGGGGCAGCCCTCAGGAAGCAAGCACCCGTGATAAGTTGTCACCGTCAACTGGTAGTCGGTCCGAGTTTGAGCTGCCGAGTCGCCTCGATCGGCTCGGTCAGCCTGCAGGGTCAGGGTCCCTGGGTTCCCATAGGCCCCAACGGTGCGGAAGGTTCGGATGTTCTCCACCGTCTGCCCGCCTGAACCCGTCAGGTGCTGCCCGCAAGGCCCATCGACCTGCCTCCCCCAGCCGATACCGGTCGTCCAGTCCACCCACTTCCCCCGAGCATGTCCCGCCTCGTCGGTCTGCAGGCCCCCGATTTCACCGCCACCGCCGTGGTGGATCAGGAGTTCAAAACGGTTTCGCTGAGCCAGTACCGCGGCAAGTACGTGGTGCTGTTCTTCTATCCGCTCGACTTCACCTTCGTGTGCCCCACGGAGATCACCGCCTTCTCCGACCGCATCAGCGAGTTCACCAGCCGCAACTGCGAAGTGCTGGGCGTGTCGGTGGACAGCCAGTTCTCTCACCTCGCCTGGGTGCAGACCGAGCGCAAGAACGGCGGTCTCGGTGACATCGCCTACCCGCTCGTGGCCGATCTCAAGAAGGAGATCGCACGTGCTTACGAAGTGCTCGATGAGGAAGCCGGCGTTGCCCTGCGCGGCCTGTTCATTATCGATCCCGAGGGGGTGATCATGCAGAGCACGATCAACAACCTGCCCGTGGGCCGCAGCGTCGACGAGACCCTGCGTCTGCTGCAAGCCTTCCAATATGTGCAGAGCCATCCCGATGAGGTGTGCCCCGCCAACTGGCAGCCCGGCGACAAGACCATGAACCCGGATCCGGTGAAGTCGAAGGACTTCTTCGCCGCCGTGAACTGAGCCTGGACCCAGGCCCACACCACCAGGGAACCGGGGGGCATGCGCCCCCCATTTTTCATGGCCGTCAGGGGGCGCGACGGGAGGTTCCCGCTGCAGTGCGCCCTTGCCTGCTCTGGCTATGGTTGCCCGTCCAGTTCCGGCTGCCTGGTCCGTGACCGCTCCCTCCTGCCTTCAGGTCTGATCACGCCATGGCTTCCCCTGTCGACCCCCGGTCTTCGCGGTACCGGTTCGTTGGTCCGCTTGCCCTCGCCCTGACCCTGCCCCTGGCGGCGTGCAAGGGCGCAGACTCCGGCGCTGGCTCGGCTCGAGGTCCATTGCCGGTGCAGACCCAACCGGTCCAGACTGGAATCTTCCGGGACGTCGTGGAGACCGTCAGCACTCTCGAAGCGCTAGATGAGGTCTCTCTGGCTGCCCAGGCGGGCGGACGCATCGAGCAGTTGCGCGTTCGCCAGGGTGATCCGGTGCAGGCGGGGCAGTTGCTGCTGGTGCTCGACCAAACCCAGGCCAGGGCTGACGTGGCACGGCTCAAGGCTGAGGTCGAAACCAATCGCCTCAACTATCAGCGCTACGAATTCCTGGTGAAGCAGGGGGCCGCCAGCGCGATCCAGCGGGATGAGCTCAGACAACGGTATGTGGCGTCCCGCCAGCAACTGATCGCCAGCGAAGCTGACCTGGGCTTCCGAGACCTGAGGGCACCGATCAGCGGAACAGTCGGCGACGTGTCCGTGAAGGTGGGCGACGTGATCACGGCCGGCCAGCCATTCACCAGCATCATCCGCAACAACCGCCTGCTGGCCCGGGTGGAGGTACCTGCTGTCTTCACCGGGCGCTTGCGCCCTGGACAGACCGTGGTGCTGATGGATCCGGCGAATGGCCGTCCGATGGCCCAGGCACCCGTGCGCTCCATTGATCCTGGAGTGAGCAGCAATACCCAGACCCTCCTCGTCAAAGCCGAGTTCGACAACGCGGAGAAGATGCTGCGCACGGGACTGCGCACCCGGACCCAGCTGATCCTTGATGAGAGGGTGCAGCCGTCGGTGCCCTTTGCCGCGGTCACGCAGCAGTCTGGTCAGACCTTTGTGTTCCGTCTGGGCACCCTGGCGGAGCTGCGCCGCAATCCGGGACGGGTCAACCTCGAGCCTCTCGCCCGCATGCCCGGCGAAACGCCGTTGGCGCTGCAGACCCCGTTGAAGCTCGGTGCGCTCCAGAACCAGCGCTACCCCGTGCTGGGAGGCCTCGATCCCGATGCCAGGGTGATCACATCCAATCTGATCAATCTCCGGCACGGCATGCCTGTGAAAGCGAATTGAAATTCATTCGCACTCCGCATCACACTCCGCAAGGATCACCCAACAGCACCTGTGTCTCCTTCGAATAATTTCATCGTCAGGCCTGTCCTCACCACTGTGTGCAGCCTGATCATCGTGATTGCAGGGCTGATCTCAATCCCGCTACTCCCTGTTGAGAACCTGCCGGATATTGCACCATCAACGGTCAATGTCAGTGCACTCTACGGCGGGGCTGATGCAGTCACCGTGGAGCAGGGCGTTACCAATGTGCTGGAGCAGCAGATCAATGGCGTCGAGAACATGGATTACATCACGTCCAGCAGCTCAGCTGACGGACGGAGTGAAATCACCGTCTCCTTCGCCAGCGGCACCAACGGTGATATCAACCAGGTCAATGTTCAGAACAGGGTTTCTCTGGCAAACCCGTCCCTGCCGGACGAGGTGAGGCAGTCAGGTGTTGTTGTCAACAAGGCCTCCAATAACATCCTACTCGTATACAACTTTGTCAGCGAGGATCCCGAGAAGTTCACATATTCCGCCGAGACCATCAGCGGCTTGCTCGACCAGAACCTGACCGATGCAATCCGCAGAATCCCCGGCGTTGGAGACCTCACCTACTTCGGCGAGAGAAAGCTGGCGTTCCGTCTCTGGCTCGATCCCGACAAGCTCACCGCCTTTGGTCTCACCTCCAACGATGTGGTTGAAGCCCTGAGCAGTCAGAACCGCCTGGTGCCGGCCGGACAAGTGGGAGGAGAGCCTGCGCTGAAGGGTCAGGAATTCACGTTTACCGTTCAGCTGAAAGGTCGATTGGTCAGCGAAGAGGAATTCAACGACCTTATCATTCGTACTACGCCTGATGGCGGCATTCTGCGTTTACGCGATGTGGGCAGAGCCTCACTGGGTGGTGAGAATTACGCCCTCACGGCCACGGATATCCGAGGGGTTCCTTCCGTTGGGATGGCGGTTTACCAGCTGAGTGGCACCAACGCTCTGCGCACCTCGGCGGGCATCAAGAAAGTGCTGGACGACTTCCAGTCGGTGATGCCGGTAGGACTGAAGATGGAAAAGATCTATGACAGCACCGACTTCATCAACGCATCGATCAAGGGGGTGCTTGGTTCCCTGCGTGATGCCGTGATGCTCGTAGTGCTTATCCTGTTTCTGTTTCTGCAGAACTGGAAAGCAACCCTGGTTCCCGGCATCGCCATTCCCGTCGCCCTCGTAGGCACCTTCGCTCTCGTCAACGCTCTTGGCTTCTCGCTGAACCAGCTCACCCTGTTCGGACTGATTCTGGCCACAGGCCTTGTCGTGGATGACGCCATCACAGTGATTGAAGACACCTCAACCAAAAAAGCCCAGGGGGGTGTCAGCGCCGTACAGGCTGCCATGGGCACGATGGAGGAGCTGTTCAGTGCTGTCATCGCGACGTCAGTTGTGCTGTTTGCAGTGTTCCTACCGGTGCTGTTTTTCCCGGGTGCCACGGGCACCATCTACAAACAGTTTGCAGCAACAATCATCTTTTCAGTCGCCATCTCCACCTTCAACGCACTCACCTTCTCTCCGATGCTTTCGGCCCTGCTTCTGGCCAATCCCGGTGAGCCTCCTTCACGTCGCACCTATGCCATTGCAGGTGGTGCGATTGGCTTCATCTATGGCTTGATGGCGGGCTGGACTGGAGTACTGGGAACCCTGATGGCTGTGGGCATCGGACTTCTGGTGGGCTATCTCGCCAAATTGATCACCGGTCTCCCCCTGCGTCTGCCCTGCGTGGTCGGCGGTGCCGTGAGTGGCCTGCTGCTGGCCGGGGTGGAACGGCCCATTCCCGTGCTCCTCTTCACAGCCCTCGGGATTGCGGCGGGATGGTTCACTCCATCCATTTTCCGGCGATTCAATGCCCTGTATGGCCAACTGGAGGGTGGGTATCACGGCCTTCTGGAGTGGGTTCTGCACCGGCGAGGGCTCGTCATGACAGTGCTCGCGGGGGGAATCCTGCTCACTGGAGTGGCCTTCCGCGCCATCCCCAGTGGCTTTGTTCCCATCGAAGATCAAGGCTATGCCCTCGGCATCGTGCAGGCTCCCGATGGCGGATCAATTCAGGTCACACAGCGCATCAACGACCAGGTCGGCGCCATTCTGCGGGATGAAGAGGACATCACGGCCGCCTCCCTGTTCAGCGGAGCCAGCTTTGATGGCAATGCTCCCAACAAAGGCCTCTTTTTCTTCGGCACCCGGCACTGGGATGACCGTGCCTCCCGAGACCAGGCCGTGGGTGCCATCACCCAGCGCCTGAACCGCAGATTTGCAGCCGAGATCCAGGATGCACGGGTTGTGGTGATCGAGCCTCCCGCCATTCCCGGCTACGGCTAGTCAGGAGGTTTCGAATTCCAGCTCCTCGATCGCAGTGGAGGGCGCTACGACCTGCCGGAATTCTCTGAGGCCTCCGGCCAGCTCATCCGGGCTGCCAATGGCGACCCGACCTTCAGCCGCACACCGCCGGTGCGTACCCAGTTTTCACCCTCGGCACCGCAGCTGGCCATCGACGTGGATCGCGATCGCCTGGCTTCCCTGGGCGTGGACTTTGGCAGCGCCATGCGCTCATTCAGCGTGAACTTCGGGGGTCTCTATGTCAATGACACCTTCCAGGATGGCAAGGTGCGGCGGGTGTTTGTGCAGGCCGACGACGCCAGCCGTGCCACCCCAGAGCGTCTCAAGACGCTCTATGTCAGCAACAACAAGGGGGAACAGATCCAGCTCTCGGAGTTCTTCCGTGTGCGTCCCATTGAAGGGCCCAACGTGATCCCCCACTTCAACCTCTACCGCTCGATCAAGATCGAGGGCGAACCGGCAGCAGGCAACAGCTCCGGCCAGGCGATCAACGCCATGCGCAGGATCTTTGACTCCCAATCGCTGCAGGGCCTTGGGTTCGACTGGACGGGAATCTCTCGTGAAGAGGTGAAGGCCGGCTCCCTGGCCATTGTGATCTTCGCCCTGGGCATCCTGGTGGTGTATGTGGTGCTAGCCGCTCAGTACGAGAGCTATGCAGACCCCCTGATCATCCTGATGACGGTGCCCACCGCAATGCTGGGGGCCTTGATCTTCCTGGCTGTCCGCGGAGAGGTGCTGAACATCTACGCCCAGGTGGGTCTGGTGATGTTGATCGGCCTAGCCGCCAAAAACGGGATTCTGATCGTCGACCTGGCCAACCAACGCATGGCCGCAGGTGCCACTGCCATCGAAGCCGCCCGGGATGCGGCGCGATCCCGCCTGCGGCCGATCATCATGACCGCCATCTCTTCCCTGTTCGGCTTCCTGCCCCTGGTGCTGGCCAGCGGAGCAGGTGCCCGCAGTCAGGCCTCCCTCGGCACGGTGGTCTTCGGGGGACTGCTGGTGGCCACCGTGCTCTCGCTGCTGGTGGTGCCCGTCTTCTACGTGGTGGTCAAGACCCTGGTGGGTGGCAATCCGGAAGTGCCGCTCTCCGGCTCCGAATCGACGGGGGGCTGAACAGAGGCCCCATGCAAGGCTTTCATGCGACCCACTGCATGCCTCGGATGCTCCCTCGTCCTCTCCCATGACCGTGCCGGGCTCCCAGCAGAACCCACCGCCACTCCGGCCCCGGCCCATGAGCGGCCGGAAGGTGGTGACCGCCCTGCTGGTGGGCGTGGCGATCGGCTGGTGCGTCGGTCTGTTTCTGGAGTCGATCGTCGCCAACACCCCCAACACCATCGACCCTCAGGAGTTGCGCTGGCTTCGCCGGCTGGTGGGTGCGGCCGGAGGCCTCGCTGGCCTCGCAATCGAGGCCATCCGCCAGTTGCAGGCAGCGAACCCTGATCCCGCCTACCACCGCCGCAGCCGCCTCAAGCGCTGAAGAACAGCAACGGTGGAGGAGGGATCTCAGCCGAGGATCGAGGCCAGCAGGCGACGACCATCCAGACCACCCGTGGCCGGATCGCAGGCCCGTTCGGGATGGGGCATCAGCCCGAGCACGTTGCCCGCGGCATTCGTGAGGCCCGCCACGTCACCCACCGATCCATTGGGATTGGCCTGGTAGCGCAACACGACCTGGCCACCCAGTTCCAGCTCAGCCAGCAGGTCGGGACTGCACTGGTAGCGGCCTTCCCCGTGGGCAATGGGCAGGGTGATCGATTCGCCGGGCCCATAACCCTGCAACCAGTGGCAGTGGGCCGGCTGAACGGTGAGGGCCGCCCCCTCGCAGAGGAAATGAAGCCTGGCATTGCGGGTGAGGGCGCCTGGCAGCAGGCCCATTTCCGTGAGCACCTGGAAGCCGTTGCAGACGCCCAGCACCGGGCCGCCGCCCTCGGCAAAGGTGCGCACACTCTCCAGCACCGGGGAGAAGCGGGCAATGGCGCCGCAACGCAGATAATCCCCGTAGCTGAAGCCCCCGGGAATCACCACGGCGTCGAGTCCGCTGAGATCACGCTCCTCGTGCCAGAGGAAACGCACAGGGATGTCGAGGCAACCCTCCAGAGCCCAGCGCACGTCCCGGTCGCAGTTGGAGCCGGGGAACACCACCACGCCAACCGTCATGCCTGCCCCTCAGCCGAGGCTTCGCTGATCTGCAGCGACCAGTCCTCGATCACCGGGTTGGCCAGCAGCCGGTCGCTGAGCAGCTCCACCTGGGCTTGGGCCGTGGCCTGATCGGGAGCCTCCAGCTCCAGCTCGATCGCCTTGCCGATCCGGAGGGTTTTCACACCGGAAACACCGAGGCGGGCCGCAGCAGCGCGGGTGGCCTCACCGGCTGGATCAAGGACCGACGGTCGCAGGGAGACCTGGACGCGAGCTTGGAAAAGAGGCACCTGGGCAGGGGGAGGCTTGTTAAATCTTGGCAGCCCACAGGTCCACGACCCGGCGGCCTGGTCAGGTTGAAGAGGAGCCCTGCCGACCAGCCATGGCTGTCGCGTTCCTCTCAGGCCTGGCCTTGCTGAGCCTGGCTATGCCGGCATCGGCGATGGCACAGTCCCTGGCGGATCCGCCGCCCCTGCGCTGCCAGGTGCAGGGGGGCCCTTGGCTGAACTGCCAGATGCGGGTGCAGAGCCTGGGGGAACGCTGGACCCTGGTGGTGGGCCAAGAGGAATTCGCTTTCCAGCACGATGGGAAGGGCAGCATTCGCATGCGCACAGCAAGGACCAACTGGGTGCCGGTGCAACCCCGCTGGCGGGAGGAGACGACGCTCTGTTGGGATGGCGTGTGTGCCCAGGGGGAGATCCCCCTCGATTAATCGTGCATCAAGGGGATACGGGATCCAGCAGCAGCGCCGTGAAAGCCGTGCGCAGGGCTTCGGGATCGAGGGAAAAGCCCAGGAGCACAAGCTCAAGGCCAGGGGCAGCCACCCGTTCTGCTCCCTGATCGGCAAACCAGCTGTCCAGTCGAGGACCGACGGCCTGGATTTCCAACGGTCTGGCCTTTCCAGGTAGCCAGAGACGCCCCTTGACCCGGATCAGGCCATGGCGACGCACGAGGTCAGGCAGGGCCTGTTCCAGCTGCTGGCGGGCAAAGACCCCAGGGACGCGCAGCACAACCGACTCCATCTCCACGTGGGTGTGGTCGTGGTGATCGTGGTCGTGGTCGTGGTCGTGATGATGGTGATCGGCCTCGTGCGAATCGCGTCGGCCCGGGTCCTCCGTGGCTGGGTTGGTGGCCAGACCGATCACCAGCTGGGGGTCAATGGCACCGCGAGCCATGGGCAGAACGGGTGTACCGGCCCTCACGCTCTCCCGCAGGCTCACGGCCACACCCTCCAGAGCGTCGGGCTCCAGCCGGTCTGCCCGACTCACCAGCACCAGATCAGCGCAGCCGAGCTGTTCCGCGAACAGGGCATCAATGGCAGCGGCATGGTCAAGGCTTGGGTCGGCCTGGCGCTGGGCCTCCAGAGCCTCGGGATCTGAGACCACTGCACCGGCTGCCAGGGCCTCGCCATCAACCACCGTGACGACGCCGTTTACCCAGGTCCGGCTCCGGATCTCCGGCCAGCGGAAGGCGGCCAGCAGGGGTTCCGGGAGGGCGAGGCCGCTGGTCTCGACCACGATGCCGTCGAGCTGGTCAGCCCGTTCAAGGAGGGCCTGCATCGTTGGCAGAAACTCGTCCTGCACGGTGCAGCACAGGCAGCCATTGGCCAGCTCCACCAGCCGGCCTTCCAGCTCCTCCTCCGGGCAGAAACCACAGCTGCGCAGCAGATCACCGTCGATGCCCACCTCACCAAACTCATTGACCAGCACAGCCAGCCGCTGACCGCTCTGAAGCAGGAGGTGACGCAGCAGGGTGGTCTTGCCAGCTCCGAGGAAGCCCGTCACCACCGTGACGGGCAAGCGGCCCGCGGGCCTGTTCAGATTTGGGGTCATGGGAGGGGACTGATGCAGATCAGGCGACCAGGGCCATCCAGGCAAACGCGCAGCCCAGACCGATCCAGATTCCGGCCGCCAGGCGCCGGCCATCGCGGCCCAGGGCCTTCACCACCGATTGGGACAGCCCGGTGACCGCAAGGAGCACAGCCCCCTGGCCCAGCAGCAAGCCGAGGAAGTACGTCGCCAGGGGGGTGGGCTCGGCGCCGACGATGGTGCCCCCCAGGAGATAGCCGTGCAGGCCGAACAGGGGCAGCAGCCAGGCTGCCGGCAGGGCCGAGAGCGTCATCAGGCCGGCCGCCGCCAGGCTCAACGCCACCAGCGCCTCGGCCCAGGGGGCGGTGGCAGGGGCGAGGGGGAGAAGCAGGGAGAGGGCACTGCCAGCCAGCCCTGCAGCCAGCAGGGGCAGCACCCAGGTCCGCGGGCGGTTCAGCCCCACGAACGTCAGGGCCACCAGGAAGAGCAGGTGGTCAGGCCCAAGGAGCGGGTGACCGATGCCGCTGAGCACGCCCTGCCAGCCGTTGAGCTCGGCACCTTCACCCATGCCGAAGGGATGGTGCGCCAGCACCGGGGGGTGGAACAGACCAAGGGCCAGCACAGGCAGAGCAGCCTTGGCCACCGCCGCAGCAAGCGGAGCGGCAGCGAAACGTGATCTCAATATCGATCCTCGTCGAAGGGAGTGACAGGCGGCGGGCGTTCTGACTGGAGCCACCCCGGGGGTCGACTCTTCACAGCTGCGGGACAGCGCCGGATGTCCGCCGGTCTTTCCCCGTTTCCTCTGGAGGCTGATCCCCCCCAGAACCGCAAATAGACTGTAAGCCAGCCGCCGGGATGCTGCCGCCGTCAGCGACAGGCAAGGCTGTCCCGGGTCGTTACCCCGGTGATTGGATTGGCCCCTGAGGCCCGCTTGCAGAGGGCTTTCTGCTCTGGAAGGTCCAGCACAGCATCGGTGAAATCAGCCCCCTCAATCTGTGCGCCCTTGAAGTGGCTCTGCATCAACATGCCGTTGCGCAGGATCGCCCCGCGCAAATCGGTGTCGTCAAAGCGGGTGGCGTAGGCGACCACATCGCCCAGGTCGGCGGCGGCGAGATTGGCGCCGGAGAGATCACTGCCGTTGAACACGGCACCGCGCAGATCGGCACCGCTGAAGTCGTAGCCCGCGAGGGATGCCTTGAGAAATTCAGCCTGCTGGAGCTTCCGGCCGTGCATGTCGGGCTGGAGCTCCTGCAGGGCCCGCTGCCCGCGCAGTTCGGGCGCGGTGATGGCCAGCGCAGGGTCCTGCCATCCCGGCAAGGGCAGCCCCAGCAGGGCCGTCATCAGGGCGATCGTCATGCCGTGGAGAAGCAGACGGCGCAACAGTCCGGCCATGGGTACAGCCCTAGGTTGGTCTGACAAGTTATGGCAACCATGGCGATGACCCTGCGGGTGGTGGTTCCCCCCCATCCCCTGATCGGGCACTGGCTGAGCGTGCTGCGCGACCGCCATACGCCAGTCCCGTTGTATGCCACCGCCACCGAGGAACTGGGCCGCTGGCTCACCTACGAGGCCCTGCGTCAGTGGCTGCCCCATCGCTCCGTGGAGCTCGAGACCGACCTGGGCCGCAGCAACGGCCAGGTGGTGGACGGCAGTGTGCCGATCCTGGCCTGCGTGCTGGGCGTTTCCGCTCTTGGCCTCTGGAACGGCGCACGCCCGGTGTTGCCGAACACGCGGGTGCTGCACCTGGAGCCCAGCGATCCCCGGTTACCGGAGCAGCTCGACGCCCGCAGTGGTGTGCTCGTCTTTGCCCCGGAGGTGGCGAGCGGCACCAGCCTGCGTCGCCTGCTGCATGCCCTGGCTGATCGGGGACTGAGCGGCGAGCGCGTGCGGGTGATCACCACCCTGGTGGCCAGTCCGGGCCTGCACCAGCTGGGGGAGTCGTTCCCCGATCTCACCCTGCACACCGCCTGCATCGATGCCGATCTCACCGAGACCGGGCGCATCTCCCCTGGTATCGGTGCCGTGGGCGAGCGTCTGTTCGGGGGAACTGGTGTGGAAGCCGGCTCCGGCCCTGCCTAGGCTCGAGACCTCCAGCAACCTCTGAGCGGCGTTTCCATGGCTGAGCGATCCGGATCCGATGGCAGCGGCGCGCTCGGCAGTTTGCTGGCCGGTGCCGTGATCGGGGCTGCTGGTCTGGCCTGGTGGTTGTTGGCCGAGGCGGAACGCCGGCGCACCCTTGAGCAGCAGCAGCGAAGGCTGCGTCTTTCACGCCTCCAGAGCGGCGGCGACCCGCTGGATGGCACCGATGCCAGCGGACCGCAGCAGGAGCGCCAACTGCACCAGAAAGTGCATGAACTCAACCAGCAGATCGAGGCGGTGCGGCGCCAGCTGGAGCAGCTGCAACCCCAGGGCTGATGCCTGAGCTCCTCGGCGCCTCGGTAGGTTGAAACCTGCGCCCGTTCGCTTGCCCATGCTCCGCTCCACCGCCATCACCCAGGGGGTTCAGCGTTCCCCCAACCGCGCCATGCTGCGGGCTGTGGGTTTCGGCGATGGCGACTTCAGCAAGCCGATCATCGGCATCGCCAATGCCTACAGCACCATCACGCCTTGCAACCTGGGGCTGAACGACCTCGCCCGGCGAGCCGAAGAGGCGGCGCACCAGGCGGGTGCCATGCCGCAGATGTTCGGCACCATCACTGTGAGCGATGGCATCTCGATGGGCACGGAGGGGATGAAATACTCCCTGGTGAGCCGGGAGGTGATCGCCGACTCGATCGAGACCGCCTGCAACGGCCAGAGCATGGATGGCCTGCTGGCCATCGGCGGCTGCGACAAGAACATGCCGGGAGCCATGCTCGCCATGGCCCGCATGAACATTCCCTCGATCTTCGTGTATGGGGGAACGATCAAGCCCGGCAAGCTGGGGGCCTGCGATCTCACGGTGGTGAGCGCCTTTGAGGCGGTGGGTCAGTTCAGTGGCGGCCAGATCGACGAGCAGCAGCTCACCGCCATTGAGAAGAACGCCTGTCCCGGGGCGGGCAGCTGTGGCGGCATGTTCACGGCCAACACGATGAGCGCCGCCTTCGAAACGATGGGGCTGAGCCTGCCCTACAGCTCCACCATGGCGGCCGAGGATGCGGAGAAGGCCGACAGCGCCGCCCGCAGTGCCGAGGTGCTCGCCCAGGCGATCGAGACCGACATTCGCCCCCGCGACCTGATGACGCGGGAGGCCTTTGAAAACGCCATCGCCGTGATCATGGCGGTAGGCGGCTCCACCAACTCGGTGCTCCATCTGCTGGCCGTGGCCCGCACCGCCGGAGTGGATCTGGCGATCGAGGATTTCGAGGCGATCCGCCAGCGGGTGCCGGTGATCTGTGATCTCAAGCCGAGCGGGCGCTACGTGACGGTGGATCTGCACCGGGCCGGCGGCATCCCCCAGGTGATGAAGCTGCTGCTGGATGCCGGTCTGCTGCACGGCGATTGCAAAACCATTGAGGGCAAGACCCTGCGGGAGGTGCTCGCCGCTGTGCCCTCCGAGCCCCCCGCTGACCAGGATGTGATCCGCCCGCTCTCCAACCCGCTCTATTCCAAGGGGCACCTGGCCATCCTCAAGGGCAACCTGGCTGAGGAGGGGGCCGTGGCCAAGATCAGCGGGGTGAAGAACCCGGTGATCACTGGCCCGGCACGGGTGTTTGAGAGCGAGGAGACCTGCCTGGCCGCGATCCTCGACAAGCAGATCAAGCCCGGCGATGTGGTGGTGGTGCGCCAGGAGGGCCCCGTCGGCGGACCCGGCATGCGCGAAATGCTCAGCCCCACCGCCGCGATCGTGGGCCAGGGGTTGCTCGATTCGGTGGCCCTGATCACCGACGGCCGCTTCTCCGGCGGGTCCTTCGGTCTGGTGGTGGGCCATGTGGCACCCGAGGCCGCCGTGGGCGGCACCATCGGCCTCGTGCAGGAGGGTGACAGCATCACGGTGGATGCCAACCAGCTGCTGATCCAGCTGAATGTGCCTGAGACCGAGATCGCCCTGCGCCGCGCCTCCTGGGTGAAGCCCGAGCCCCGCTACCGCACGGGCGTGCTGGGCAAGTACGCACGGTTGGTGAGCAGCAGCAGCAAGGGAGCCGTGACCGACCAGGCCGACCTCACCGCCAGCCGCTGATCAGATCAGGCGAGCAGGGCCCGCAGACGGCGGGCCAGGGCTTCCAGAGGGGCACCATCCTGGGGCCGCTCACAACGGCAACCTGTTGTGGCAGCCATCCACACCGGATGGCTGCCGTGCCAGAGCATGGGCCGATCGGCATCCTGCATCCAGGCAAGCGTGAGATTCAAGGCTCCGCCGCTGCGGTAGAGCTCGAGCTCCAGATCAGCGGCCGGGCAGCGGGAACCCTCGGCATCACGCACCTCCAGCAGCAGGGTGCAGTCGTCCGCCCCATCAGCCATCGGCGTAGCTCGCACCGCATGGCGGAGGGGTTTGCGGCAGACATCAGCCGCCGCAGCCACAAGCTGGCAGAGGTCCTGGGGAAGCTCTCCCTCCAGGGGGTAGTCAGACCGTGCCACGTTCAGGGGTAGGCCCGGATGGCGTGGAAACAGAAGCTGATCGCGCCGGCGCGGAAACCGACGTTCGGCCGCCCATCATCCCCGAAGCGGGAATGCAGCAGCTGCAGGCGGGTGATCCTGGATGGATCGAAGCGAAGCAGGGGCAGGCCCACAGGCTGGGCGCGCACCGAGGGCTTCAGGCCGGAGAAAGGTAAGCGCACCACGGTGCCCCCATCGGGGTCAGTGCTGAATTCACACACCCAGCGCAGGCCGCCGGGGATCAATTCCGTGAGGCCGGCAATGCCATCGGCGCAGGCCACGGCCAGCTTGAACCGCCGTCCTCCACCACTGATTTCGAGCTCAAGCCCCTCGTGATCGCTGAGATTGAGCGGCGGGGAGAAGAGGGGGGAGCGGCAGCTGATGAAACCACCGCAAGCCTCGACGACCGCGCCGCTGAACGTCAACCCCTCGGGCCCTGCCTGGCACTCCCCCGAGCTGCTGCCCCCCATGATCCGGTCGTTGAGGGCGTGCCAGCCACTGAAGCCGACGCCAGACAGAACAGACAGCACCCGATCAACCCGACACCGCCGCATTGTCGGCCAGCACCAGGGGTGGCGTGCGCGGCTGCACGGCGCGGGCCGGGGTGCGGGCGATCGGCTCCTCGGGATCAAGCAGGCGGCCAAGGGCCTGACGCTTGCCTTTACCGCTCACCAGGAACACCACCTGGCGGGCGGCCGAGAGCACCGGCGCGGTGAGGGTGATGCGGGGCAGGCCCTTGCCGTCGCCGATGGTGACCGTGCGCTCCCGCTCGAGAACGGCGTCAGTTCCCGGGAACAGGGAGGCGGTGTGGCCGTCCTCCCCCAGGCCGAGCAGCACCACATCCAGCACGGGGGGAGACCCACCACAGAGGGTGGCCAGGGTTTGGGCATAGGCCTGTGCCCCCTGCTCCGGGGTGGGCAGATCGGTGGGCACCGGATGCAGGCAGGCGGCGGACCCGGGCCCCTCGGCCATCAGGGTCTCCCGGAGCAGACGGGCATTGCTGGCGGCGTCATCGGCGGGCACCCAGCGCTCGTCGCCAAGAATCAGATCCACCCGCTCCCAGGGGAGATGGAGCTGGCCGAGGAGGCGATAGGTCACCGCCGGGGTGGAACCTCCGGCCAAGGCGATCTGGCAGCGATCACGCTCGGCCAGGGCCAGGTCGATCGCGGTCGCCAGGGTCTCGGCACAGCGGCGGGCCAGGTCGTCGGCGCTGCCGCAGTCGAGCAGGGAGGGGATTGGGGGAAGGGAGTCGGACATCAACGGCCTCAGGCGATCCACTCGGTGTGGAAACTCCCCGGTCGGTCCAGGCGCTCATAGGTATGGGAGCCGAAGCAGTCCCGCATCGCCTGCACCAGATTCTGGGGCAGGCGACCGGAGCGGTAGCTGTCGATGTAGTCCAGGCTGCTGGAGAGGCAGGGCACGGGAACACCGGCCAGGGCAGCCCCCGCCACCACCTGGCGCAGGCCGGGGAGACACCGGTTGATCTGCTCGGCGAACCAGGGGTCGAGCATCAGGTTGGCCAGGGTGGGATTGGCGGTGTAAGCGTTCTGGATGCGCTGCAGCAGCCGGGCACGGATGATGCACCCCCCCTTCCAGATCTGGCCGATCGCGGCGAAATCGAGGTTGTAGTCGTGCAGGGCGGAGGCTTCCTGCAACAGGGCCATGCCCTGGCCGTAACTCACGATGCAGGCTGCCGTGCAGGCATCACGCAGGGGGCCCATGGCATCGGCGGGTGAACCCAGATCGAAGGGGTGGGCCGGAGGCGGTGGGAGCAGGGAGCCAGCTACCAGACGCTCGGAACGCAGGGAACTGAGCACCCGCGCATTCAGGGCCGCGTAGATGGTGGGCACGGGCACCCCCATCTCCAGGGCACTGACCACGGTCCAGAGGCCGGTGCCTTTCTGGCCGGCGGCATCCACGATCAGCTCCACCAGGTCCTGACCGCTTTCCGGATCCTTGGTGCGCAGGCACACCTCCGTTATCTCCACCAGGAAGGATGCCAGTTCCTCGGTCTGGTTCCACTGGCCCAGCACCTCGGCCATCTGATCACCAGTGAGACCGGAGACCCGCTTCATGAGGTCATAGGCCTCGGCAAGGATCTGCTCGATCCCATACTCGATGCCGTTGTGCACGGTCTTGACGAAGTGGCCGGCCCCTCCGGGACCGATGTAGGTCACACAGGGGCCGTCCTCCACCTGGGCCGCCATCTTGCGCACCAGGGGCTCGATGGCGTCATAGGCGGCCCGGGTACCACCGGGCATCATGCTCGGACCCTCCAGGGCTCCTTTGGCGCCTCCGGAAACACCCATGCCGATGAAGCCGAAGCTCTTGCTCTCCAGCTCCGCCACACGGCGTTCGGTGTCGGTGTAGAGGCTGTTGCCTCCATCGATCAGCAGATCGCCCTCCTCCAGCAACGGAGCGAGCGAGGCGATGGTGGCATCGACCGGTTCACCCGCCTTCACCATCATCAGGATGCGACGGGGACGCTCCAGAGCAGCGACGAAGTCTTCGAGGGAACGGGCACCGGTGATCTCCTTCCCCGCACCCCGACCGGCCAGGAAGGCCTCGGTCTTGGCCCAGGTGCGGTTGTAGACCACGCTGGAAAAACCATTGCGCTCAGCATTGAGCACAAGGTTTTCGCCCATCACGCCCAATCCGATCAGGCCGAAGTGTGCCTTGCCCATGGAGTTGATCTGGAGGCTTGGCCCTCAGTGTGACCGCCGTCACCGCTCTGGGTCTAGATCTTTCACATCCTGCGGGGGCCATGTCAGGAAGTGCTGGCCTGGCCCCCCGGAGAGACCCCTCTCAGATCACGGTTCCATCGGCAATGGTGCCGTTCTTGACCACGACCACAATGCCGTTGCGGATGTAGAAGTTGAGCTCGGGGCGATCCGCCTCCTCGACCCGATCCTTGTTGATGATCGTGACGTTGCTGCCGATGCGCACGTTCTTGTCGATGATCGCCCCTTTGATCGTGGTTCCCTGGCCGATTCCAATCGGGATACCCCCACGCTCCCTGAGCTGGGCCCTTTCTTCGGATGATTCGAAGTAATCGGCTCCCATCACCAGGGTGTCCTGGAGCACCACTTCGTTCTCCACACGGGAGCGCACACCCAGCACACAGTGGTGAATGCTGCAAGCCTTGAGCAGAGAACCTTCACCCACGATCGATTCAGTGACCTGGGCATCCTGCAACTTGCTCGGCGGCAGGTAGCGCGGGCGGGTGTAGATCGGGAATTTTTCGTCGTAGAAGGAAAAAGGTGGATTGGGCTGCTCCGTCAGGCCGAGATTGGCCTCATAGAAGGCGCCAATGGTCCCGATATCCTCCCAGTAGTCGTCAAACAGATAGCTCTGAAGGCGATCTCCCCGGGCCAGGGAGGCGGGAATGAGCTCCTTGCCGAAGTCGGTGGCGGTGGGGTTGCCGGCCAGCAGGTCGAAGAGGGTGGCGCGACTGAAGACGTAGATCCCCATCGACGCCAGGTAGGGGCGCTTGGCCGCCTCCTCCGCCGAGAGGCCCAGGCCCTGGGTGTCCACGCGCATGGCCGCAAGGGAATCGCCCTTCGGCTTCTCCCGGAACTCCCGGATGCGACCATCGCCATCGGTGCGCATCAGGCCAAAGCCTTCGGCCTGGACCGGGTCGACCGGCAGGGCACCCACCGACAGATCGGCTCCAGTGTCGATGTGGTGCTGCACGAAGCGGCTGTAGTCCATCCGGTAGAGCTGGTCGCCGGAGAGAATCAGATAGTGGTCGACATCGCACTCCTGGAACAGCCACTGGTACTTGCGCACGGCATCGGCCGTGCCCTCGAACCAGCTGGGGCTGTCGGGGGTCTGCTGGGCCGCGAGAACCTCCACGAAACCCTGGCCGAAACCGGCGGAGAGGTTGTAGCTCATCGTCAGGTGGCGATTGAGCGAGGCACTGTTGAACTGCGTCAGCACATAGATCTTGTTGATCTCTGAATTGATGCAGTTGCTGATCGGGATATCGATCAGACGATATTTGCCAGCCAGGGGCACAGCCGGTTTCGCCCGCATCTTGGTGAGGGGATAGAGCCGGGTTCCCGCGCCTCCACCCAGGATGATTGCCAGTACACGCTTCATACAACCAGGTCCCATCCGTGGGTTGGGGCGACCGTAGGGGAGCGACAGGCCTTCAGGCGAGCCGCCCGATCACCGCCGGCACGAACTGTTGCAGTGATCAGGCCTGGGGGCAGGGGCTGCACGGCTCAGCCCTCCTGGTCGCCGTCGCGCAGCTCGAACAGCTCCTCCAGCACCCGCATCGCCTGATGGCGCTGCAGCCGGGGCTGGGGTGCGCGGATGTTGGTGACCGGCGTGTGCAGGATCTTGTTGATGATGCCCTTGGTGAGGGCCTCCACCACCTTGCGCTCCCGAGCCGAGAGATCGGGACCCATGCGGCTGAGGGCCTTCTGCAGCTCCTGCTCACGGATGTCCTCGAGCTGGCGCCGGAGGCGGTTCACCACCGGCACCGCCTCGAGACCATCCCACCACTCGAGGAAGAGGCGCGCCTCCTGGGCCAGCATCCCCTCGGCCTCAGCGGCGATCTCACGCCGGGCCTCCTGATTGCGGGCCACCACCTCCTGCAGGTCGTCCACGTCGTACGACTGCACGCCGGTCACGGCGGCGGCATCGGCCGCGATGTTCCGGGGCACGCCGATGTCGATCAACATCAGCGAGCTGCGGCGGTTGAGGCCGTTGAGTCGCTCAGCGGTGATGATCGGTTCTTCCGCGGCCGTGCTCGTGAAAACCAGCGAGCAGGTGCTGAGGCAGTGGTCGAGGTCCGCGAGGGGACGGCTCTGCACCGGCAGGGCCGGGAAATCGGCGGCGAGCAACTCGGCCTTACTCACGGTGCGGTTGAGCAGCACCACCCCACGGCAGCCCTTGGCGGCGAGATGCTGGAGCAGCAGGCGGGCCATGCGACCGGCCCCCACCACCGCCACCTGCTCCTGATCGAGGGGAACGAGCTCATCCATGCCACGGTTCTGGCCCACCTTGAGCTGGGCCAGTTCCACGGCAGCCGAACTGATGGAGACCGCACCAGTGCCGAGATTGGTCTCGGTGCGCACTCTCTTGCCGGTGCTCACCGCCTGGTTAAGCAGCCGGTTCAGGATCGGGCCCACGGAGCGATGCTCCTGGCCCAGGCGAACCATCTTCTTCACCTGGGAGAGGATCTGTCCCTCCCCCAGCACCAGGGAATCCAACCCCGCGGCCACCCGCAGCAGGTGACCGACCGCCTCTTCGTGGTGGTAGGTGAAGAGGTGTGGCGCCAGCTCATCCACCGCCAGACCGGAGTGCTGGCTGAGAAACTGACCGACCGCCTCAATACCCTGCTCCGGATGGCGGAGCAGGGTGTAGATCTCCAGGCGATTGCAGGTGCTGAGGATCGAAGCCTCCAGCACCTGGTCATCGTGGCGCAGCTGCTGGAGGGAGGCCTCCATGGTCTGCTCGGGGATGCTGAGCCGCTCCCGGATTTCCACCGGGGCTGTGCGATGGCTCAGACCGACGACCGCAATGTGCATGGAAGGATCAGGGAAGGGCTGCGCGCGATCGGTGACCCAGGGGGAATCAGCGCAGAGCGATGCTCTGGGCGCCGTCTTTGATGTGAACGGTGGTGGTGAAGCGGGCGGTGTTGTCCAGGGTGCTGATCACCAGGGAGCTGGTGCGGGTGCAGTCCTTCTCGAACTTCACACCGTCGAACAGCAGGCCATCGGTAATGCCGGTGGCAGCAAACACCACGTTCTCGCCGCAGGCCAGCTCCTCCGCTTCATAGACGCGGTCGGGATCGGTGATGCCCATTTCGGCGAGACGGGCCAGGTTGCCCTCCTTGGTGAGGCCTTCCCACTCGGAGGTCTGGGCCACGGCAGGGTCGTACACCAGCTGACCCTGGAAGTGACCGCCCAGGGCGCGCAGGGCAGCGGCGGAGATCACACCCTCGGGGGCGGCGCCGATGCCCATCAGGCAGTGGGTGCCGGTGCCGGCGAAGCCGCAGGCGATCGCGGCCTGCACGTCGCCATCGGAGATGGGCTGCACACGGGCGCCGGTGGCGCGGATCTCCTTGATCAGGTCCTTGTGGCGAGCGCGGTCCATCACCACGATCACCAGCTCATCGGCGGGCAGGCCGAGGCACTCGCTGAGGATCTTGATGTTCTCGGTGGCCGACTTGCGGATGTCCACCTTGCCCTTGGCGGCCGGGGGAGCGGCCAGCTTCTTCATGTAGAAGTCGGGGGCGTTGAACAGACCACCGCGATCGGAGGCGGCGAGCACCGCCATCGAGCCGCGCTGGCTGTTGGCGCAGAGGTTGGTGCCTTCGCAGGGGTCCACGGCGAAGTCAACGCCGGGGCCGGTGCCGCTGCCCACCTCTTCACCGATATAAAGCATCGGCGCCTCGTCGCGCTCGCCCTCACCGATCACGATGCGGCCCTGCATCTGGATCTTGTACATCCGCTCGCGCATGGCTTCCACCGCGGCGGCATCAGCCTCGTTCTTGAGGCCCATGCCGGTGAGCTTGGCGGAGGCGATGCCTGCCTGCTCAACGACCTCGAGAATTTCCTGGATGAGGGTGCGATCCACGGTGATGCCGGCTAAGGGAGAGGGAAATGGCGCGGGAGCCGGTGGCACAGACACCTGGATCAGGCCAGTGGGACCGCCGGATCCCGACTCACGCAGATGCCAGTCGATGCGCGGCCTCGCGGGCCAGAAGCGGCCACACTGTATCAGTGGTGCCCGGAGCTCTCCCTCGGAAGCGGCCTGCAGCGGGAGATGGGGTCCGGGACCGCTCCTTACAATGCCGGACCCCCTTGCGCCCGCGCCCCCCATGAGCACCAAGTCGCTGGTGGTCTCGCCCTCGATCCTTTCCGCCGATTTCTCTCGCCTCGGCGAGGACGTGCGGGCCGTGGATCAGGCCGGCGCCGACTGGATTCACGTCGATGTGATGGATGGGCGCTTCGTGCCGAACATCACCATCGGCCCCCTGATCGTCGAGGCCCTGCGGCCTGTGACCCAGAAGCCCCTCGACGTGCACCTGATGATCGTGGAGCCGGAGCGGTACGTGCCCGACTTCGCCAAGGCCGGTGCGGACATCATCTCCGTTCAGGTCGAGGCCTGTCCGCACCTGCACCGCAACCTGGCCCAGATCAAGGATCTCGGCAAGATGGCAGGCGCCGTGCTCAACCCCAGCACCCCGCTGGACACCCTCGAGTACTGCCTGGAGCTCTGCGATCTGGTGCTGATCATGAGCGTGAACCCCGGCTTTGGTGGCCAGAGCTTCATCGAGAACCAGGTGCAGAAGATCCGTGACCTGCGTCGCCTATGCGATGAGAAGGGTCTTGATCCCTGGATCGAAGTCGACGGCGGCATCAAGCCTGCCAATGCCTGGCAGGTGATCGAAGCCGGTGCCAACGCGATCGTGAGCGGTTCCGGGGTGTTCGGTGCCAGCGACTACGCCACCGCCATCCAGGGCATCCGCGACAGCAAGCGGCCGGCCTGAGGTCCTGGGGTTCTGGATCACGCCAAGGGGGCCTCTGGCCCCCTTTTTTTGTCAACGTGGTGCTGGGCGTGGGGTGGCGCAGACACTGACTTGTGCGAGCGCTGGGCGACCGCTCAGCTGTCGAAGAACCAGCCGTAGCTGTGGAGACCGATCCCCAGAAGGTTCACACCGATGTAGCAAACGGCGATCACCACCAGCCCGGCCGTGGCCACAAGGGCAGGACGGCGGCCTTGCCAGCCCCGGATCAGGCGGGTATGCAGATAGGCGGCATAGACCAGCCAGCAGATCAGCGCCCAGGTCTCCTTGGGATCCCAGCTCCACCAGCTGCCCCAGGCCTCATTGGCCCAGACAGCCCCACTGACCAGACCCACCGAGAGCAGAAGAAAACCGACGGTGATCGTGCGGTAACTGAGGGAATCAAGCTGCTCGGCCATCGACATGGTGACGCTGCTGAGGCGCAGGGGAGCGGCCATCGCTCCGGGGCCATCACTGGCCAGGGCCGCCTGGCGGTAGCCACCACTCCCGATCGAACTGCTGCGCAGTTCCAGCTCCTGGCCGCGATCGGTGAACAGCACGGCCACCGACAGCAGGGAGCCGACCAACAGGGCCGCGTAGCTGAGCATGATCACGCTCACGTGCATCACCAGCCAGCTGGAGCGCAGGGCCGGCACCAGGGGCGAGGCCTCCTGCAGCCTGTCGGGGAGCGCAAAGCTGGCGAAGGCCACGCATCCGAGGGCCATTGGCGTGGCGGCCGCCGGCACCAGCGGCGACGGCCAGGCCCGTTCCACGAGCAGCTGGGTGAGCGTGCAGCCCCAGGCCAGGAAGCAGAGCGACTCGTAGAGATTGCTGATGGGGAAGTGGCCCGAATCCAGCCAGCGCAGCACCAGCTGGGCCGTGAGACAGAGGTTGGCAGCGGCCACCAGCAGCCGTACCGCCCCACTGGAGCGGCCGCCACTCAACGACCAGAACGCCACGGGGAGAACCAGCAGCAGCAGGGCAAAGGCGGCAAGACCGAGGCCGGTCACCGGGTCGGAGAGCAGAGGCAGCACAGGGGGCATAAGGAGTGGGGCCAGTCTGACCTGAGAGGGGCACAAGTCGCTGGACGCTGAGGCGGTGCCGAGGGTCAGCGGCTGGCCTGACGCAGGAGGGCACCGCCAACGCCGAGACCGATCAGCACGGGCAGCCAGGCGGTGACCAGGGGTGGCAGGGTGCCCTTCACGCCGAGGGAGCTGAAGGTGAAGGCGAGCACGTAGTAGCCGAAGATGAGCAGCACGGTCAGGCCGAAACCCTGGCTGCGGCTATGGCGTGACTGAGGCCTGGCCCCCAGGCTGCTTCCCATCAGGCCGAACACCAGGCAGACCGCAGGGAACGACACTTTCTCCTGGATGCGCACGCGCATCTTGCGGGCGCCCTGCTCATCTCCGGATTCCCGCAACAGGCGTTCGGCCGTTCGGGCCTGACCGATGGTGAGGGAGGTGGAGTCCTTGGGCAACTTGGCAGCCCGCAACGGTTCGGCCCCCAGGGGGTATTGGTAGCGCTGGAAGTCGGCCGCCGTTGCCGGGGAATCCTCGTCGCTGGGCACCACGAACACCTGCCCATCCTGGAACTCCCACTCGGCCTCCTCCTCGCTCCAGATGGCACGGTCGGCCCGCAGAAGCACCCGTTGATTGGCCCGGGAGAGGTCCAGCAGGGTCACGTCCTCCATCACCCCTTTGTTGAAGCGCTGGGCATAGAAAAAGTGGGTGAGGCCCTTGCGTTCCGACCCATCCTGGGCGGTGATCGTGCCGAACTTGGAGTACAGAACGTTGTCCTTCTCCTCGCCGGCAACGGCCCGTCCAATGGCCCGGTTCAAGGTGGCCTTCGCCTGCACCATGGTGCGCGGCACGATGGCTTCGTTGAAGCTGAAGGTGAGCACGGTCATCACCAGGGCGATCACCAGGGCCGGCACCACCATGCGCCAGGTGGGCACGCCCACGCTGCGCAGAGCCGTGAGCTCACTGTTACCCGAGAGCTTGCTGTAGCTGAGCAGGGTGGCCATCAGGGTGGCCATCGGGAAGGAGAGCACCAGAAAGGAGGGCAGCTCCAGCAGCAGAACCTGAAGGGCCACATCGATGGGCAGGCCGGATTCCGCCACCCGGCGTACCAGCTCGAAGACGGCACCGACCGAGAGCGAGACGGCCGTGAAGGCCGCCACACCGAAGATCAACGGGCCGATCAGCTCCTGAACCAGCCAGCGATCGAGCAGGGGCAGGCGGCGCCAGAGCAGCAGCCAGGGTTGGGCCAGGCGGCCAGTCCAGGGCAGGGGTCGAGTCACAGACCGGGTCACAGACGGAAGCCCTCACCGAGGTAGTGGCGACGCACCAGGGGGTCGTTGGCCACCTCTGTGGAGGGGCCAGCCGCCAGGATGGCCCCCTCCGAGAGGATGTAGGCCCGGTCGGTGATCGCCAGGGTCTCCCGCACGTTGTGATCCGTGATCAGCAGGCCCATGCCCCGCTGGCGCAACTGGTCGATCAACTCCTGCAGATCGGAGACGGCAATCGGATCCACCCCGGCAAAGGGCTCGTCGAGGAGGAGATAGCGGGGACCCCTGAGCCCCACCGCCAGCGCACGGGCCACCTCACAGCGGCGGCGTTCGCCGCCGGAGAGCTGATACCCCTTGCGCCCCTGAAAGCTGCCCAGGTGGAACTCCTCGATCAGGGTGTTGAGGCGCTCGCGGCGCTGCTGCGGTGGGGTGCCGCTCGCCTGCAGTGCCAGGGCCAGGTTCTCGCGCACGGTGAGCTGCCGGAACACACTCGCCTCCTGAGGCAGGTAGCCCACTCCCCGGCGGGCTCTCTTGGGCATTGAGAGCCCGCCGATCTCTTGGCCATCCAGCAACACCGTGCCGCGATCAGCCCTCAGCAGACCGGTGATCAAACCAAAGGTGGTGGTCTTGCCGGCGCCATTGGGGCCAAGCAAACCCACCACCTCCCCGGGGTTGAGCTCCAGGGAGACATGGTTCACCAGAACGCGCCCGCCAATGGCCAGCACGACGTCCGTGAGCGCCAGGCTCATGGAGCGGCTCCAGTGGGTGGTGGGCCTGCCGGTTGCAACGGCTGGCTGAGGTTGAAGCGACTGAAGACCTGTTCACCGACCGCCGGCCTCGCTTCAAGGCGCTCCTGCTCCACCAGGTAGACCAGCTGCTCGGCGCGGATGCTGTTGCCGTCGGCCTGCAGCACCTCCACATCGCCGCTGAGCACCACCCGCCCTTCACGACTGAAGTATTGGGCCTGGCGCGCGGTGGCCACGACCCGACGGTCCGGATAGACGATGCGCACGTTGCCCACAGCCGTCACCACCCCGGTGCTGTTGTCGGCCATCTGCCGGTCTGACTCGATGGTGACCTGCCCCGTGGTGGGGGTCTGGACAGGGGGGGCCTGAGCGGATGAGGGCTGGGCAGGGAGAGGCCGCCAGCCAGCGTCGAGGATGAACCCCAGAAAGGCCAGCGACACCACGGAGGCCGCCGTCCCGGCACGAAGCGAGCGGATCAGAAGGGTCAGCAAGCCGCCTGCCAAAAGGCTGATCTGGAATCTACAGATGCCCCGGTCGCGCCAGCAGCCGCAGGGGTTGCAGAGCCTCTGGAGGCCCATCCCCCTGCAGCGTGATCAACCAGCAACGGGCCTGGCGGCAGAGGTCAGGCAGGTCCAGACCCAGACAGGGGGCCCCGAAGCGTTGCAGCCGGCCCAGCCCTTCGCCTGTGAGGATCGTGGCCCCACGGCGGTTGCCACGCTCGAGATGCAGCTGGCCTACGGCCAGCTGCAACAGCCCCTGAAGCACGGGCCGCAGGGGGCCGGCCGTCTCGTGCCAGAGCTCCTCGAGGCCGTCATGGCAGGCATACCACTCGCCCGCATTGAAAAGCCTGATGGCCTCCCCGAGACGGGCGTCGGCCATCAGGCTGGTTTCCAGCTCATCCACGGACTGGTTCAACTCCGCCAGGACAGGATTGGACGGGGCTGGGAACGCGGAACGCCCTGAGCCCCCGGGGGTTCAGCGCTTGGCCGGTTTCTTGGCCGGCAGCTTGCGCAGACGGATCGACTCAGGGGTGACCTCAAGCATCTCGTCGGGGCCGATGTATTCCAGGGCCCGCTCCAGGGTCATCTGCATCGGCGCCTGCAGGGTATCGAGCTCCTCAGCGCCTGCGGAGCGCATGTTGGTGAGCTGCTTGGTCTTGCAGACGTTGATCTCCAGATCCTGGGGCCGGTTGTTCTCACCAATGATCATGCCCTTGTACACCTTGGTGCCAGGGGTAATGAAGAACTGGCCGCGATCTTCGGCGTTCTTGAGCGCATAGAAGGTGGCGGTGCCCTCCTCGAAGGCGATCAGAACACCATTGCGACGGGCATCGAAATCCCCCTGCATCGGCCGGTAGTCAAGGAAGGAGTGGCTCATGATTCCCTCTCCGCGGGTGGCGCGGATGAACTCACCACGGAAGCCGATCAGGCCTCGCGAGGGCACCACGAACTCCAGCTGGGTGCGGCCGTCGTTGGTGTTCTCCATGTTCTGCATCTCGGCTTTGCGAATGCCCAGCTTTTCGATGCACGCCCCAACCGATTCCTCTGGCACGTCAAGCACCAGGGTCTCGAAGGGCTCGGAAGGGGTGCCGTCAATGGTGCGGAAGATCACCTGGGGCTGGCTCACCTGGAACTCATACCCCTCGCGGCGCATCGTCTCGATCAGGATGCCCAGATGCAGCTCACCCCGGCCGCTCACAGCCCAGCGATCGGGTGAATCGGTGTCTTCCACCCGCAGGGCCACGTTGGTGAGCAGCTCCTTCTGCAGGCGATCGCGCACCTGGCGGCTGGTGACGAACTTGCCTTCCTTGCCCGCAAAGGGGGAATCGTTGACCACGAAGGTCATCTGCAGGGTGGGTTCGTCCACCTTGATCAGCGGCAGGGCCGCCGGGTTGTCAGGGCAGGCGATCGTCTCGCCGATGTTCACCTCATCAAATCCGGCAACGGCAACCAGGTCACCGGCTCTGGCCTCTTCGATCTCAACGCGTTGGAGACCCTGGAAACCGAGCAGCTTGCTGATGCGGCCACGCTTGACACTGCCGTCATCGCGGAGCAGGGAAACCGGCTGGTTGGCCTTGATCGTGCCGTTGTGGATGCGGCCGATCATGATACGGCCGAGAAAATCGCTGTAATCGAGGGTGGTGACCTGGAGCTGAAGAGGCTTGGTCGGATCACCCACCGGGGGCGGGACGTGGCGGAGGATCGCGTCGAACAGCGGCCGCATGTTGTCGCTCTCGGTCTTCATGTCCGGCTTGGCGTAGCCGCCCATGCCGCTGCCGAAGAGGTAGGGGAAATCACACTGGTCGTCGTCGGCGCCCAGCTCCAGGAACAGATCCAGCACCTTGTCGACCGCCACCTCAGGATCGACGCGGGCCCGGTCAATCTTGTTGACGAACACAATCGGGCGCAGACCCTTTTCCAGTGCCTTCTTGAGCACGAAACGCGTCTGAGGCATGGGCCCCTCATTGGCGTCCACGATCAACAGGCAGCCATCCACCATGCCGAGCACCCGTTCCACTTCGCCGCCGAAATCGGCGTGGCCTGGGGTGTCGACGATGTTGATGCGGATCCCTTCGTAGTCAACCGCCGTGTTCTTGGAGAGAATGGTGATGCCGCGCTCCCGCTCCAGGTCATTGGAGTCCATCACGCAGGTGGGCACCGCCTCGTTGTCGCGGAAGATGCCGGACTGGGCCAGCAGCGCGTCCACCAGGGTGGTCTTGCCGTGGTCAACGTGGGCGATGATCGCGATATTGCGAATCGGCGTGCCGGGATGGGCGGCGCTCATGTACAGAAAATCCGAGGAAACAGGCAGGCAGTGAGTTGAAGGCCGCGCTTCTGATCAAGTGATGATCATGAATGGAATCGAGAACCAGTGAGGGGCGTGCCGGAGAAGGCAGTCCCAGTGATTGCGATTCAGGATTGATGCGGGGAATGAACAGGATGAATCCCGCCGATGCACAGGTCCCGTCCTGCCTGGCCAGTGAACCGATGGAGAGGATCCAGACCCTGGGGCAGGACTGCCTCATCGGAGACGTCGCCATGGCTTCCGGACATGGGGGTCCAGAAACCAGGGAGCAGAAAAGTGTCCCGACACCAGCAATGGGATCGGGAGAGGGCTCAGACCAGCGGTGCGGTCGACGGCAACCTCTGCTGATGGGCAGAAGGTGCCGGGAAACCGGAGGCCTGGAACCCGGGGAATCTGACCGGCAACTCAAGCGTGAAAGTCGAGTCTATCTCACCCGATTCCAGGATGGGACCTGCCCCCCCCAGCGCGGGGCTTGAGGGTGCCGCGGGTTACCCCGAGCCGGCTGTCGAGCCGCTCCCGCTGCCACAGCTGGCGGCCATCGAGGTGGCCGGCAAGCACCTCCAGGTAGAGCTCCACCCGATGACGGGCCTGGGCCGCGCTCTCGTCGAGCAATTCGGCCCGCAGGATGCTGGCGCCACTGCTGAGCAGGTGGGGGATCGCCTCCGCCGCGCTCTGGGCACGCCCATTGAACAGGGTGTTGCGACAGCCGAGATCGGCCCGCAGCGGGTGCTCGGCGCCGGAGCGGTCGCGCAGCACCACGGTGTGCTGCTCACAGGGGCGGCCGCAATCGGTGTGGTCGTGCCCCTCGGAAAGAAAGGCACAGAACAGGCAGTGCTCCATGTGGAACAGGGGCATGTGCTGGTGCACGGTCACCTCCAGGCGACCGGCCGGTGCCGCCTGGAGCAGGGGCTCGAGCTGGGCGAGGTCGAGGTCGTAGCTGGCACACACCCGCTCCAGGCCCCAGTGCTCGAGGAACCAAGCCAGGCTGAGGGGGTTGGCCACATTGAGGCTGAAGTCACCGGCGCAGGGGGCCAGGCCGCTGCAGCGCTCGAGCTGGTCGGCGTTCCGCACCAGATAGCCGTCCGGCGCGGCCCGCAGGAGGGGATCGAGGCTCCAGGCCTCATCGGGGCGGGTGATCCGGGCGCCCGCCAGCCAGATTCCGCCCCGCCAGCAGCCCCGGCCCATGGCCACGGCCTCCCGCAGGTCGCGGGGATGCTCGAGATCGGCGATCACGCTGTGGAGCGGTAGCCCACGCAGGGCCTGCAGCTGCTCCAGGCTGCGCACCAGCACCACCAGCTGGGGGGAGGCCGGAGCAGCGCCGCCCTCCCCCGCGGGGGCGAGCTGGTGCAGGATCGTCGCCAAAGCTGAAGCCGGGCTCATTGGGGCGGAGGGTCCATCAGCCAGATCACCGGCCGGATCAGCCGTTGGCGGGAGAGCCGCCGCCTGCGCAGCCAGCTGATCCACCAGCGCCCGCCGCAGACGGTTGAGTTCAGCCACGGGCAGGAAGAGATCGCCCTCAAGGGCGAGCTGGAGCCCCTCCAGCTCCCAGGGGGTGCCCCCCAGGCGCCCCAGCTGGGCGCGCAGGCGATCGTCACTGAGGGCCTCAGACTGGGCTGGCTGCAGCAGGGGGAGGCTGGACACCTGGAGTGCCGACAGCTGGCCTTCCGGTATCCCCTCGGCCGCCACCACCGAAACCTGCAGGGGCTCACCGGCCCGGCCGCTCACCGCCAGGCTGAGCCGGCGGCGGCGCTGGGGGGCGGGCCGCTGGGCCAGCTGCTGCCATTGTTTTTCCAGAGCAGGGTCGCTGGTGAGCCAGCAGCGGCTGCCGGCGGGCAGGGCGGTCCGGGCTAAACGGCCCGGACCGAGGCGCAGCGCCACCACCCCGGGGGCACGGCGTTCCACCGCCATCACCCGGCCGCCCACCTCGAAGGGGGGCTCCAGGGGGTCGGGGGCCGGTGGCGCCTCGAACACCAGCCCATCGCCAGGCTTCAGCGGCTCTTGGCAGCGCAGCACCCACCAGCCGCCCCGCTCCACCGCTTCCAGGGTGCCGAGTTCCGGGCCGCGCTTTTTGCTCCAGCGCCCGTGCACCAACTGCCGGTGGTCGATGCCCTCCAGCCAGCCGGTGGAGAGTCCGCGGGAGAAGCTGAGCTCCAGGCTGCGGCGTTGGGCGGCGCTGAGGGGGCCTGGCTCGTCATCCGCGGCCAGGCGATCCAGGCCCTGGCGATAGGCGTCGGTAACGGCGGCCACGTAGTGGGCATCCTTCAGCCGCCCTTCGATCTTCAGGCTGGCGATGCCGAGTTCGGTGAGCTGTGGCAGCAGCTCCCAGGCGGCCAGGTCCTGGGGAGAAAGGAGATACCGCTGCTCCCCCAGGTCGCACGACTCGCCATCGACGATCAATTGATAGGGAAGCCGGCAGGCCTGGGCGCACTCCCCCCGGTTGGCGCTGCGCTGGCCCAGAGCCTCGCTGGTGAGGCACTGGCCCGAATAGGCCACGCAGAGCGCCCCATGCACGAAGACCTCCAGGGGCACAGTCAGCCCGCGGGCCGAGAGCTGGGTCTGCAGGCGCTGCAGATCCCGCAGGGTCAGCTCGCGCGCCAGCACCACCTGGCGGCAGCCGAGGGCAACCGCCTGGGCCACCCCCGCGGCGCTGGTGATCGACATCTGGGTAGAGGCATGCACCGCCAGGTCTGGGGCCAGCAGTCGGCTGAGGCGGGCCAGGCCCACGTCCTGCACGATCAGCGCATCCACGCCGACGGCAGCGGCCTCGAGGATCAGGGCGGCGGCCTCGGGCAGTTCCTCGCTGAACACCAGCACGTTCAGGGTGAGATACCCCTTCACCCCCCGCTCGTGCAGCCAGGCCATCAGCTCCGGCAGCTCCTGGCGGCTGAAATTGGCGGCCCGCATGCGGGCGTTGAAGACATCCACGCCGAAATACACGGCGTCTGCACCATTGGCCACGGCGGCCCTGAGGGCCTCCCAGTGGCCGGCGGGGGCCAGCAGCTCGGGAATGGGGGTGGCCATCAACGGGCCAGGCGCTGGGCCGGCTCGAACAGTTTGAGGGCCTCGGCCGTGCCCTCAAAGCGCCAGTGCCATGGCTCGTAGCTCACACCCTGGGCGTTGTCACGGGGGAAGGAGAGGATGAAGTGATGGCGGGCAGCGTGATCCTGGAGCCAGCGAAAGGCCGGGGTCTGGGCGAAGGCTTCACTGAGGTGGGCCTGGGGTCGGCTGCCGTCACCAAAATCGACCGCATAGCCGGTGCTGTGTTCTGAGAAGCCGGGCGGAGCACTCACCTGGGCACGCTCCAGGGCACTTTGGTTGCGTTCCGACTTCACATCGAAGAACAGCTGCTTCTGCAGGGCGATCGGTCTGAAAGCGCTCAGCACCACCAGATTGACGCCATCGGCGGCAGCGGCCCGCTGCATGGCCAGAAGCGCCTGGGCGGCATCACGCTGGAGCTGTTGGCCCGGAGCGACCTCGAGCAACTGGGTCTCGGCCACCTCGGGGTAGGGGAAGTGCCCCAGCAGACGACCATCAATGCTCAGGCGGGCGTCCAGCCCAGCCACGGGGCCAGGGACGAGCCAACGCCGCAGAGGACCGGGAAAGGCCAGGGCGAGGGCCAGCACCACCAGGGCACCGATCGGCAGGGCGAGGCCGAGGATGCCCAACGGTCCTGGCGCCCGCCGGGGAAGCACCGTGGAGCGTCGGGCCAGGGGAATGTCGTCCACGGCTGCTCGCCGCTCCGAGGCGGATCCTCCCCGGCCGGCGCCACCGCCGACGACGCGCAGCCGCCTGGGGCCGGAACCGAGTGCCCCGGAGGGATCCGGAGAGGGGGAGGAACGGAAGCCGATGATCCAGAAAAGGAGCCCGTGACGATCCTAGGTGGGGCCAGCAGAAGCGCCCCCAGACGGCACTGCAACGGTGTTAGCTTCCAGCCACTTCTCAATCCGGGCGGAGCGTTTCCTCGATGTTGCGTGTGGCAGTGGTGGGGGGAGGCCCCAGCGGTTCGTGCGCCGCTGAGGTGCTGGCCAAGGCCGGCATTGAGACCTGGATCTTCGAGCGCAAACTCGACAACGCGAAGCCCTGCGGAGGAGCCATCCCCCTCTGCATGGTTGCGGAGTTTGATCTGCCCGAATCGATCATTGACCGCAAGGTACGGAACATGCGGATGATCTCCCCCTCCAACCGGGAGGTGGATATCCATCTGGATAACGAAGAGGAATACATCGGCATGTGTCGCCGGGAGGTGATGGACGCCTTCCTGCGCAACCGGGCCGCCGACCTGGGCGCCCATCTGGTGAATGGGCTGGTCACCAAGATCAACACCGGGAGCAACCGCCAGGGCCCTTACACCCTCACCTACTCCGACTACAGCGAGGGTGAGGCCACCGGCGTCACCAAGACCCTGGAGGTGGATCTGATCATCGGTGCCGACGGCGCCAACAGCCGCGTGGCCAAGGCCATGGATGCCGGCGACTACAACGTGGCCATCGCCTTCCAGGAGCGCATCAAGCTGCCGCCGGAAGAGATGAAGTATTACGAGGATCTGGCCGAGATGTATGTGGGCACCGATGTGTCCCCCGATTTCTACGCCTGGGTGTTTCCCAAGTACGACCACGTGGCCGTGGGCACGGGCACGATGCAGGAGAACCAGTCCCTGATCAAGAGCCTGCAGGTGGGCATTCGTGAGCGGGCCCGCAAGCGCCTGGTGAACGGTGAGGTGATCAAGGTGGAAGCCCACCCGATTCCCGAACATCCCCGCCCGCGCCGGGTGGTGGGACGCATGGCCCTGGTGGGTGATGCCGCCGGCTACGTGACCAAGAGTTCCGGCGAAGGCATCTACTTCGCCGCCAAGAGCGGTCGGATGTGTGCCGAGGAAATCGTGACGGCCAGCAAGGGCGGCACGACGATCCCCAGCGAGGCCGACCTCAAGAAATACCTGAAGAAGTGGGATCGCCAGTACGGCGCCACCTACAAGGTGCTGGAGATCCTCCAGAACATCTTCTACCGCAACGACGCGGCTCGTGAGGCGTTCGTGGAGATGTGCGATGACAAGGATGTGCAGCGCCTCACCTTCGACAGCTACCTCTACAAGCGGGTGGTGGCGATGAACCCCTGGCAGCAGCTCAAGCTCACCTTCCTCACTCTCGGGGCGGTGCTGCGCGGCAATGCCCTGGCCCCCCAGAGCTACAAGCCCGTGCCCAGCACCGTGCGCAGTGACGACGAGGTGAACGCCATGCTCGCCGTGAGCACCATCAAGGGCGGCATCAACGCCTCCCGCGAGAAGAAGGCAGCTGCGGAGTCATCGGAAACTGCCGTGGCAGTTGGCTCCAAGACGGCTGAGAGCGAGAGCCGCGAACCCGCCGGGGTGGCCTGAGCCGCCCCAGGCCTCAGCCCTTCTCCGAAGGCCTGGCCGACGTCAGCCGTTGAGGCGGCTGAAGTCGGCCAGAACCCCAGCCTGATTGCGCAGCACCGCCAGCAGATTGAGGCGGTTGCGGCGTACGTCCGGATCCTCAGCCATCACCATCACGCTCTCGGCGCCATCGAAGAAGGCGGCTAAGGTGTCGGCGCTGGATGCAAGCGCCTCTGCGAGCCGGGCGTAACGCCCGGATACCTGGGCCGTGGCGATTGGCTTGAGGGTCTCGAGCACAGCCAGCATCGCCCGCTCACTGGCCTTCTCAAAAAGAGCGGGGTCCACATGGCCGGACGGATCCAGCACATCCAGAGCCAACTCCCCTTTCTCGGCAAGGCGGGCAGCCCGGGTGACAACCGCCTGCACCTCCGCAAGACGGCCCTCCTGCCGCAGGTGCACCAGCAGAGCCGCCCGCTCGCGGGCATCAGCGGGGTCGCTGAGCAGCCGGGCAAGCGGAACGCCCTCCCCAGCCACGGCCTGCACGAGATCGGCGGCCACTCCCTGCTCCTCCAGCAGGCTCACGAGACGCTGCCGCAGAAGTTCTGACAGGTCGGCAAGGAGGGCGGAGGTCTCAACGGCGAACTGGGGGAGGGACTCCGCCCAGTGGATGCATGCCCGCTCCAGGAAGGCGAGCAGATCGAGCTGCCAGTGCTGCGCCCAGAGGATCTGGAGCACGCCGTTGCCGGCACGGCGCAGGGCATAGGGGTCGGAGGAGCCGGAAGGGCGCTCCCCCTTGGCGAAGATCGAGAGCAGAAGCTCCAGCCGTTCAGCCAGCGCCACCACAGCGCCAGCCGAGGAGGCCGGCAGGGCATCGCCGGCGCCCCGGGGCAGATAGTGCTCCAGCACGGCCAGGGCCACCGGCCGCGGCTCCCCTTCCGCCAGCAGATACTTGGCGCCCATCACGCCCTGCAGCTCGGGGAATTCACCCACCATCTGGCTCACGAGATCGTGCTTGCAGAGATGGGCCGCCCGACGTGCATGGGCGGCATCCGTGGCCGGGAGCGCCAACTGGTCAAGCAGCACGTCGGTGCACCACTCCAGCCGCTCCACGCGATCGCGGAGGGAGCCGAGGCCGGCGGCGAACGTGACCCGGGCGAGCTGATCGCGCCGGTCGATGCTGGCCACGGAGCGGTCGGCCTGCAGGAAGAACTCGGCATCGGCCAGGCGGGCCTTCAGCACCCGCTCATTGCCCCGCCGCACCGTGGCGCTGGCCGCCGGCAAGCCATTGCCGATGCACAGGAACTGGGGCCGCAGGGCGGCACGGGCGTCGAGGGCCAGCGGATCATGCGGGGCGTCGCGATCCAGCAGCGGCACGTAGCGCTGGTGGGAGCGCATCACCGTGCTGAGCACCTCCGGGGGCAGGTCGAGATAACGGTCTGCAATGGTGCCCTGCAGGGGCAGGGGGGCCTCCACCAGATCAACGAGCTCCTCAAACAGAGCTTCCGGCAGATCGGGTGTAGCCGTGTGCTCGGCGGCGGCATCTTGCACGGCAGACTGGATCAGGCGGCTCCGCTCCTGGCGGTCCACCACCACCCCGGCAGCAGCCAGGTCCTGGCGATAGCTGGAGGCCGAGGTGATCGGCACATGGGCCGTGCCCAAACGGTGGCCACGGCTGTGGCGATCCGCCTGGATCGGCGGGTCGCAGCCCTCGAGGGCGACCGGCAGCACCGCACTGTCGAGCAGGGCCACCAGCCAACGGATGGGGCGGGAGAAGCGTCGCTCGCCCGCACCCCAGCGCATGAATCGGCGGCCCTGCAAGCTCTCCACCCAACTGGGCACCAGGCCTGCCAGCACCGCCGCCGTGGATTGGCCCCGCTCCAGCACCTCGGCGAAGACGAAGGGCCCCTTGGGGGTGTCACGCACCTCCAGGGCGGAGGGCTCCACGCCGCAGCGGCGGGCAAAGCCGATGGCGGCATCCGTCGGCACCCCATCGCGCAGGGCCTGGGCGGCCGGGGGGCCCTTACGCTCCTCCCGGCGATCGGGCTGGGCCTCCGGCAGCGCCTCCACGGTGAGCACCAGGCGCCTGGGGGTGCTGGTGACAGCAAGGGCGCCAAAGCCCAGGCGCTGCTCGAGGAGATCGCGGCGCGCCAGCGCTTCGAGCTGGGGCAGGGCTAGCCGCGCAAAATCCGCAGGCAGCTCTTCAGTTCCGATCTCGAGCAGAAACGTCGACACGCCAGCGGGCCAGGGGTGGACGCCAACTCTATGAATTGATAACGGGATACCGGCCAGCCCGTGCCAGCCGCAGGACAACCCCTGCCGCTCTCTGTTCGCTACGGTCGGGGGGTCCATGGATGGTGCATGTGGCCGTGTCTGCCGGGGTGTCTGCTGGGCCCACGAAGTTCGAGCAGCTGAAGGCAGCGAGCGGCCATCTGCGGGAACCGTTGATGACCGAGCTGGGCAATGCGCTGCCCAACTTCAGTGAGAACGCGGTTCAGATCCTGAAGTTCCACGGCAGCTACCAGCAGGACAACCGCGACAACCGCCAGAAGGGACGCGAGAAGGACTGGCAGATGATGCTGCGCCTGCGCAACCCCGGCGGACGCGTCCCCGGCTCCCTGTATCTGGCGATTGATGCGTTAGCGGATCGCCTGGGCAATGGCACCCTGCGCGTCACAACGCGCCAGGCCTTCCAGATGCACGGGGTGCGCAAGGAAAACCTCAAGGAGGTGATCGGCACGATCGTGCGCCACCTCGGCTCCACCCTGGCCGCCTGCGGCGACATCAACCGCAACGTGATGGCGCCGGCGGCGCCCTACGCCAAGGGGGGCTACCCCGCCGCCCGCCAGCTGGCTGATGACGTGGCCGACCTGCTCGCACCGCAGGCGGCCGAGGGCTCCTACCTCGACATCTGGGTGGATGGGGACCTGAGCTACCGGATCAAGCCGAGCGCTGCGGCCCGCAAGGTCAAGGAACGCCAGAGCGAAGGGGCTGTCTTCAGTGGCACAGCTGCGGAGCCCCTGTACGGGGACACCTACATGCCCCGCAAGTTCAAGGTGGCTGTCACCGTTCCCGGTGACAACTCGGTCGATCTGCTCACCCAGGACATCGGCCTGGTGCTGTTCTGCGACCCCCAGGGGCGTCCCCAGGGTTGCAATGTCTACGTGGGCGGCGGCATGGGCCGCACCCACAACAAGGAGGAAACCTTCGCCCGCACGGCGGATCCCCTGGGTTACGTGGCCCACGAGCACGTGCTGGATCTCGTGCAGGCGATCGTGGCCCTGCAGCGCGACCACGGCGATCGCCAGCAACGACGCCACGCCCGCATGAAGTACCTGCTGCACGATCGGGGTGTGGCCTGGTTCCGCGATGAACTCTGCGGCCGCTACTTCCACCAGCCACTGAAGGCGCTGCGGGAGGAACCCCGCCGCAAGCTGGAGGACTATCTCGGCTGGCATCGCCAGAGCGCCGGCCTCTGGTTTGTGGGTCTGCCGCTGCTGTGCGGACGCCTCAGCGGCGAGCAGAAGCGAGGTCTGCGCCGTCTTGTCGACACCTACAAGCTCGAGGTGCGGCTCACCCCCAACCAGGACCTGCTCCTCTGCAACATCGGCACGGCCCAGCGCACCACCCTGCGCCAGGAGCTGGCGGCCCTGGGCTGGGAGAAGCCGGAGGAGACCAGCCTGCTCAGCCGCCACGGCATCGCCTGCCCGGCTCTGCCCCTCTGCGGCCTCGCAGTCACCGAGGCCGAACGCATCTTCCCTGCCGTGCTCGCCCGGCTGGAGACCCTGTTGGACAGGCTGGAGATCGCCAAGCCGATCCTGGTGCGGATGACGGGCTGTCCGAATGGCTGTGCCCGCCCCTACATGGCGGAGATCGGCCTAGTGGGCAGTGGGGTGGATCAGTACCAGCTCTGGCTCGGGGGCAGCAACCAGCTCAGCCGCCTGGCGGAGCCGTATCTCGAGAAAATGCCGCTCGATGCGCTGGAGGCCACCCTCGAGCCCCTGCTCCAGGCCTGGCGCCAGACCGGGATGCGACGCAGCTTCGGCGATTTCGTGGTCTCGAGCGGCCGCGATGAGGTGCAGCGCCTCCTGGCGGTCGCCTGAGCACCCGAGACGCCCTGATGCCCCCTGCTGCGCGCCCCAATCCAGCCATCCGGCGGTGGGACCGGTGGCTTGTGGCTGGCCTGGCGCTCGTCGTGGGCCTTCACTCGGCAGGCCAACCCACCAGGGCCCAGGGACGGGCCATGCCCCAGGCTCCGGAATCAAAGCCCCAGCTCTTTGACCCCGACCCAGCCACCTGCCGGCCCGAGACCATACGGGCGGCGTTCCAGCGGCAGCTGGAGCCCTACGCCGACCAGGGGGCGGCTGTCGTTCAGCGGTTGAAGGCAGTGCAGGCCGAGATGACCCTTTCCAGCCTGCGGCGATGCGTGCGGCGGGGGTTGATGTCCGAGCAGGAGGCCCTGGGCCTTGGACGGGAGCTGGGGCTGATCGCCCCTGCAGCCACCGGAGCGGCTCAGGGCGGCGCTGGCCCATCCACGCGGCCGTAGCGCGCCTCAGGTGCGCCCTGGGTCCAGGCCCAGAGCTGATCGCCCCAGCTGAAGTGCCACCATTCGTTGGGGTGCTGGGCAAATCCCTGGGATTCCATCGCTGCCCGCAGGGCGAGTCGGCAGTCATGCCAGCGGCGATAGCGATTCGCCTGCTCCGGATCCGTGCAGGCTTCCGCCAGGTCAGCGAAATGGTCAGGCTCGGAGACCGATCCAATGGCATCGATCTCCGAGCCCATGCCGAGGGGGCAAGGGGGGCCGTCGCCGGAGCACTCGGCCAGGGTGAGATCCACGGCGGCGCCGGTGCTGTGGGGCGGTGGGGCAGCGGGATCGGCATTGGGCGGGGCCCAGAATCGCCCAACGGCAGCCTGGATCTCAGCCAGGGCTTCGCTGGGCACAGCCGCGTCGACCCCCTGCTCCCGGCAGAGGGTGGCGGTGGTGTGCTCAACCATGAACGCCTGCACGGCCAGGGGCCGCCAGCCATCGAAGATCGCCAGGCACCAGTGGGGATGCCGCTGCTGCAAGGCCGTCTGGGCGGCCAGCAGGCGCTCCAGCACCCCGTGGCGCAACTGAAACGGGCTGGCTCCGGGGCCGTAGGGAGCCCCCAACGCCTGATAGGGATGGGGTTCCAGACGGTGAAGGCTGGCGGGAAGGGACACCAGAGGCTCGGCGCAGTCGCGGATCGGCAGCTGGTTCCAGGGGCGCAGGGCCATCGCTGCGGCAGATCAGGCCCCCACTCTGCTCCTGCACCAGCGGGGACGCAGCAGGGGCCATCAGTTCAGACGCACAGCCTCACTCAGGCGCTGACGCTGCTCCTCGAGCAGCCGACGCAGATGGGGGAGCTCCAGCAGCTCGGGATCGGCGGCCAGCAGCTCCTGGGCCACACGGCGGGCCTGCTCCAGCACGGCACCGTCGTCGCTGAGGCTCGCCAGGGCCAGATCCGGCAGACCGCTCTGGCGGGTGCCGAGCACCTGCCCCGGGCCGCGCAGGCGCAAATCCATCTCGGCGATCTCAAAGCCATCGGTGGAGCGCACAAGCACCTCCAGGCGCTGGCGTGCCTGGGCGTTGCGACCCTCGTTGATCAGCAGGCAATGGGACGCCGCAGCACCACGCCCCACCCGTCCCCGCAGCTGGTGGAGCTGGGCCAGGCCAAAGCGCTCGGCGTGCTCGATGACCATCACGCTGGCCTCGGGCACATCCACCCCCACCTCCACCACCGTGGTGCTCACGAGCACCTGGGTCTGGCCACTGGCAAAGGCCCGGATCGCCGCCTGCTTCTCGGCACTGGCCATGCGGCCATGCAGCAGTCCCACCCGCAGGTCGGCCAGTTCCCCGGCGCTGAGTTCACCATGCACCTGCACGGCCGAGCGCAGATCGCTGCTCTCCGACTCCTCCACCAGGGGGAGCACAACATAGGCCCGCTGGCCGAGCGCCACTTCCTCGCGGATCAGGGCATAGGCCTGGTGGCGCTCCCCGGCGCCCAGAAGGCGCGTGCGAATGGGGGTGCGCCCCGGGGGGAGAGCATCAATCTGGCTCACCTCCAGGTCGCCATGAATGGAGAGGGCCAGGGTGCGGGGAATGGGCGTCGCCGTCATGGTGAGAAGGTGGGGCTGCAATCCCTTGTGCAGCAATCGATCGCGCTGCCGCACCCCGAAGCGGTGCTGCTCATCCACCACCACCAGCCCGAGGCGGGCGAACTGCACCGGATCCTCCAGCAGGGCATGGGTGCCCACCAGCAACTGCAGCTGACCGTTGGCCAGATCGGCCAGGAGCTCGCGCCGACGCCGCAGGGGGGTGGCACCGGTGAGCAGGGCACAACGCACCTGCAGATGGGGCATCCAGCCGCACAACGTGGTGTAGTGCTGCTCGGCAAGCACCTCCGTCGGGGCCATCAGGGCCCCCTGGCAGCCGGCATCCAGGGCGATGAGCAGGGCAGCGATTGCCACCACGGTCTTGCCGCTGCCCACGTCCCCCTGCACCAGCCGGGCCATGGGCTGGTCCCGGGCCAGGTCGGCACGGATCTCGGCGAGGACCCGCTGCTGCGCAGAGGTGAGCGAAAAGGGCAGCAACCGCAGAAAGCGCTCCATCAGCCCTGACGCCTCACCGTCCAGGGCCGGCGGGACCAGGGCCAGGGATGAACGCTGTTGAAACTGGCGGCGACGCTGCAGCAGCCCGAGCTGCATCAGCAGAAACTCATCGAAAACCAGGCGATGACGGCTGGCCCGGAGCTGCTCCTGACTGGCGGGGGCATGGATCTGGGCCAGGGCGTCGGACCGCTCCAGCAGGCCCTCCCGCTGGCGGAGATTGGCGGGAAGGGGATCGGGCCAGCGTGCCACCACCGGCAGCACCGCCGCCACGGTCTGGCGCATGCGATCGGCCCCAAGACCCTCGGTGAGGGCATAGACAGGAACAAGGCGGCCGATCTCCCGGGAGCGCACGGGCGCATGGGCGCTCTCGAGCACTTCAATCAGCGGATCCTGAAACTGGGGGCCGTAGGGCCCATCCTTCACCAGTCCACTGACGGCAACCGTGGCGCCAGGGGGAAACTGGCGCTGCTGGCTGCGAAGCCAGGCCGGCGAGGCAAAGCGGCGACCGGCGAAAAAGCGGCTGACGCGCAGTCGACCGGTCGGATCGGTCAGCTGCAGTTCGAGAATCGAGAGCTGGGGGTTGCGGGGACTGGTGAAGGCGTGGCTGCGCTGCACGGTGGCGACGATGGTGGCCGTGCGGCCAGGCTCCAGGCCACTGATGCGCACCAGATTGGCGTAGTCGAGATAGTCGCGGGGATAGTGGTGAATCAGATCCCGCACCACCAGCAGGCCGAGCTGGGCCAGACGGATGGCCGTCTTCGGGCCGACTCCGCGCACCTCCGCCAGCGGGGTATCGGGTCGCCATGCCCGGGCCGCGAGGGTGGCGGCGATGTCATCGCCACCCGCTGGCGGATCGGCCACCTTCAACCGAGGTGGGGAAGGGGGCAGCCGGGGACGAAGATCCTCTCGCCAGCGCTGCAACTGCTGACGGCACTGGGCGACGAGCACCTGGCGCTGGGGGGCACTCAGCTCCGCGTAGGCCTGAAACCGACGCGCCAGCTGGGCCACCGCCGCCGGCACCTCCACGCTGGGATCTGGATGCTCCAGGCTGCGGCCCAGAAAGTCTGCGAACCGCTCCCGGCGACCCATCAGGTTCTGAAAACCACGGTCAACCTCCAGCTGCAGGGCCTGGTGGAGGGTGCGGAACCAGGGCCCGTGGGGTTCGGCCAGCCCTAGGGGGGGGTGTCGCTCAGGGGCAGGCTGGGGATGTCCTGGTGCCACAACCGTTCGGCCTCGAGCATCTGCAGTCGGCGTTGCAGCCGGCGATGCTGCTCGGCCATTCTGCGCACCTCCTGGCGATGCCGTTGCCAGCGACTGCGGCAGGTGCGAAGCCTCGGTTGCTCCAGCTCGAGATCCGCAAGGCGCAGCAGGACAGCCACGCTCTCCAACTGGCCACCCGCCTCGGGCGCCAGGGGCACCTGAAGGCGCAACAGATTGGCCGGGGCAGGCAGGGGCTCCAGCTGGCCCTCCAGCGCCGCCTGCAGCAGGCTTAGGGGCAGCAGACTGGGGCAGAGCCCGGCCCGCAGCAGCTCCACATTGGTGGCATGGGAGAGATTGCGAAGCCGGCGGGCAAGAGCCTGCTCGAAGCCATCCAACCAAACGAGCAGACCCACCGGATCCCGGGGAAGGCCCGCCTCATTCCAGGGCGGTGGCAAGGTGCTGCCGGGAGCCTCCTCGAAGAAAGCATCGAGCAGGGAATCACCGTTCTCATCGAGCAGGGAGTCCGCCTGTGGCGTCTCCGCGGGATCGGCACCGATGGGTGCATCACCAGAGAATGGTGACTCCCGGATGGGGCCTGGCTCGCCATCGGCATGCCCCTCCCCGGCGCTCTCCAGGTGCAGGGAAGGCATGACCGGCCAGTGGGGGAGGCTAATGGGCAGGCCCCCCTGGAGATGAATCGAGCCATCCGGTTCAGACGGAGGGGAGCCGTCCTCCTCCTCGCTCACCTTGCGCAGCTGGGCCAACCACTCCTGCTGCCGCTGCCGGCGGCGCAACTGGCGTTCCCTGGCACCCTGGCCGGCGAGCTGGGCCACCTGCTCCACCGTGAGCAGGCTGGAGGCCCGTCGCACGAGCTCCTGCAGTTCGGCGTGCAGGGATTGGCGTTGCTCGGCCTCAAGACCGCAGTAGCGATCGGGATAAAACCGGGTGGCCAGATGAAAACAGGCCTGCTGAACGCTGTTCAGAAGGCCATCCCGCAGCACCTGGAGATACAGCGCCAGGTCGCGATAGAGGTCCGGATTCGTGCCCTGCAACTGCTCGCCGAAGCGGTCGAGCTGTTGACGCACATCCTGGAGGGATGTCACCGCGACCTGGCCGGCAGCAAGGGGCCGGGCTCAGGAGGCGCCGCCCATGGCGGCCACCTCGGCAGCAAAGTCGAGCTTCTCCACCTCGATCCCCTCACCCAGGTTGAAGCGCACGAAGCGACGCACCTGGATGTTCTCGCCCACCTTGCCAGCCACCTGCTTGACCAGTTCCTCAACGGTCATGCCGCTGTCCTTGATGTAGGGCTGGTCCATCAGGGCCATCTCCTTGAGACGCTTGCCGATGCGACCGGCAACGATCTTCTCTTTCATCTCCTCCTTCTTACCCGCCAGGTCATCGCGACCCATCTCGATCTGCTTCTCCCGCTCCGCCACCTCGGTGGGGATGTCGTCGACCTTCACGTAGTCAACCGAGGGGCAGGCGGCAATCTGCATGGCCACGTTGCGGATCAGCTCCTGGAAGATCTCGCCGCGGGCGACGAAATCGGTCTCGCAGTTCACTTCCACCAGCACGCCCACCCGGGCGCCGGTGTGGATGTAGGAGCCGATGGCCCCCTCGGCGGCGGTGCGGCCGGCCTTCTTCTCGGCACTGGCTATGCCCTTCTGGCGCAGCCACTCAATCGCCTTCTCGCTGTCGCCGTTGGTCTCGGCCAGCGCCTTCTTGCAATCCATCATGCCGGCGCCGGTCTTATCGCGCAGGTCTTTGACGAGCTTTGCTGAAATCTCAGCCATGGGTCAGTTCAGGGAATGGGTCGGAAACGGGATGGGAAACGCGCAGCGCTCTGGTGATCAGCCCTGATCGGCCTGGCCCTGGTCACCGGCACCATGGCGACCTTCGTTGATGGCGTCGGCCAGACGGCTCAGCACCAGGTGCACCGAACGCACAGCGTCGTCGTTGCAGGGGATGGGCACGTCGCAGAGATCGGGGTCGCAGTTGGTGTCGAGCATCGACACCAGGGAAATGTCCAGCTTGCGGGCCTCGAGCACGGCGTTGGTCTCGCGGCGTTGATCCACCAGCACCACCACGTCGGGCAAGCGACGCATGTTCTTCAGGCCACCCAGATACTTCTGCAGACGGTCGAGTTCCCGGCGGAGCACGGCGGCCTCCTTCTTGGGACGCATGGCGATGGCGCCGGAGCTCTCCATCCGCTCGAGGTCCTTGAGACGCTCAATGCGGGCCCGCATGGTGGTCCAGTTGGTGAGCATGCCGCCCAGCCAGCGCTGGTTCACGTAGGCGGCGCCGCAGCGGGTCGCCTCCTGGGCGATCACCTCGGAGGCCTGCTTCTTGGTGCCCACGAACAGGAAACGCTTGCCGCTGCGAGCAGCACTGCGCACCCACTTGTAAGCGTTGTTCATGCAGACGGCGGTCTGCACGAGGTCGATGATGTGAACCCCGTTGCGCGCGCAATAGATGTAGCGCGACATCTTGGGATTCCAGCGGCGGGTCTGGTGCCCAAAGTGGGCGCCAGCCTCCATCATTTCCGCGAGGGTGACAACGGCCATGGTGATTGGGGTTTCGGGTTTGCCTCCACCTGCCAGGGACCTGGGACCGGAACGGAAGACCTCGGCGAGGAGGGGGCCGACAACGGATCAGCTCAGATCACCCGAAACACGCAGGTGTGCGGTTTTAGGGACCCGTGAACCCTATCAAACGGTGGCCGAGCCCCCCTGCCGCGCCAGGCGGAACAGGGTGCGCACGCCGATGCGATTGAGGGGAAGCCGCAGGATCTCCATGGCCAGCCCGGCATGGCCGCGGCGGATGAGCCAGGCCAGCAGGGGCCGCAGGCTGGAGGGGGTCAGCAGCCCTCCCAGGGTAAGGAGCTCCCAGAGGAGGCGATGTAGCCAGGTGTATTGAATGATCAGCCTCACCCGCCAGGTCGGGTGCTTGCGGTAGAAGACCAGGCCCATCCGCGCCCGCTCCTGCTCCACGGCGATCAGCCGTGGAATCTGCTCCAGACTCAGGGGTGGATGCCAGTGATAGCCCACGGCCTCAGGGCAGCGCACCAGTCGTACCCCCAGACGCCGCAGCCGCTCCCCAAGTTCGAGATCCTCCCAGCCATAGAGATGGAAGGTGGGATCGAAGAGACCGGCCCGCAGGAGCAGCGCACGGTCGATTCCCACGTTGCCCGTGGCGAAGTAGGCCCAGGAGAGGTCACGCAGCTTGTGCCGCTCGGCAGTGGGCCGCTCGAAGTTGGCGGTGTTGATCACCGCGCCGTAGGTGAAGCTCAGACGATTGCCCTGGCGTTGCCAGTCGGCCTCCAGCGCACGGGCATGGCTGAGCAGAAAGGACTCCGTGACGACGAGGTCGCTGTCGATGAAGACGACCACATCGCCGCGGGCGGCCTCCACCCCGCGGTTGCGGCCCCTCGCCGGACCGCCGTGGTCCTGGCAGATCAGACGTACATGGGGGAGGGCGCCAGCACGCTGCTCGGCTTCAATCCAGGAGACCGTGGCGTCGGTGGAGCCGTCATCCACCACCACCACCTCGTAGCCCGTGAGCGGTGTGGCGAGCTGCTGGCCCTCCAGCGCCAACAGGCACTGACGAAGGATGGGCAGGCGGTCGTAGGTGGGGATGACGACGCTGAAAAACATGGATACAGCTGCCGAAGCACGAGCGCGCAAACGACAAAGGGGATCCCGCAGGATCCCCAAGGGCCCGGCGCAAGCGTGCGGAGGCTCAGTCGGCGGCCCCGCCGTTGTTGGCCGTGCCGGTCACGCCGTTGCCGGCGCCTTCACCGCGACCGTCATTGCGCAGCTTGCGCTTCTTGAACTTGCGGGCGTAGGCGCGATTGCGCTCCTGCTTTTCCTTCTTCAGATTCCTGCGCTTGGCCATGCAGCGGCGTTCCGGGATGGTGTCAAGGGCTCACCCTACTCAACTGCCAGAGTCGCCAGGGGCTGCACCGCAGGTGCACCACCCTCTTCGAGGTGGCCATCCTCCATCCGCAGCAGCCGATCCGCCACGTCCAGGATGCGCGGATCGTGGGTGACCATCAGCACCGCACAGCCGTTGTCGCGAGCCAGCCGGCGCAGCAGTTCGGCGACCTCCCGGCCTGACCGTGAGTCGAGGGCCGCCGTGGGCTCATCCGCCAGCAGCAGGCGGGGATGGGCGGCGAGAGCACGGGCGATGGCCACCCGCTGCTTCTGTCCTCCCGAGAGGTCGTGGGGAAGCTTGTGGAGCTGATCGCCCAGGCCTACGGCCCGCAGCCACTCTCGGGCCTGATCCCGGCGGGCCCGGTACCCCAGCGCGGGCAGCAGGTCAGACCCCATCTGCACGTTCTGCTCAGCGGTGAGACAGCGCAGCAGGTTGTGGCCCTGGAAGATCATGCCGATGGAGCGCCGCAGCCGCTGGCGATCGCGCCGGCTGGCCCCGGCGAGTTGGCACCCGAGCACCTGCACCGAGCCTGCCTGCACCTGACGCAGGGCCCCCACCAGGGTGAGCAGGGTGGTCTTGCCACAGCCGGAGGGCCCGGTGAGCAGGACCACCTCCCCTGGTGCCACGGTGAGATCCACACCCTGGAGCACCTGCCTGCGCATGCCACCACTGCCAAACCAGTGACTGAGACCCTCCAGATGAATCGCGGCCGGGCTGCCCATGGTCAGAAGATCTCGGCCGGATCGGCATCGGCGAGGCGACGCATCGCCAGGAACGCGGAAGCCATGCACATCACCAGAATCATCGTGAACACCGTCATGGCCCGGGTGGTGTCCATGTACACAGGGAGCTGGGTGGCGTTGCGCACCAGCAGGTAGAGCCCCTGGCCGGCGGCGTAGGCCGGCAGATAGCCGAAGGCTGCAAGCAGCAGCCCCTCCCGGGCGACAATCCCCAGCAGGCTGGTGAGCTTGTAGCCCATGGCCATCAGGGTGGCGTATTCGGGCAGATGGTCACTCACATCGGAGTAAAGGACCTGGTAGACGATCACGCAGCCGACCACAAAACCCATGGCGGCTCCCAGGGTGAAGATGAAGCCGATGGAGGTGCTGGTCCGCCAGTAGTTCTGCTCAAAGGCGATGAAGCCCTCCTTGGTGAGCACGGTCACATCGTCGGGGAGCTGTGCCTGCAGCCGGCGGGCGGCAGCCTCGGGGTCAGTGCCGGGCCGCAGGCGGATCAGCCCCACCTCGATGCTGCCGGGGGGGGTGTTCGGCACCAGCTCGCGGTAAGTCTCGCTGCTGGTGAGCAGGTTGCCATCGGCACCGAAGGAGGTGCCCAGACCCACGAGACCGGCCACCCGCACCCGTGTGCCCGAGATCTCACTCTCCACGGTTCGACCGGCGCGGAACCACTCCGCCACGGGGCCGAACTCAGGACGCGACTGGGCATCGAAGAGCACGCGGCCCTTCTGGGTGAGCACGCGGGCCTTCGGGGCGAGCTCAGGATCGGTGAACAGGGGGTCGTTGGGTTCAAAGCCGAGGGCGAGAATGGATCGCGTGCCCCGGGTCTCGGGATTGCGCCACAGCAGCAGCCCCCAGTTGACCGGCGTGATCCCCTCCACCTCCGGGGCTGCCATCGCCTGCACCAGGCGCCGCCGGGGGAAACTCGCCATGCTCACCGAACTGGTGGATCGGGGGCTGATCAGAACGAGGTCGGTGTCGAACAGCCGGTGAATGGTGACGCTGGCATCGAACAGCCCATCGCGGAATCCCAGCTGCATGAACATCAGGATTCCAGCGAAACTGATGCCCGCCAGGGCGACCGCCAGACGCACCGGCTGACGGGTGAGCAGCAGGATCGCCAGAGGAATCCGTCGGCCCTGCCAGAAGCCGAGGATCCGGGTCGGCAGGTTCACGGCGTGAAGCGGGCGATCACCTTCAGACCGGCCAGGTCCCGCACCGCTGTTGCCGCCGCGGGATCGAGGGCCAACCTCACCTCGACCACCCGGGCATCGGCGTCGCCAGTGGGGTCGGTGGAGAGCACGCTGCGCTGCCGCACCTGGGGGGAGATGCGGATCACCCGAGCACCGAGGGTGCCGGCAAAACCGCCGTTCTCGCTCACCAACTGAACGCGCTGGCCCAGCTTCACCCGGTTGATGTCGCTTTCATAGACCTCGGCAATGGCCTCCATGCGATCACTGGCGCCCAGCTCCAGGACCCCCTGGTCACCGGGCCGTTCCCCCGGCCGGCTGTGGATCTTGAGCACGGCCCCTGCGATCGGAGCCCGCAGTTCGCTGTCCGCGAGGTCGACCTGCAACGCCTGGCGTTGGGCCGTGGCCTCCCGCAGCTGCCCCTGCAGGCTCACCAGTTCGTCTTTCTTTTCTTCCAGAAGCACCATGGCGGCAGCTCCGGAATCGGCCGCACTCTGGTAGCGGGCCACCTCCCGCTCCTGCATGCGGATCTGCACCCGGAGAGTCTCGATGCGTGCGGTGACGGCAGAGAGATCGGCCAGCAGCCTGGGGCGGCTGTCAAAGGTGGCCAGCAGCTGACCCCGGTCCACGCGATCCCCCTCCTGCACGTGCAGGGTGATCAGGCGCGGGCTGCCACCCATGGCACTGCTGGGGGGAGCCAGGCGGCGGATGTCGCCGGCTGGCTGCAGGGTGCCCAGGGCGGAGACGGCCTCAGGCGCGGCCGCGGGCCGCTCGGATGGCGTCGACGCGGGGGCGGGAACCGGTGCCGGCATCCACCGACGGCTGGCGAGCACCAGCACAAGCAGCGCCAGCAGAACCGTGCCGGCCAGCAACCAGGGCCTGGCCAACAGACTGGCCAAACGACGGGGCATCAGGCGAGGGGAACGGGGTCGTCGAAGAGGAGCTCTTCGATGTACCGCTCCGCCCAGGCCGGGTTGAAGGCCTTCTCCAGCACTCGTCGCGTCTTGTCGTTGCGCTTCTGCTGCCGGCAATAGGAGAGCTGACCTGCGTGCCGTCTCACCGTATCGGGGTGGCTGATCGGCTGCGGCTCCACCTGGGCACTGGCCTCGGCAAGCACGGTGAGGTAGTCACTCACCAGAGCGATGAAGGACTGCTCCTCCCCCGCATCCGCCGGACGCATGAAGCGCACAAAGGGGGAAAAGATCGTGCCCCACTCCGGCAGGGGGCGCTCCTGGCTGAAGGGGCGTGGCGGCAGGCCCTCCAGGCGCTCCACCACAGCGGGGGGCAGGGCGTCACCCACCGGCGAGAGGTCGACGACGGCGGCAGACACCCCGGCCGGGCTGGCGACGATGTCGGCGCCGAACACCGGCAGGTCGAAGCGGGGATCGGGGAACCAGACGCAGTGGAGGATCTGCAGACCGAGACCAAGCCGTGCGGTCTCCAGGTGAATTTTGCGCAACCCACGGCTGCAGAAGAGCTCGTTGCGGATAAACAGGGCCTCGCCATCGAGGCTGCCGCTGATGGCCTCGAGGTCTGGATCCACCGGCAGGTCGGCCAGGGCGGGCAAGGGGGCCCAGGCCTGGCGGATCCGCTCCGCCAGCTGGTCGACGAGGGGGTGCAGGGGAAGTCCCTGGGGCATGGGAGCTCTCACCACGGATGCACCAGCCAGCAGAATGCGGATCCTGCCATGTCCTGACCCCTTGCCCCTGGCCCCCACCCCTGCCCTGCTGCCAGGCCTCCAGGCCCCGCAGATTGCGGAGCTGGCCAGCGGTGCCCAGGTGGTGAGCCTGGATCTGCCGGACAGTCCGCTGATCTGCGTGGACCTCTGGTGTCGGGCCGGCAGCCTGTTTGAAAAACCCGAGGAAAGCGGGATCGCCCACTTCCTCGAACACATGGTCTTCAAGGGCAGCACCCGCCTCGAAGCGGGCGAGTTCGACTGGCGGATCGAAGCCCTGGGGGGGAGCAGCAACGCCGCCACCGGCTTTGACGACGTGCACTACCACGTGCTCATCCCGCCGGCTGCCGCCGCCGAGGCGGTCGAGCTGCTGCTCGAGCTGGTGCTCGAGCCGCGGCTGGAGCGGGATGCGTTTCAGATGGAGCGCCAGGTGGTGCTCGAGGAACTGGCCCAGAGCGAGGACCAGCCGGAGGAGGTGGCCCTGCAGCGGCTGCTGACGGACGCCTGCGGGGATCACCCCTACGGCGCACCGATCCTCGGCCGCCGGGACCTGCTTCTGGCCCACACCCCGGAAAGCATGGCTGCGTTTCAGCAGCGGCTGTACCGCGGCGATCGCTGCGTGCTCAGCCTCTGCGGGCCGCTCCAGGGCGAGCAGGCCCACACGCAGGCGATCCAGGCGGCGATCGCCGCCAGCCCCCTGGCCCACCTGCCCCGTTCCGGCGACGCGAATCCGATCCCGCCGTTGCAGGTGCGCCCCGGCAGCCATCGCATCGCCCTGCCCCGGCTGGAGTCCGCCCGACTGCTGATGGCCTGGTGCCTGCCGGCGGCCCACGACCTCACCGCGGTGATGGGCGCCGATCTGCTCACGAGCCTGCTGGCCGAGGGCCGCCGCAGCCGGCTGGTGCGCCGCCTTCGTGAAGAGCTGCGGCTGGTGGAGAGCATCGACCTCGATCTGCACGTGATGGAATGCGGCAGCCTGGCTCTGCTGGAGGCGATCTGCAGCCCCGAGGATCTGTCCTCCGTAAGAGAAGCGACGGAGGAGGTGCTGCGCGAGCTGGCCTCCGGTGAGATCGGGCCGGAAGAATGGCAGCGCACCTGCCGGCTGGTGGCCAATGGCTACCGCTTCGGTCTGGAATCGGCAGGGGGTGTTGCCGGAGCCTTGGCAAGCAACCACCTCTGGCAACACCACCGCAACCTGGAGGCGCCGCTCCTGGCTCTCGACGACTGGGATCCCGACCGGCTGCAACGGCAGTGCCTTCCGCAACTCAATCCGGAGCGGGCCTGCGTGCTGGAGGTGGTGCCCGCATGAGCCACCCCTGGCACCACAGCACCCTGCCCGGGGGACTGCCATTGGTGCAGCAACAGCGCCCGGGCGCCGGCCTGCTGGCAGCCCGCCTGTGGATCCGGGGAGGCAGCAGTCTCGACCCGGCGGGTCAGCGAGGCGCCATGCAGCTCCTGGCCGGCACCATGACGCGGGGGGCGGGCGACCTGGATGCAGATGCCCTCGCGGAGCGGGTGGAAGGGCGCGGGGCCGCCCTGCGAGCTGAGGCCAGCGAAGACTGCCTGGTGCTGAGCCTCAAGTGCGCCAGTGAGGACAGCTGCGAGCTCGTGCCCCTGCTGCTCACCATGGCGGCCGCCCCCAGCCTTGCCGCCGAGCAGGTGGAACTGGAACGGGAACTCAACCTGCAGAACCTCCAGCGGCAACAGGAGGATCCCTTCCAGCTGGCCCACGACCGCCTGCGTCAGCAGCTCTACGGGGACGGCCCCTATGGGCATGACCCCCTCGGCGATCCCGAGGATCTGCAGCAGCTGGCAGCCAGCGCGCTGAAACCCCTGGTGAAACAGCTGGGGAGCCTGGGAGCGGTGCTGGTGCTCTGCGGCGATCTCGAACCGAGCCCGCTGGCCAGGCTGCAGGACGAGCTGGCCGCTCGCCCCTGGCCCAGCGGCCTGCCGATCGCCAGGGCCGGGGCATCGGCGATCGCGGGAGAACGGTTGGCGCTGCAGGAGCAGCCCACCGAACAGATGGTGTTGATGCAAGGTGTGGTGACGGTGCCGCTAGGCCATCCCGACGCCCTGCCCCTGAGGCTGCTGCAGGCCCACCTGGGCGTGGGCATGTCCAGCCGGCTGTTTCAGGTGCTGCGCGAGGAGCGGGGCCTTGCCTACGACGTGGGGGTGCACATGCCCGCTCGCTGCGGGGCAACTCCCTTCGTGTGGCACCTCTCCACCTCAGCGGATCGGGCTGAGGAAGCCACCCGCTGCCTGCAGGACGAGTGGGAGCGGATGCTGAACGACCCCCTGAGCCAGGAGGACCTCAGCCTGGCCCGGGCGAAGTTTCGTGGGCAGGATGCGATGGGCCGTCAGACCTGCGGCCAGGTCGCCGACCGCCAGGCCCTGCTGCTGGGCTATGGCCTGGGAGAAGACCACGTGGAGCGTGCTCTGGAGCGGGCCGAGCAGCTGCAGCCGCAGGATCTGCTGGCGGCGGCCCAGCGCTGGCTGTCCCACCCCCATCTGAGCCTCTGCGGCCCGGCAGGCGCCCTCCAGGCTGCCTCAGGCGCCTGGAGCTCCTGATGCGGAAGGGACCGGTTCCAGGCTCTCGCCCGCCAGAAGAAATGTGCCGCGGCGAAAGCGCACCGCCAGCTGCCCAAGCGCCCTCAGTTCCGCCACCTGGCCGATCTCCTCGACACCGATCAGATCCGGGGGCCTGAGCATGGGCATCGGATCGGCAGTCTTGAGATAGGCGGGGCGGCGGACCAGACGGACGGCCATGCCCACCGTCCAGGACGGTGGAACGGCGACCTCGGGCTCTCCGGCAGGGGGGACGGGAGCCGGCGCATCAGGGGCCATGAAGAGGCAGAACCGGGGGAGCCAAATTAGGGTCGCTCGCCGCAGGGCCCTCCGGATCCAGGTGCTTGCCCGACCCTTCAGACTGCGGGGAGCTTGAAGCCGATGCGTTGCGGGCGCTTGCCAACTGGAGTGGGGCCCTGGCGGGTCTGCTGTTGATCCTGGTGGGAGGCCTGATCCAGGCCGCCGTGCCCTGGCGAAGCGAGGGGGGCGCCTGGGAGCTGAGCACCCTGCCGATCACCCTGCAGGTGCCGGCCCTGCTGCTCACGGCCCTGGTGTGCGGCCCGCGCAGCGCCCTGCTGGCCGCCGTCGGCTATCTCACCCTCGGGCTGTTCCAGTTGCCGGTGTTTCACGGCGGCGGCGGCACCGCCTATCTGCTCGACCCCGGTTTCGGCTATCTGGCCGGGTTCGTGCCGGCGGGTTGGCTGGCGGGCAAGCTCGCCCGCCAACCCGGCATGAATGACGTGCTCAAGCTCACCGGCACCGCCGTGATCGGCCTTGCGGTGATCCAGCTCTGTGGCCTGCTCAATCTGGGGCTGGGAGCGCTGGCGGGGCGCTGGGGAATCCAACCCGCGCTGCTGGCGATGCGCTACTCAGTGGCCCCCCTGCCCTCCCTGCTCCTCCTCTGCTGTGCGGTGGGAGTCGTGGCCCTGGCGCTGCGGCGTCTGCTGCTCGTGCAACCCTGAATCGCCAGCTCTCCGCTGCCCGGCACGCATGAGGCCCCCTGCCAACGCCCCTGGATCGCGCCACCGACGCCTCAGCTTTGGACTGGCGGCCGCCGTGGTGCTGGCCGATCAGCTCAGCAAGCTCTGGGCCGTCGAGGTGCTGGCCCCGATCGGCAGCCGCCCCTTCCTTCCCGGCCTGCTCGAGCTGCAGTTCACCACCAACACCGGAGCCGCCTTCAGCCTGTTCACCGGCTCCACGCGCCTGCTGGGGCTGGTGAGTCTGCTGGTGGCGCTGGCCGTGGCCATCTGGATCGCCTGGCCCACCCGGCGAGGGGTGTCTTTGAGCCGCACTCTGGCCCTTGGCTTTCTGCTGGGCGGGGCCATCGGCAATGGCCTCGACCGCTGGCGGCTGGGCGCCGTGGTCGACTTTCTGGCCCTGGTGCCGATCTCCTTCCCGGTCTTCAACCTCGCCGACGTGGCCATCAATCTGGCGGTGCTGGCCTTCGCCATCGACCTGCTCCAGCCGGAGCAGCACCGTGATGGCTGAGGCCGAGCTGCTCCTGCATCTGCCTGGCGAAGCCAGCCGCCGTCTCACGCTCCACGGGGGGCTGTACCGGCTGGGCCGTGATGGCGACTGCGAAATCAGCCTGGCCAATCCGGCCGTGAGCCGCACCCATGCCCTGCTCGAGCAGCAGGGCCGCTACTGGCTTCTGCGCGATCAGAACTCCACCAACGGGCTCTGGTGGCAGGGCCAGCGGGTCCAGGAGCTGCTGCTCGCGGATGGAGATCGGGTGCGCTTCGGCCCCCCCCAGCAGGCCGCGGTGCCGGAGCTGGAGTTCCACTGTTCCCACCACCCCGGGCGACGGCGCCTGATGCGGGGGGTCACCCTGGCCCTCGGTGGTCTGGCCCTCACCGGCCTGGCCACCCTGGTGCTGGCCCTGGTGCAGGCCCCGATCCGGGGCAGCCTGGCGCCGGTGCGGGGTCCCCTGGCCCTCTACGACCGCAACGGCAAGACGATCGCCAGTGCGGAGGGCCAGCGTCACCGAGAGCTGGCCGCGCTGGAGGACTACCCGGCCGTGCTGATCGATGCACTGCTGGCCAGTGAAGACGGACGGTTCTGGTGGCACCCCGGCGTGGACCCGATCGGCACGGCCCGGGCCCTCGTGACCAACCTGATGGGCGGGCGGGTGCTGGAAGGTGGCAGCACCCTCACCCAGCAACTGGCCCGCAGCCTCTATCCCGAGCAGGTGGGCCAGGGGGAGACCCTGGGGCGCAAGTGGCGCGAGCTGCTGGTGTCCCTGCAGATGGAGGCCCGCTTCAGCAAGCGCGACCTGCTGCTCAGCTACCTCAACCGGGTGTACCTGGGGGCAGGCTGGGGCTTCGAAGACGCGAGCCGCCACTTCTTCGACAAACCGGCGGCCAGGCTCAGCCTGGAGGAAGCAGCCCTGCTGGTGGGTCTGCTGCCGTCACCCAATGGCTACGACCCCTGCTTCGATCCCCAGGCCGCGCTGGATGCGCGCAACCGCGTGCTGAACAAGATGGTCGACAGCGGGCGGATCCGTGCCGATGCAGGCCGCCGCGCCCGTCGCAGTCCGGTGCAGCTCAGCCCAAAGGCCTGCCGAAGCGCAACCCAGGGACGCGGCGCCCCTTACTACACCGACCAGGTGCGCCGGGATCTGGAAGCCAAGGTGGGCGAAGCCGTGGCCCGCGAAGGGAATTTCCTGATCGACACCCACCACGACCCTGTGCTGCAGGCCACGGTGGAGCGCTTGCTGCGCCAGCGGGTGACCAGCAGTCGCAGCCTGGGGATCACAGAAGGCGCGGTGGTGGTGCTCGATGCCGGCACCGGCGGCATCCTGGCGGTGGCCGGGGGGCGGGACTACAGCCAGAGCCAGTTCAACCGCGCCACCATGGCCCTGCGCCAGCCCGGCAGCACGTTCAAGCTCTTCCCCTACCTGGTGGTTCTGGAACGGGGCGGCCGGGCAACCGACCCCGTGGCCTGTGGCCCCCTGGAGTGGCGTGGCCAGACCTTCACCAGCGCCTGCGGCGGCAGCCTGAGCCTCAGCGGAGCCTTTGCCCGCAGCAGCAACACCTCTGCCCTGCGCCTGGCCCAGAAGGTAGGGCTGGAGGCCGTGGTGCAGAAAGCCCGGGATCTGGGGATCACCAGCCCACTGGCGGAGGTGCCTGGGCTGGCCCTCGGGCAGAGCGAGGTCACCTTGCTGGAGCTCACGGCCGCCTACGCCGCGGTCGCCAATGGCGGCACCTGGTATCCCCCCACCACCATTCGCCGCGTGGTGGATGGGGAGACCTGCACGAGTGAGACGCCCCAGAGCTGCCGCCGCCCCGGAGGAAGCGGTGGCGCCAGCCCTGGCCGCCGGGTGATGCCCGCAGCCACCGCTGGGCGAATGCAGGAGCTGCTGCGGGCCGTGGTGCGCGGCGGCACCGGGCAGGCTGCCTATCTCGGAGGTCAGGAAGGTGGCAAGACCGGCACCACGAACGAGAACCGTGACCTGCTCTTCGTGGGCTTCGAGCCCAGGCGGCGCTGGGTCATCGGCATCTGGCTGGGCAACGACGACAACAGTCCCACGCAGGCCAGCAGCGCCCTGGCCGCCGGGCTGTGGAGCGCCATCATCCGCAGCTCCCCATGAGCCCCCGCACCCGCCTCTGGCTGGCCATCGCCCTGGGCCTGGCAGCACTGCTGGTGGTGGGCCTGGTGCTCCAGGCCTTCAACCAGCTGATCTGGCAGCTCAGTGCTGTGCTGCCCTACGGGCTGGTGGGACCGGTGGCCCTGCTGCTGGTGCTCGGGGCCGCCCTGCTGATGGCCCAGCTGGGCTGGCCCTGGTTGCGGGCCATCAGCGGCCGCCGCCGCCAAGGCGCGGAGGACGCCACCGCCCCAGCGGCCCCCAGCAACCGGCGCCAGGCTGCCGCCCAGCAACTGGAGGCCATCGACCAGACCCTCGAGCGCATCCGCGACAGCGTGGCCCGCGAAGCGCTTCGCCAACAGCAGCAGCGCATGGCGGCTGAACTGGAGAGGGGCGACCTGGTGGTGGTGGTGTTCGGGGTGGGCTCCACCGGCAAGACCAGCCTGATCCGGGCCCTGCTGCAGGAGCTGGTGGGGGAGGTGGGGGCGGCCATGGGATCCACGACGGTCTCCAGCCGCTATCGGCTGCGGCTGGGGGGCCTGCAGCGGGCGATCTGGCTGGTCGACACCCCCGGCCTGCTGGAGGCGGGGGTGGACGGCGCCGAGCGCGGACGGCGGGCGCGGGAGCAGGCCAGCCGCGCCGACCTGCTCCTGCTGGTGGTGGACGGCGATCTGAGGGCCACCGAAGCCGAGCTCTACCAGGCCCTCGCCAGCCTGGGCAAGCGCCTGCTGCTGGTGCTCAACAAGTGCGACCTGCGGGGCGAACAGGAAGAAGAGCGGCTGCTGCAGCGGCTGCGCAGCCGCTGCCGGGAGCTGCTCCAACCCGAGGATGTGGTGGCCGCCAGCGCCGCGCCCCAGAGCATTCCCCGGCCTGGCGGCCGACCGCTCCAGCCCAGGCCGGAAGTGGACGCGCTGCTGCGGCGGATCGCGGCGGTGCTCCACGCCGACGGGGAAGAACTGATCGCCGACAACCTGCTGCTGCAGAGTCGGCACCTGGGGGACGCCAGCCGGCGGCTGCTGGCGGAGCAGCGCCGCCAGGACAGCACCGCCGTGGTGGAGCGCTACGGCTGGATCAGCGCCGGGGTGCTGGCGGTCACGCCGCTGCCCGGGGTGGATCTGCTGGCCGCCGCCGCGGTGAATGCCCAGATGGTGGTAGAGGTTGCCAAGGTCTACGACATCCAGCTCGGCCGGGCGACAGCCCAGGAGCTGGCCCTCTCGGTGGGCCGCACCCTGGCGGGCCTGGGGCTGGTGAAGGGCGGGGTCGGACTGGTGGCCGCCGCCCTGAGCACCACCCTGCCGGCGCTGCTGGTGAGTCGGGCGCTGCAGGCCGTGAGTGCGGCCTGGCTCACCCGCATCGCCGGGGCGAGTTTCATCAGCTACTTCGAGCGCGACCAGTCCTGGGGCGATGGCGGCATCCAGGAAGTGGTGCAACGCCACTACGACCTCAACCGCCGCGATGGCGCCCTGCGCCAATTTCTCGATCTGGCCCTCAGCCGGGTTGTGGAGCCACTGCAGCGGAAGGGCCGGGAACTGCCACCACGACCTGGCGGCGATCCGGAGCCACCGCCGGCGCAGAGGCACTGACCAGTCCGAGGGCCTCCGGCGGTGGAGGTTGGAGGGGCCCCC